>CAZQTO010000033.1:7125-19335 GCA_964596375.1 uncultured Zetaproteobacteria bacterium | reverse complement strand
GGTTACAGCGCGCGGATTCAATGGCCGGTTCGCCAACAAGCTGCTGGTGCTGATGGACGGGCGAAGCGTCTATACCCCTTCCTATTCGGGAGTCTATTGGGACGATCAGGATACCAATATGGCGGATATCGAGCGGATCGAGGTGATTCGCGGCCCCGGAGCAACGCTGTGGGGTAGCAATGCCGTGAACGGTATCATCAACATTATCAGCAAGCATGCGCAGGATACGCAGGGCGGGCAGGTGGTCGCAGGCGGTGGTAGCAAGCAACTGGCCCTTACTTCGCTGCGTTATGGCGCTGCCATCAACGAAAACACCTTCGGTCGGGCGTATGCCAAGTTCAAGAAGACAAACGACTTCAAGGATACCCTCAACGGCAGTAATGCCGGCGATAGCTGGAGTAGCATGCGCAGTGGATTCCGTGTGGACACGGAGCCGGACAACGCCAACAAGCTGACTCTGCAGGGGGATGTCTTTCGCAACAACGAAAACCAGATTGTCCGGCTGTGGCAGGCTACTGCCCCGTATATGGTATCTGCACCTGATGCATTCACGGCTTCGGGCTGGAATACCCTGGGCCGATTGGAGCATTCGCTGGGCGGTGGCGATTCAGCCTCGCTGCAGGTTTATTACGACCACAACAAGCGCGATGAGATATATCTCGGACAGCAGCATGACACACTGGATATCGACCTTCAGCATAATTTCGGGTTTGGCGACTGGCAGGAAATGGTTTGGGGACTCGGGTTTCGCGATATGAGGGAAGTCATGCGCAACACCTTTACGATGACCGTTCCGGGCATCAATTCGAGAAACAGGCTGTTCAGCAGTTTCATACAGGATGATATCAAACTGGGATCGGACGCCCTGCACCTTGTACTTGGCTCCAAATTCGAGCACAACGAATTCACCGGCTGGGAGGTCCAGCCCAATGCGCGGTTGACCTGGTCCGTTGAAGAAACGCAGACCTTGTGGTTTGCCGTATCCCGGGCGGCACGCACACCTTCACGCTATGAGCTCTACGGCACACCGGTTGCCCGTGTTCAGCCACCGGCACCGCCCCTTTTGCCAGTGCCACTGGTCATTATTGCCAATGGTAATGCGAAGATGGAGTCAGAGAAACTCACGGCTTACGAAATGGGATACAGAATCCAGCCTATGGATCAGATCAAAATTGATGTCGCAGCCTTCTACAACGTTTACGATAAACTACGCACCTACGAACCGGCCGGTGGAGGAACCTCCTTTCTGGCCGGTAACATGATGCAGGGCAGGTCCTACGGTGTTGAGCTTGCCGCCAGTTGGCAGGCCATGGACTGGTGGCAGTTGCATCTGGCTTACAGCAACCTGAACGTCAAGCTCAACCAGATACCCGGAGGATCGAGTGCGGACTGGATCAGGGCGGGAGAGGGCTCCAGCCCCAAGCATCAGATGTCATTGCGCTCGAACATGACCTTTGCATCGGCCTTTGAACTGGATGTCTGGGGGCGCTACACCAGCCGCCTGAAACATCCCAGCCCTGACCCTGTCGTGACATCCATTCAATCGGTTCAAGCTTATGCGGAGATGGATGTGCGTCTCGGATGGCAAGTAAGCAGAGATATGGAGGTTTCTCTGGTAGGTCAGAATCTGCTGCATGCGCGGCACCTGGAATTTATTGAGGAGTCCTTCATCCGCCCGACCTCGGTCGAGCGTTCCGTATACGGCATGGTCAAGCTCGGTTTCTAAGCGATTCAGACGATGCAATTCTTCCACGCCGTTGCGGAGCCGGATAAAAAGAGGCAAACATTGCCCCTGCCAGTAAGCTTTGCGTGCGGCTGCCTGCTGCTGGGCATGCTGATCTGGCCTGCAACACCCGGCTATACGGATCGCGACGACAATGTGGAGTTCAAAATCGAGGCCGCACTGCTATTCAACCTCACGCGTTTTGTCACATGGCCAGGTGCTGATGGAAAGGAACCGAACACCTTGCTGATTTGTGTGGCAAAGCATGATCCCTTTGTGCCCTATCTGGATGAACTGCACGGCCAGATGACAAATCATCGCAGTATCGACATCCGCTATCTTGTCGAGGATGCCGACAGTCTGCAGAGCTGCCAGATGGTCTTTGCAGGCAAATCCAGCAGGGAGGCCCTGCAGCGGAAACTGCCGGACATTGCATCTCTTCCGGTGCTTTCGATCAGTGATGTGCACGGCTTTGCCAAGGCTGGCGGCATGATTGAAATTACCCGCCGCAACAATCGTCTGGGCTTCATTTTCAATATGAAAAGCATCAATAAATCCGGTCTGCGTGTTGCTGCGCCCCTGTTGCAAATGTCCACGCTGATCAATGAGGAAAATAAGCCATGATCGCGCAAGAGCCGTCACGTCCTGCAATCAAACATAGCTTTGCCCATAAGTTGCGGCGCATGGTGATGCTGGTCAGTGGTCTGGTTCTGTTGGTGACGGCGCTTGCCTACAGCGCCTACAACGCAATTGGTTATTATAATGACTTGAGCCTGCGCTTAAGCAGCATGGCAACGATTGTCGGCATCAACAGCTCGGCTGCTTTGAGCTTTGACGATCCGGCAACGGCAGAAAAGCTGCTGTTCGCCTTGAAGACGGAAAAGGATATCAGATACGCCATTCTCTTCGACAAACGGGGCAAACCATTTGCCAAATATGCCCGCTCGGGATTACCGGGCCTCGACACGTTCTCGCTGGATGACTACATGGCTCAGGGCGGTACCGGCATAAGCAAGAAGGTATCTCCGGATCATATGTCGATCACCTCCGATATCGTCTTTGATGAAACCACCCTTGGCTATATCCAGATTTCTTCCAGCCTTGAGTCTTTGTATAAAAGCATCGCCAGCATGCTGCTGCTTACGCTGGGTTTGATGTTGCCCGGCTTTGCGGTTGTGTACTGGTTGGCGGGAAAGCTGCAGCTGCAGTTCTCCAGACCTGTCAATGCGCTGGTGGCCGGAATGCAGAAGGTGAGCCAGACGGAAAATTATGATCAGAAACTGCAGATGACGAGTCAGGATGAGTTCGGGCTGTTGACAGACGGCTTCAACGACATGCTTGTGCAGCTGAAAAAGCGCGATGTGGCATTGAAGGGTTATCACGCGGAGCTGGAACAGAAGGTAGGGGAACGGACGGAGGAGTTGCAGAAGAGAACGGAGGAGCTGCAGAAGAGAACGGAGGAGTTGCAGAGTAAATCGGATGAAGCCCAGCAGCTGGCCACGAAGGCGGAGCAGGCCAATCATGCCAAATCGAGATTTCTGGCCAATATGAGCCATGAAATACGTACGCCACTAAACGGTATTATCGGATTGCAGCGCCGACTGAGTAAATTGAATATGCCACCCGAGGCGCTTGATTATCTCAACAGTGCCCAGCATGCATCCAACGACCTGCTGGCCTTGCTCAATGACGTCCTTGATTTCAGCAAGATAGAAGCGGATTCGCTGCAGTTGGAGAGTGCGAGCATTCATATGGAATCCTTCATCCAGAATTCACTGATATCATTTGCGCAGATGGTGGAGGAAAGGGGCATCAGCCTTACGGTTGAATTGCAGGGGGCACCGACCAAGTTTATCAGCGATCCGCTCCGGCTGCGTCAGATTCTACTCAACCTCACAGGCAATGCTGTCAAGTTCACCCAGCATGGCGGGGTGACGGTATCCATCCAGCAGGACGGGGTTCCCGGGTTGGGTGAGGGGGACTGGATTCATGTTTGTGTGACCGACACAGGCAAGGGTATGAGCAGTGAGCAGCTTGAGCGGATATTTAACGCTTTCACGCAGGGCGATGAATCAACGACCAGGAAATATGGTGGCTCCGGCCTGGGTCTGAATATCGCCAAGCGGCTGATTGAGATTATGGGTGGCGAACTGCATGTGAGCAGCGAGCCCGGCAAGGGGTCCAGCTTTTCCTTCTCGCTGCCTGTAGGGATTCATCCCGACGCTGTCATGATTAATCGGATTTATAATATAAGCGATGTCCACATCGAGCCCGCCTATGAGGGACAATCGAACATCCTGTTCGACGGGCAAACTGTGCTGTTAGCCGAAGACAATGAGATCAACCAGCTCATTGCCAAGGAAGAGATGGAGGATATGGGGCTGAAGGTGCTTGTCGTGGACAATGGCCGGGAGGCTGTGGAGCGCTGGCGGCAGGGCGGTCTTGATCTCATCCTGATGGATGTGTACATGCCGGAAATGGACGGGCTGGAAGCAACACGCAGGATACGCGAAGCTGAGCAGGGCAGCGGACAGGCTATTCCGATTGTGGCACTGACTGCGAGTGCGATGAAAGAGGATTTTCAACGCTGCCTGAGTTCGGGCATGAACGATTATTTAACCAAGCCGTTTCAGCCGTATGAGCTTGCAAGCAAGCTTGAGAGTTTTATTTTTAAGGATACGGCAAGGGCGACAGGCGTGCAGGTGAAGCTCGAAAGTCGACAGGAAGAAGCTCGTGCACAGCCGCCGCAGGTCAATGTCGCTAATATTCCCGGCTCAGAAAAGGCGCCGTTGCTACCGCTGCTGGATCAGTCGTTGATCGATGAAACGCTTCTCAAGAGAACCCCAAAAAGCGCATTGAAGGCGATGCAGTGCCTGCGCGATGATATGAAACGTGAGCTGGACAGATTGGATCAGGCGGTGCAAGCCGGAGACTGGCTCGAATTTGCCCTGATTTCGCACAAAATGATCGGCAGTTGCATGTATATCAGGTCGGAGGCGCTGCCGATGCTGCTGCGTTCGATGCAGAAGTCCGGGGAGGCCGGAGATGCGCAGGCATGCATGGAAAAGTTGGAAACGATTCGTCCGTATATCCTCAAGATTTCCGATGAGGCCGGTAAGTATCTTTCAGCGGCAGAGCTGTAGGCCTGAAAGGCTGCAGGCAGGCACAAATCCGCAGACGGATTGAAGCCCTGATGGCATAAGAAATCCCATGGGGAACTATGTCGCTGTGCTGTCATAACACTTCGTCAGTTTCATTCACGCTGCCTTCAGCGTTTTCACCCCCAGAGCAGCTGCTCAATCCTCTATAGATCGGCGAATTTCCTGACTGTCGGGGTTTCATGGGCACGAATGTGGCTTTGTTGGTGAAGAGATTAGTCATTCGTTTTAGTCATGGATAAGGTTTCGTGAGGTCTTACACTTTGCCAGTGCGATTTAAATATTTCTTGTCGACCATGCGGGCTGCTCTGTTTGCCACAGGATTCGCCATCATCCTGCTCTGTGGCAGCGCTTCCTCATGGGCGCAGGGCATGGATAAACACATTGATGGTCTGCCCATCGCATGGCTGGCCTCGCTTGAGAAAAGCCTGCATACGCCTGCGCTGGAAAAGCAGGGCATAAAGGGTGCGCAGCTGCGCTATGCTGCTGTGGACGATGCGCAGGCCATTGGTGAGTGGTTGCGTAGCGAAGGGTTTCTTGATGCATCAGTGAGCGTTGAAGCAGGCGATGACAAGGCCATTCGCTGGCTGGTTGAGGCCGGAACCCGCTGGCAGATCGGCGAGGTGATTGCGGAGCCTGCTGCGCCGGGAGCGATAACCCTTCCTGAGTCCGGCACATGGTTTCGCAGCGAAGATTATGAAACGGCAAAAACCGCCTTGCGCGGTGCCTGGACGGATGCGGGTTACCTGCGTGCTGCCTTTGCCGAAGCGGCTGTGTATCCCGATCATGAGAGCAAGCGCGTACGCATTGTCTGGCGGATTGAGCCGGGCAAGCTTTATCACATCGCTGAGGTGGAGGTGCAGAATGCAGCTCAGTATCGCCCTGATCTTGCCAGGCGACTGAGCCTTTTGCATGAGGGGGATGTGCCGAGTGCGACGGTTATCCGTGCAGCAATCCGAAGCATCAGCAACGACAGCCATTATCGCAGTGCTTCGGTGGTGCCGGTATTGCCGGAGGATGATGGGGATCGGGTGCCAATGCGCATCGATGTTGTGGAGGCCAATCGCTATGTACTCAGCGGCACGACTGGTTACAGCACCGACAGCGGCCCTGAGGCTGGCGCGGCGTGGAGCGATCGCGGGCTTGCAGGTGGCCTGCTTGAATATGGCCTGCAAGGCTCGATGTCGCGTACCAGCAGCACAGCGGGGGTCAACATTGCCCGGCCTGTATGGCCCGGCCTGCGTGACAAGACCGGGCTGTCGCTAAATTACCTGCGCGAAGATACCGCCGGCCAGCGTTTTGACACGGTCAGTGGCGGGCCTTTCTGGCTGCACCAGTTCGATGAGAGGGAATATTTGCGTATTGAAGTACGGCAAAACTGGATCACCGGCGGCGGTGAGTATATTCGCACAGTGGAGCCGGGCTTCTCCCTGCAAATGGACAGGCGTGTTGGTGAAGGGATTCCGCATGGCGGGTGGAAAGGAAATCTGCGCATGAGCTTTCCGTGGCAGACCAACGGTAATGGACGCTGGTTCGTAACGCATGCTGATATGCGCTCGTTTCATTCATTGGGGAGGCGTCTGCTGGCTGCGCCGCGTATCGGTTATGGACGCTCCGTATCACTGGTCGGGGCCGTGCCGAAGTCACTTCGCCAGTACGGCGGCGGTTCGGGTTCGGTGCGCGGCTATAAACTGGATTCGTTGGGGCCGATCGGCCCGGACGCACTGGCACTGGGCGGCCTGCAGTCTGCCAATGCGGGGCTCGATCTTCTGTGGAAGGTGAACCAGCGGTTTTCTCCTGTGCTGTTTTCGGATGTCGGACAGGTTTGGAGTACGCCGCAAAACCGCCAAAAACCGGTCTGGTCGCTTGGCTTCGGCCTGATTGCCCAGACACCGGCAGGCCCGGTACGAGCCGATATTTCTTTTCCTCAGGTCCGCCGTCAGCAGGATGCCTCCTTTCAGTTCTACATCAGCCTTGGCGAGGTGTTTTAGGGTGCAGCATCGGATGAAAATGGCCCTGTTTGTTCTGCTGTTGAGTGTCGCAGGTTTGCTGCTTGCTGCCGGAGCAGTCCTGCTCTGGCTGGGAACAGATACGGGGCGTACATGGCTGACGACCGAGATTGAAAATCGGTCGGCAGGGGCCTTGCACATTGAGCAATTGAAGGCAATCCTCTCACCGCGTGGTCGGCCGACAGGCTTCTATATGTTGATGCAGGCAGCAGGGTTGAGATCGATGGTCTGGAAATGGCCTGGAGTCCCTGGCAACTGCTGACTGGCCGCCTGCATCTGCGCAGCATCACGGCTGATGCGCTGAAGGTGACGGTGCCGGCAGGTCCGTCAACGATTGATATCGAGACACTCTGGCCGGTCTGGCTGGTGCAGCTGGATCGTCTCGCGCTTGGTCGCGGCGAGTATCATGAGGAGGGTCAGGCGCTTACCCCGTTCTCCCGGCTTGAGATGGATCATATCAAACTGGGCCCGACCCTGAACGGGCAATGGGCAGTGGAGAATGAAACGTGGCGTATGCATGGCCGGCTTGATGGTAAGCCGAAAACATGGACGAGCCGTATCGATATGGTTGCCCTGACGGGGGGCGATCATGTTGATCTGACTATTCAGGGCAAGGGCGGTAAGGCCGGCAGCCTGAAACTGGAGGGTGAACTGGCCAGTATTGGCTTGGCACTGTCGGGGGGCTGGATGCGCTCCGCCAATATCTTCAAGGGAGAGGGAGACCTTACCTTGCAACAGGGCCCGGTTTTGCATGCGGCAACATGGGGCTTGCAGACGGATATCGGCACAGCCGCGGCTGAGGCCCGAATCGAGGGCACATCCAGCGGGATGAATCTGATGCGCGCGCTGCAGTGGCGCATTTCCGCCAGGCGTGAAACCGATGGGCGCTTATACGGTGAATTGACCGAAACACCCGGTTCGTCAGAAAAGACCGAGTTGCAGTTGCAATGGCAGCTGCAGGACGGCGGGCGATGGACGGCGAAGGGCGAACTCGATCACTGGTCAGTTCCCGTGAAGGGAGCCGAAGGAACCTTGACCGGCGTGTTTACGGCTGAGTATCAGGATACGGGCTGGCAAATGAATGCCGGTATCAGCGAAGGGCGCATGGGAGGTCTTGCCGCACGCCTGGATGTGCAGGCGCATGGCCTTGCGGACAGCTGGAAATTGGTGCGAGGGGATATGCAGATGCTCGGCCTGACAATGAATGCGACAGGGCGAGGTGATGCCGGGCATGTGCAAGTTGCGGGAAAGGTGAGCAGTGAAAACCTGCATCAGGCCTTCATGTTTGCCGGAGTGGACGGTTCCGGGCGGCTGAACGGCAGCTTTGCTGTCAGCGGTTCGTCAGAGCGCCCCAATCTGACATGGCAGGGCGAAGGGCGCGGCATCAAGCTGGATGATGCAGAAATCGGCAGGGTAAGCGCACAGGGAAGCTGGTTGCATCTCAGTCGCGAAGGCGAGGTGAAGCTCAATGCCTCCGGATTGCGCTGGCAGCAGAAACGATGGACTGATGTGCAGATGCAGGCAAAGCTCGGCAAGGATGCTGTTTCATTTGCAGGCAAAGCTGATGGAGATATCGCTGCCGCATGGCGTTTGCAGGGCCAGCATAAGGCTGATGGCGCGTGGCAGGGCAGTATCGGCCAAATGGACGTACGGGATTCCCAGGCGCAATGGTTGCAACTGCGCGACATGCCATGGCTCTTCGACGGCGAACGGCTGAAGCTGGATCGCACCGCCCTGAAGCTGCTGAGCCATGCGGCATGGCTCAGTGTCGAACTTGGCAGATCAGAACTGGCAGTGAATCTGGATATGACGGACCTGCCGCTGCAGGCCATGGCCCCATGGTTCAAATCCACGTTGAGTAGCCTTGCAGGCAAAGCCAGTCTGTACGCCCGATTGGGCGGTGCGTGGGATAATCCGGAGCTGGATATGAAGGTGACGGCGGATGAGGTCAAGCTGGTTCTGGCAGGGAGTGAGAGCAGCTTGCCGCCGCCGGTTCTCAAGCAGCTGAAGGCTGATATCAGCGTGCATCGCGAATCTCTGAGCTGGAAGGCTGTCGCCAGTATGTCGCCCGCAGGCAACCTTGATACATCCGGGGATATTCCCTGGCGGTTTTCGCTTCAGCCCTATGCTTTTGAGCCGGCAGAGCAGGCAGGTGGTCAGGCGCGTTTGGCTGTCGATCTTGCCGATCTTGCGGCGTTCCAAGCATGGCTGCCGCGCATTGATTCGCTCAGCGGCAGGGCAAAGTTGAATCTTGTGGTGGACCAGCCACTGGGCAAGGCTGTTTTGTCCGGGGATGGGGAGTTTGATTTGCCGGGATTCGGCATCCCCGAGTTCGGGCTGGATATGTCCGGAAAAGGCGGGATTGTCTGGCAGGGCGATGGTGGTCAGGTTGATCTAAGCTTCGCATCGGGCAAGGGATCTATGCTGTCGAAAGGAGCATTTTCGATAGCCGAAAAGCAGTTCCCGCAAGTCTTGTTCAAGAAGTTTCCTCTGATGAATACGCCCGATCAGCAACTGGTTGTTGATGGGCATCTTGCTGCCAGAAACGAGGATGGAAACCTGTGGTTGCGAGGCGAGCTTACCGCCGATCCTCTGGTGGTGGTGTTGCCGGAAATCCAGCCAAGGCCGACGCAGGACCTGATTTGGGGAGAACAAAAGTCGACAACAGCCCGTTTTGAAAATCTGCAGCGAACGCGTCTGGATGTCGGACTGCATCTGGCCAATCACGGGCAGGTCAGCGGGCGCGGCATGCGTCTGCAACTGGGTGGCAGCCTGAGGCTCGGTGGAAGTGTCGCCTATCCCTTGCTGACCGGTGATTTAACTATCGTTTCCGGCGGCATTGATTACCGCAATATCCACCTCGATATATTGCCCGACAGCCATGTGACCTATACCGGCGATCCCGATCGGCCCTTGCTGCATGTGCGCGCAGGAAGAACGGTTGAGGGAATGCTGGTGGGAGTATCCATTGACGGGCCTGCTGACCGGCCATTTTCCGAGCTGTTCTCTGAGCCTGTCATGTCACAGGCAGAGATACTTTCCTATCTTGCCACCGGCAGGCCGCTGGCCTCGCTCGGTCAGAATGGTGCATCCGATGCCATGAGTCTGGCAGGCTTTCTGTTTGGTTCAGGATCTGGGGGGCAAGACATGCAGGACAAGGTTCGGCAAAGTCTGGCTTTGGACGAACTTTCCGTGGATGCAGGTGCGGACAGGAAATCCGTAACGGCCGGGAAACGCATTGGAGAGAAGACCACGGTACGTCTTGAAGAGGTGGTAACCACGCAGGCCAGCACGGCTGTGACGCTGGATTACAAGCTGTTCAGGAGCCTGTCAATATTTGCCAGAAAGGTGCAGAACCTTGGGCCGATGGTGGGCCTGAAACTCAGTCGCGAATGGCCGGGTGAAAAAGTGCAAGCCGAAGATTAGGGATACTCTTAAAAACACCTTCCATGGTGTTTTTCATTACGCAAAGGAAAAAGTGCGATTTTTCCTTTGCTCACAAAATCAAACACTTGCGTGCATGATTTTGGCGGCCCGTCCATGGGCCGCACGGATGCTCTGAATAAGTCAGAGCATCCTTAGGGTCTGTTCACACCCTTCACATCGGCCTGGACAGGATCATCGGGTTGCTCAATGGCTGGCGCAGGAGCAGGTGGAGATAAGCTGATCAGGATGCTTCCGGCAGGCGGGATGTATTCCTCGCCTCCGATAAAGGCTTTGGCTTCACCTTCCTTGCGGATGGCAAAAAGAGGAAGGGCATCGTTATCGTTCTGCGCCTTCCATTTGGCGAAATCGTATTCTTCCGATAATTGCGTGCTGTGAATGATGTAGCCTTCCTTCAATCGATGTTCCAGCGATGCGTAATCCTCTGTGTTGGAAAACAGGGTCTGTCCAAAACTCATGTTTGCAAAGCGCGATTGTTCGTTCGCTTCGCCATCGGCATTGCCGCCCAGCGTAAAGGTATTGGCGGCTCCGAATTCAGCGCGATAGCGCAGGCAGGCCAGCGAGTTCACATCATTTCTCCAGGAAAGGGCGAGGAGTCCTGTCAGGCCGATCAAATCCATATGCCGGTCGGCATGTTCAGACACGGCATTACCGAAATACACCGGCAGGCCTTTCATGCGGGCCCTGCGGGTATTCTGCCAGCTGCCGTCAGCCATCAGGATGCGCAGGCCCTGTTCCTGTAGTTCTTCGGCGATAGCCAGAGCGACACTGTTGGCGCCGATAATGAGAAAGCCGTGCCCATCCGGTTCTGTCACATCCAGCATTCGGGCGACCCCGCGGGCTGTGGCGCTTTGCAGCACCACGCTTGCAATAATCACCAGAAAAGTCAGGGGGACCAGGAGCTCGGCCCCAGGCATGCCCATATGTTGCAGATGCAGGGCAAAAATGGCGGACACGGCAGCCGCAACAATACCGCGCGGGGCTACCCAGCTGATCATTGCACGTTCCTGCCAGCTCAGCCCTGACCCCAGACAGGATAATTGCACGCTGAGCGGCCGGGCAAGCAGTTGCATGGTCAGCAGGACAATGACGGCCCCCCAGCCGAGTATGTGAAAATCCTGCCAGTTGATGCGCGCGGCCAGAATGATGAACAGACAGGAAATGAGCAGCAGGCTGAGTGACTCCTTGAAGTCGAGCAGGTCGGTGATATCAACGTTCTTCATATTGGCCAGCCAGATACCCATGACAGTCACCGTCAGCAGGCCCGATTCATCCGCCAGTTCATTGGATAGGGAAAACAGCCCGATAATCAGCGCCAGAGCACCGAAGTTGTGCAGATATTCCGGCAACCAATGGTTGCGCAGGGCCAAGCCAAGAATCTGTCCGCCCAGCGCTCCCAGTGCAAAACCGGCCAAAAGAATCTCTGAAAAGGCGAGAAGCGAATGGCCGATTGCCGAGCTACCGGCACCGGCGACGATGAATTCATATACCAGCACGGCAAAGATCGCCCCGATTGGGTCGATGATGATGCCCTCCCAGCGCAGCACATTGGCCACGGCTGCCGTGGGGCGAACGGTGCGCAGCAGGGGAACAATCACGGTGGGCCCGGTTACGACCGTGATGGCACCGAACAGGAAGGCCACCTCCCAGGAACAGTCAATGGCCCAATGTGTCACGATGGAAGTGAACAGCCATGTGATGACGGCACCAAGAGATACAAGCCGTTGAATCGCGCCGCTCACCTCCCGTATTTCGCTGAAACGAAGCGTCAGGCTGCCTTCAAAGAGAATGATGGCTACGGCGATTGAAATAGTTGGAAACAGCAGCTCACCAAACAGGGCGTCCGGATCAAGCAGGCCGCTCGCAGGCCCCGCCA
>CAZQTO010000033.1:0-7115 GCA_964596375.1 uncultured Zetaproteobacteria bacterium | reverse complement strand
CAGCAGGCCAATAATCAGCAGGAAGAGAATGGCCGGCAGCTTCATCCACCATGCCAGAACCTGTGCAGCAAAGCCAAGCACCAGGATGCCAGCCAGCACAACCAAGGTATGTAGTTCCATCTAGGTCACCTGTGTATGGGGATACTGCGTGCGGGCAGCTTGCAGGTCTTTTATTTTTGTGTCCGGTTTGATCTTTAATTGGGTCGTTGCCAGCTGGCGCATCAACCGGCCTTGGGTTCGTCTTTTACTGTCTCCGCCATCAGATCGAAATTAAGGCGAATCATCTTGCGAATACTATCCACATAATCTTCGCCGCGCTCGGAGTAGCCGGTAAGGCCTGCGGCCAGTTCATGGGCCGTTGGTCTGTTACCATTCTTGTGAAGCTTGTAGCGCTTCACGCGAAGCGGTGTGTATATATCCACGCGGTTGAGGCTATAGATATAGCTGGCGACCGACGCATTCACACTCCTGAAAACAGCAACCTCATGCGTCATGCCCTCCCTGCGCTGGGCAGGCACAAGGCCACAACCCGCGGTAAAGCACCATTCGCCGAAGAAGTTACGCCCTTCTATGGCAAAGCGTGAGGTTCCCCAGCTTGATTCATTTGCCGCCTGTGCCAATGCCAGGCGGAAGGGGACCGTATCCACGCGCCGTTTGAGCAGTGTCCATGCCTCTTCGTCATCCAGATCCGGCATCGCAATGTGATATTTCTTGGCCAATGCCAGCAGCCACTTCTGATCTTCTGCTATTACCTCATCGCCATTGTCTACCAATGTTGAAATATCCAGCATCCTGACGCGAATCTTTGCTACCTTTGCATTTTCGGCCCTGATAATAGGACGAAGGAAATCGAAAAAGGCCTTCTTCTTCGCATGGCTGTCTTTCATAGCTGCAAAGTCAGGCACCTCTGTGGCAATCCCGACGATTGGCGCTTCCGACTCAGCCAATGCCAAATCCATTTCCTGATTACACGAAATCATCATCAGCATTGAGATCAGTAAAACGGATGTCCTGCTAAAACGGATCATAAATCTCTCTGCCACCATACGGGCAATATATTGGATCAGGGCAAAAGAGCCAGTGGCAGAGCAGGAATCAGGGTTTCGGGAACCTCGCCGCTGAGACTGAGCAGGAAGGCCAGCAGATCGGCCTTTTCGGCCGTATTAAGACGCAGGGGTTTCAATTCGTTGCCACCACCCAGCGCATCGCCGCCACGGTCATAGAAATCAATTACATCGACAAGGGTGAGTTTGGAACCGTTGTGCATATAAGGCGGGGTCAGGGCAGAATCGCGCAGGCCGGGTGTCTTGAAGGCATTGCGATGCTCATCCTTGCCGGATATTTCGTAGTGCCCGGGGTCGACTGTATTGATGCCGGTGTTGTGAAAGGATGAGTCGGTGAAGATTGGTGCGCTATGGCAGCGGATACATTCTGCCTTGCCGGTGAACAGGGTAAAGCCTCGTTTGGCACTCTCGGAGATGGCTGTAGCGTCACCCTGTACCCAGTGGTCAAATGGCGTCGATGAGGATCGGATGCTGCGCAGGAAGGTGGCCAATGCCGAAGCAATACGTTCGAAGGTGATGCCCTCCGAACCGAAGGCTGCCGTGAATTCTCCCCGGTAGGCGGCAATGCCGTTCATGCGGGTCACAATAGTGTTGATGGGTTCACCACTGGCCATGCCCGGTGCGAGCAGGTCCTGACTGACTGCATCCTCCAGACTGGAAGCCCGGCCATCCCAGAAGAATGCCTGTGCATAACCGATATTGATCAGACTGGGCGTGTGGCGGCCAAGACCCTGTTGATTACCCAGAGCACGGGGCATGCCGTCCGCCCAGCCGAGACCGGGATGATGGCATGCAGCACAGGTGCGCGAAGGGTTATCAGAGAGACGGGGATCAAAGAAAAGCTTGCGGCCAAGCGCTTCCTTCTCTGCACTGTACGGGTTCTCGTCGGGATAATTCATCGTCGGCATGCGCCATGCAGCGAGTTCGTCAGATGTAGGGTTCGGGTTTGAAAGGGCCACTTCGGCTGCGGACATATCATTTTGCATCTGTTCGGCATGGGCGACGGGCAAGGGCAGGAGACCGGCGAAAAGAAGTGTGACGATGGCAGTGCGCAGCAAGTTGAATCCTCCGGACTATTCCGAGTTTCCTATCTCCCTGCCGCCCTCGGTGGGGAATCGTAGGCTTTAAGCGTTTAAATGCAACATTCGCTGCGAATTGCCTTAATTCAATTGCTCCATAAGATACGCGCATGCGATTGAGTCCAGAATTTAGAAAACAGTTTATTCAATACGAGTTGCGCACCTATGGGCGCAAGAACGGCTTTGTGACCGCCGGGCAGGAAGCCAGGCTGACCCATTGGTTGCCGCGCATCGGCCTGCCCAAAGACATGAGCTTGAACGATGCTGCGATACCCGAGCATTCACCGGTGGTGATGGAGATCGGTTTCGGCAACGGCGATTTTCTTGTACATCTGGCAGACATCCATCCCGATTGGACACTGATTGGTGTGGAAATCTATCTGCCCGGCGTGGCCAAGGCGGTGGGGCGATTGGAGGATGCCGGTGTGATTGAGCGATGCCGCATTACCCAGCTGCCAGCCCAGTTTGTGCTGGAACATCAGGTCGCCGAGGCGCAGCTGGACGGTGTATACATCAACCATCCCGATCCCTGGCCCAAACCGCGCCACCACAAACGCCGCCTGATCCAGAAGGATTTTGCTATCCTGCTTGCCTCACGCGTGAAACAGGGCGGCTTTATCAGGCTGGCCAGCGACAAGCCCGATCTCGCCGAATGGATGCGGGATATCCTTGATGCCACGCCGGGCTTGCGCAATGTGGCCGGCGTCGGCGGTTTTGTGCCGCGCGATGAGGATCGACCGGAAACCAAATTCGAGCAGCGCGGCCATAAAGAAGGACGCAGCAGCCAGTTTTTGCATTACATCAAGGAGACAATATGAGTCTGAAAACCAACCGTGAACAACTTGTCATGACTGCCGTGCAGGGAGGCGTGGCTGCGGCCCATCAGTGGGCGCCGTTCGAGGTCGGCTCGCAGGGAGAGATTATTGCCTGGCCATCCACCGGCGGTATCACCTACAACGTCAAGGTTGGCGACTCGGTATTCGGCTGGGCAGGTGAGCATATCGAACCGGGCGTTTCGGCCACGCTGGAGCACAAGAATCGCAAATGCGAGGCGGGTTTTCAGTTCCTGTCGTGCTGCGGCAATGAGGTGCGGGTGATTTCAGGAGAGGCCAAGGGAGCCAGGGGCCTCGTGCTCGGGCATCATGGTGGTGTCGAGCATCTGATGTTGCAGTTCGACGACGAGACGCTGGATAAGCTGACCTGCGACGACAAATTTCTGGTGCGTGGCTACGGGCAGGGCCTGCGTTTGATCGACCACCCCGGCGTACACATCTTCAATATCGATCCCGACCTGTTCGACAAATGGGGACTCCAGGAAAGGCCTGATGGAAAAATCGAAGTGCCGGTGCATGTGATTGTTCCCGGCCATGCCATGGGCTCGGGCATCGGCGCGCTTTCGGTGACGACAGGCGATTACGACATCCTCTGTCAGGATGAGGAAACGGTGAAAGAGCATGGGTTGGGCCGGTTGCGTTTTGGTGACTTCGTGGCTGTCATCGATCATGACAACCGTTATGGCCGCACCTACCGCAAGGGCGCTGTGACCATTGGCATGATCATTCATTCCGATTCGCCGCTGGGCGGGCATGGGCCGGGCATGATGACTATTATGAGTGCCACAGGCGGCGAACTGGTTCCGCTGTTGAACGACGATGCCAATATGGGGATGAAGCTCGGTATTGGTCGTTTTGCCGGGGTTTAAGGAGTAATTAAGATGGATACATTGCGCGTTGCCTGCATCCAGATGAATTCAATCGACGATGTCGCGGTCAATCTGCTGCGCGCCGGCGAGTTGCTTGAACGTGCCGCAGGGCTCGGGGCGAGACTGGCCCTGTTGCCGGAAAACTTTGCATTCATGGGCGCGGATGATGCGGCTAAACGCCATGCCGCCGAAGCTGAAAGCGAATCCCGTGCGCTGGCTTTTCTTGCCGAGCATGCGGCGAA
This sequence comes from uncultured Zetaproteobacteria bacterium, assembly GCA_964596375.1. Taxonomy (GTDB): domain Bacteria; phylum Pseudomonadota; class Zetaproteobacteria; order Mariprofundales; family Mariprofundaceae; genus UBA1543. Next base: position 3,028 of record CAZQTO010000033.1, on the reverse strand, counting down.
ACTCGGTATGGCTGTGATCGGCGGGAGCGTGCTGCTGCTGGATGAGGGTGGTGACAGGCTGCGCAATACAAGTGTGGCCTTTTCCGCCAAGGGCGAACGGTTGGCAGCCTACGACAAGATGCACCTGTTCGATGTCGATGTGGAAGGCGAGGTGTATCGTGAATCCGATCTGATCCGGGCGGGTGAAGCACCGCAGACGGCCTGTATCGAAGGGTGGAATGTGGGCCTAAGCATCTGCTACGACCTGCGTTTTCCCGAGTTGTACCGGCATTATTCGGCGGTCGGTTGCCATGTGCTGACTGTGCCGTCCGCCTTTACCGTGCCCACAGGCAAGGCCCATTGGAAGCCGTTACTGCGTGCGCGCGCCATTGAAAACCAGTGCTATGTGTTGGCTGCCGGTCAGTGGGGTATACATCCGGGAGGCCGGCGCACATGGGGACATTCGATGATCGTCGATCCATGGGGCGAAGTGCTGGAGAGCAAGAAGGAAGGGAATGCAGTGCTCATAGCCGATATGTCGCGCGGCAGCCTGCAGGCCATCCGCCGCCTGTTTCCCGTGCTGGGGCCTGTTAACACTAATTCTGATCGAAGCGCTGCGCCCCAAATGAGGCCAGTCAAGGCGCAAGGAGAGAAGTTTGGTGAATCCAAATGAACGACGAGCAACGCTGAATGGCCTCATTTGGGGCACAGCCCTGCGGGATATGCCATTTTTGCGCTCTGCTTCGTTATTTCTCGCTGATGTGCAGCAAGCACATGGCGCTCGAAATGCCTTGCAGCGCATCAAAAATGGCAATATCGATACGGCCAGAATTAGTGTTAACAGGCCCTAAACCATCGTCGTGTACCGGGGGTTTAATAAACAGCATACACCGTGATGTTATTGCCGCTGTATTTGGCTATAGTTACTGGCGAGTTAGAGGGCGTTCAGGAGGATCAGATATTGGAAGGGAATGATCAGCATTGATCAGTTCGCCGATGCTAAGGGCAAGGCCTTGAACACCTCACTATCCCGGGCAGTGTTTCTATCGATTTTTTTTGCGATGGGTCTGTTCGTTTGTTGTTTCACGGCCAGTGCAGCACCCATATTGCATGTGGACAGCGCTCAATCATCCTACCGTCTGGATGACTATGCCGAATATGTTGAAGATAAATCAGGGAAGCTGGATATTCTCTCGGTCAGGAAGCTTGCTGACAACCGATGGGCAAAACCCTCCGGGGGTATCCCTAATTTCGGTTTCAGCAAATCCGCATACTGGTTTCGCGTCAAACTGGAAGGGGCTAAGACGCGCGATCGCTTGATAGACATCAACAATCCCTTGCTGGATGAAATTTCGCTTTACCTGTTTGCCGACGGGCACCTGGTGCAGCAAATACAGACAGGTGATATCCGACCATATGCCGATCGCCCGCTCAAGCACCGGGCCTTTGCCCTGCCCCTGAAAATTCCGTCAGCCAAGCAGTTCACCCTCTACCTGCGTGTGCAAAGCGAAGGCTCGGTGCAGGTGCCGATGACCCTGTGGAGTCAAACTGCATTTCATGAACGGGATGAGGTGGATACGGCTCTCATCGGCATCTATTTCGGTATCATCATGGTGATGATGCTCTACAACCTGTTTCTTTTCTTTAAGGTGTATGAGCCGGCCTACATTTATTATGTGTTGTACGTGCTGATGTTCGGCCTGTTTATTGCCGGGCTTAGTGGTTGGGGATATATGTTTCTGTGGCCGGGAAGGGTGGATTTCCAGCAATACGGGCTGGCTATTTTTATTGTCTTTGGCGCTATCTTTGTCTGCCGTTTCACGCACTATTTCCTCGATTTGCCGAACACCGCTCCGCGCATCGGGCAGCTATTGGGTGGAGCTGTGTATACCCTGCTTGTCCTGCTCTGCCTGCTGCCTTTCACCTCCTATCATCTCATCGTGCAGGCTGCTCTGGTCATGGTCTTTTTGATTTCCCTGACCGCCCTGTACAGCGGCATTATGTTGTGGCGGCGGGGTATTGTGATGGCACCCTATTTCACCATTGCCTGGAGCACCTTCCTGCTTGCCGTGATGCTGGCGACACTGGAAAAATTCGGTCTTTTGCCACGCACATTCTGGACCGAGAGCCTGCTTCCTGTCGGCATGGCACTGGAGGTTCTCCTCCTGTCGCTGGCCTTGGGCGAGCGGATTAACAGAGAGAAGCAACAGCGCATTTCAGCACAGGAAGAGGTTATCGCCCTGCAGGAGAGGAATCAGGCGGAGCTGGAACAGAAGGTGCACGATCGCACCGTGGATCTGGAGGAGGCCAATGCCAAGCTGGCATTTCTGGCCACAACCGATGGCCTGACAGGCATCTTCAATCGCCGGCATTTTCTCGAGCTGGGAGAGGAGGCCTTGCAGGTTGCCATCCGTTACAAGCATTCCATTGCAGTCATCATGATGGATGTTGATCACTTCAAGGCCGTTAACGATACCTACGGCCATGCTGCCGGCGATAAGGTTCTGCAGCATGTCGTTGCCCTTTGCAAGAGCTTAAACCGGGAGACAGATGTTTTTGGACGGCTCGGTGGGGAGGAGTTCGGTATTATTCTGTTGGAGCCCGCTGCATTATCGGCGTCGGTCGTGGCGGAAAGGATTCGCTGTGAGGTCGAGTTATCTTCTATCGACTACGAAGGGGTAAGCATCGGTGTGACGGTCAGCCAGGGGGTTTGCCACGTTGATCCGCCACAAAAAGGGCTGACTATCGATCAGATGCTCAAGGTGGCAGACGAAGCATTATATGAGGCCAAGGCCTCCGGAAGAAACCGGGTCGTGGTCGGAGCTGAGATTTCCGCAAGTTCCATCAAGCAAACGACATAGTCTTAGCGGCTGCGTAGTTTCAACAGGCCATACTGTATGCAAGGTTGACTTCATTATGTGCCAGTTCAATCATCATCCCTCTTATTTGGGTTTTTTGAGGGTTTTAAACATAGTTCACTGAAGTCGTAACGGGTTGGGGAAACCGAATTTCTTAGAGGAGGGGTTTTGCAGAGTGGTATAATCGGATC
>CAZQTO010000032.1:0-19622 GCA_964596375.1 uncultured Zetaproteobacteria bacterium | reverse complement strand
GGTGTTGAGCCGTTTCTGGCGGCGCGGCTAATGGCCGGGAAAAACAGGTGTCAGAAAAACAGGTGTCAGGAACCTTTTCGGTAGAGGGGGTTACCAGGTGCGAAACAAGCCAAGCATCAAGCCAATACCCGCACCAACTGCTGCCCAAAGATTTCTCCCTTAGTGGTTCCGGATTAAGGGGTTATTTACGCATAAGCAGCAATAAACCACCTGCCACTATCGCACCCACGCCAAGCCATATCGGCACATTGACAGTTTCCGTATCCTTCACCGTCAACTCTAATGCGCCTACATTGGCCGTGTGCGTGTCTTTGGTGTAAGTGAAACCCCCATAGATCAAGCCCAGGCTGCCAGCTACGATAAGCACAATGGCTAAGCTTCTTGTCATGTTCATTTCCTGACTCCTTAGTAATGCAAACGCTGTAGAGCTCTAGAGCACTCGTCGTCCCTGGATCACACGCACCAATACGACGATGATCGCCAACACCAAAAGGACGTGAATAAATCCACCCAACGTATGCGCGGAAACCAATCCAAGCACCCAAAGAACAAATAAGATAATAGCAATTGTTTCGAGCATTTTCGTAACTCCTTGAGACTACGTATAGCGGCACTTTGCCGACTTCCCATCTGCGTTGACTACCGAGAGGTAAGGGTTGCAGGCAGGGCGGGTTCACAATGTCAGACTGGCAAAAACGAGCATGGTCGTCTGTCTGTTAGTGCACATAACTTGTCATCCATAAGGCCACGACTGGATGGGTCGAGATGTCGGTCAAGAAGAGGCATACGGTCAATATTCCGGTGCGGCGGTGCTCCTCGTGGGGGGTGTTGAGCTTGGCGATGGCAGAAAGGGGTGTGTTTCAAGGAAATAGGTGTCAGAGGAAATAGGTGTCAGGAACCTTTTCGTTAGAGGGGGTTACTATGCGCGAAACAAGACCTGACCCCTATTCTTTTTCTTCGTGACCCCTATTCTTACTATGTACGCCAGCAGACAGAACTATTATTGAACATTCATTATAATTATTTCCATGGATCAAGCTGAGCTTATTGAAAAAGTTGCATCGGAGTTGGGCATAACGAACACGCTGTCGCAGCGTTTATTGAGAGCAACACTGCGGGAGATTCGTGACCTGCTCCGGGTCGGACACGCGGTAACCATCCCGCACCTTGGCACCTTCGACACGGCGACGTACGACGAGCACCGGGGTTATCGGCCAGTCAGTGATGACTTTGCGCTTTTTCCGAAACGGCGCGTGCCGGTGTTTCGCACGGGCACATTGCTCCGTGAAGAAGTTTACGATATCGAATCGGACGAAGCAGGTACGCCGACATGAGCGACGACAACAAGATAACGCTCCATGCCTTTACGGAGCTGGTGGCCAGGCGTGCCAAGGTCAGTAGTGTCGAAGCAGATACCTATATCCACCAGCTCGCCAAGACCATCAGTGAGGAATTGGAGACGGGCGGCGAAATTCCTCTGTATCACTTTGGCCGTTTCCATACGACCCATGTTGATGAACAGGCGGGGCACGATCCCAACTCCGGCGCGCCGTTAACGATTCCCGAGCACTCGCGTGTCCACTTTCGCCCCTTCAGCGCACTGCGTTTTGCTGTCAATGCGCCTTTCCGTCAGCTGCGAATCAGGGAACTCACCGAGGACAAAACCACATGGCGTACCAGAACCGGCGTCTGGATCTTGCTGGTGCTGCTTGCATTGCTGCTGATCGTGCTTGGCATCGGCACAAAGAGTCAGATGTTCACTCAAGATGCGACCGTGGTGCCACCAGAGAAGGCATCGGCTAAGGTCGAACTGGCGAGCCCCGTTTACGAAGCTCCCGTTAAAGGTGCCCCTGCGCCCGCTACTTTAAGCACCGCTCCCGCAGAGCAAGCCATCCGTTCGCCCGCTATCGTAGCCGCGGCTCCCGCAGAGTCTCCCCCCCCAACGGCAAAGGCTACGGCGACAGTGGTTAGCGTGTCCTCCGGTGATACGCTGTGGTCGATTGCTGCGACCACATGGGGCGATCCCTTTTGGTGGCCGGTTATCTATGCGGAAAACAGACCAGAGCTGTCTCGTCTTAACCCGGACTTCATCGATATCGGGGTCACACTGCGGATACCCGCGCTGGCCGGTAGTGTGAACAGTCCCAAGGCCGCAGACCTCCAATTGAAAGCGAATGCATACCGAATCGTCGCCGACGATTACCGGAAACTCGACAATCCATTAGCCGCAGAGTTTGCGACGGTTGCTGCTCGCGGGTTCAACAAATAGAACAAGAAATAAAGGAGTGAACCATGAGCGATAATAAAGATAGCAACAACCTGTTTATAGAGCGTCGACCAGATGGTAGTTATGTTGTTCTAAAGGCAAATGCTGAACGGGCTAGCGCAGTTGCAGCAACGCAAGAGGAAGCAATTGAACGTGCGAAAGAATTGAACCCAAATGCAGCCATTCATGTTGAGCGAGTTCGAGATACAGATACAGGAAGCCCAAATCAGTGGCGGAAACCATAAGGGTAAAAGACAGAATCTTCGAGTAGTCGCCCAAGCCCAGCGCTCAAGCGGCGCATTTGGGGTCAAGCCTTGCAATACACCTCAGTGAAACCGCTGTCCGAATGAGACGTCCGACCGAAGACGTTATTTATACTTACTTGGCCGAGGTTTTTAGTGAGAAGGTGAAGCTGGTTCCCTGGCCGACTTCACTGGTGACATGAATGTCGCTGCCGTGCAGTTGCAGGATGCGCCGCACGATGGCCAGGCCCAGGCCCGAATGTTCGCCGCCACGATGCGAGTTGTTCACCTGATACAGGGGGTCGAAAATCTTGCTCAGTTCCCCGGCCTCGATGCCGCAGCCGGTATCGGACACCGTCACGTCAATCTGCTGATCGGCAGCGCGCAGGGAGACGGTGATGCTGTCGCCTTTCCCGACGTGGCGCAGCGCGTTGGACACCAGATTCTCGAACACGCGCTGCATCATGCCGATGTTGCCATCAAAAAACGGCAGCTCGGTATCGCCCGACATGTGCAGCTTCACCCCGGCCTTCTCGGCGGCCGGTTCGAACTGCTGCAACACATCCTGCACCAGCTCCGGCAGGGAGAAGGGCTCGGTATGCGGCGCATCCTGAATGGAATCGAGCTTGGCCATCTCGAACAGCTCGTCCACCAGCATTTTCATGCGATTGCTGAACTGCAGGGCGCGCGCCAGGTATTTCTCGCGCTCCTCCGTCGTCAGCCTGTCTGATTTGAGTTGCAGCGTCTCAAGGTAGCCATGCAGGGTGGCCAGCGGGGTGCGCAGGTCATGCGACAGGCTGGCGAACAGGTCGCGGCGCTGTGTGTCCTGTTGCGAAAGCTGCTCGAACTGGCGCACGATCTGCTGCGCCATCAGCTGGATATTGCTTTCCAGCTGATTCAGCTCATCGCCTGCCTTGGGGGAGATGTCCGGCGGGGTCTTGAAATCGCTTTTGCGGAAATCATCGATTTGTGCCGAGAGGCGGCGCAGGCGGCGGGTGAGGGGATAAAACACCAGCAGGCCGATCAGCAGGCTGATGCCGAGGGCGACAGCAATCACCCAGCCGCTGAGATAGAGCAACTCCTTGTCGCGGGCGAACTGTTCCTCGCGGTCGTATTCCTCCCCCCTGAGGATGACATACAGATAGCCCTTGGCGTGGGCGGCGGAGGGAATGGGCGTGACCGAAAAAACCTTCTGCCGCTCGGGGGCGCGCGGATCGTCGCCCAGGATGGGGAACATGGCGTCTTCCTTGAGAAAGGCGTGGATTGGCTTGAGGGACACATGCGTGCGCTGCACGCGCCCGGGATCGGCTGAAAACGACAGTATCTTGCCGGAGAGGTCGATCAGATAGATCTCGATGCTCGGATTTACATCCATATAGGCCTGAAAGGTCTCTTTGAGTGCCTTCTCATCCAGTTCGTTTTCGCGCACCAGATTGCGTTCGGCGACCAGGGTCGTGGCCAGATTGCGGTTCAGCGACTGGTCGGCGTGCTGGATGTTTTTCTGCACTGCGGAGAAAATAAACAGCGCATAGATCAGGCCGGCAAAGCCAAGGGTGAGGGCGAGCGTGGTGGCAAGCCGGGCATACAGGCTGCGCACGATCATGGCTGCTCGCTGAATTTGTAGCCCACACCCCACACGGTCAGGATATAGCCGGGCTTGGCGGGGTCTTTCTCGATTTTCAGGCGCAGGCGATTGATGTGCGTATTCACCGTGTGCTCGTAACCCTCGAACTGGTAGCCCCAGACCTGATCGAGCAACTGGGTGCGGGTCTGCACCCGGCCCGGATGGCGGGCGAAATGCAGCAGCAGATCGAACTCCTTGGCGGTCAGGGTGATCTCTTTCTTGCCGATGGTCACCTGCCGCTTTTGCGGATCGATGCTCATCTCACCCGCGACCAGCACAGGGGCCTGCGCCTGCGCCGACTGGCTCATGGCATCGAGCGAGCGAAAGCGGGCTTTGACGCGTGCCAGCAGCTCGGGGATGCTGAAAGGCTTGGTGATATAGTCATCGGCGCCCACCTCGAGGCCGACCACGCGGTCGATCTCGGATGATTTGGAGGTCAGCATGATGATGGGAATGTAGCGGCTGTCTTCGCGGAACTTGCGGCACAGGCTGATGCCGTCCATGACCGGCAGCATGATGTCCAGAATGATCAGGTCGTATGGTTTGGCCTTGTACTTTTCCAGGGCCTGACCGCCGTCTGCCGCGATGTCGGCGGCGCAGTTGATATCGCCCAGATGCAGCTGAATCAGGCTGGCAAGATCGGCATTGTCTTCAACAATCAGTATCTGTTTTTCCATGGTCGTGTCGCAAAGCATGCCTGAGAAATCAGTCATTGTCCTGCGGGCCGCATGATGTGCCACAAGGGGAAAGCGGCAGCAGGGGGGTGGGGTATCGTTGCATGTGATCTTCTCCGTATATGGTGTTTCAGGGGCAGCGCTATGAACGCATGCCCAGTTCACATGCGGATCACCGATTTCTAACATTTTTATAACGGCCGGATGGGACATGGGCGATGTTATAAAAATGTTATGTTTTCGTGAGCAATCTGTTGTTTTTACCCTTTATCTTCACTTGCGTGGCGTGATGCCAACACAGACCCAATGAGAAGGATGGAGATGATATGAAAACAGGCAAAATGGTATTTTCACTCGTACTGGCCGGGATGATGCCGGTGCTTCTGAGCGCAGGCACTGCGACAGCAGCAGATATGAAAGACGACGGCATGATGAAAAAAGAGATGATGAAAGACGATGGCATGATGAAGAAAGAGGGAATGAAGAAAGAAAAGAAGATGATGAAAGACGACGGTATGATGAAGAAAGAGAAGATGAAGAAGAAAGATGGCATGATGAAAGAGAAGGGAATGAAGGACGACGGCATGATGAAAAAAGAGGGAATGAAGTAAGAAAAGAAGATGATGGAGAAAAAGCACATGTAAGCCTTTCCTTACAGGCTTTAACAACAACGCCGGGCATTGTCGCCCGGCGTTTTTTTTGTCCTGTCCTGTTTGCAAACCCCGGTTACATGCTTTGAGGGGCGGGGCCTTGCTCGTTCAGTAACTTGCGTATGGCTTTCTCTGTTTCCTGATAGCCGCCTTCGCCGATCCTCTTGTAGCGTATCTGTCCTTCTTTCCCCACCAGATAGATGGTCGGCCAGGCCCAGTTCTGAAACGCGTGCCATATCCTGGCATCGTTATCGACGGCGATGGGGTAGTGAATCTCATGCACATCCACATAGTTGCGCAGATTGTCCAGCTTGCGCTCGTAGGCGAACTCGGGCGTGTGCACGCCGATGACGACCAGACCCTTGCCCTGATACTTTTGATGCCACTGCCTGATATGCGGTTCGACGTTTTTGCAGTTCCAGCAGCCGAAGGTCCAGAATTCGACCAGCACCACCTTGCCGCGCAGCGCCTGCATGCTCAGCGGTTCGCTGTTCAGCCATTGCTCTGAGCTGATTTCCGGCGCCTGGGCCTGCTCACCGCCTGCCCCCGGCAGGGCAGGGGTGAGTAACATCAGGCAGGTGATCAGGTATGTGGCGGACCATCGATGTTTGGTGGCTTTCGACATGGGAGTGCCTAATGCTTTGGCTCGAACATCGGAGCGAACTTGCCGTAGCCCTCTTTCTCCAGATCGGCGACGGGGACAAAGCGCAGGGCTGCGGAATTGATGCAGTAGCGCAGGCCTGTCGGTTGCGGGCCATCGTTGAACACGTGACCCAGATGTGAGTTACCCTGCTTGCTGCGCACCTCCGTGCGTACGGAGAACAGGGAGCTATCCACCTTCTCAACGATGTTGTCGGCAACAAGTGGGCGGTAAAAGCTCGGCCAGCCGGTGCCGGATTTGTATTTCTCCAGCGAGCTGAACAGTGGTTCGCCCGACACGATGTCCACATAGATGCCTGCTTTCTTGTTGTCCCAGTATTCATTACTAAAGGCCGGTTCCGTACCGTCTTCCTGGGTGACCTTGTATTGCAGGGGGGTGAGCCGGTCTTTCAGGCTTTTGCCGGCATGCTGGTCGCGATCCTTGCCCCAGACCTTGTCCAGATACTGATCCCGGCCCGAACCGTTGCGGTAATACCAGTAGCGCAGCGGATTCTTTTTGTAGTAATCCTGATGATACTCCTCGGCTGCATAAAAATGCTGTGCAGGCTGGATCGCTGTGACGATGGGCTTGTCAAAGCGCTTGCTCTCAGACATCGCCTTTTTGGATGACTCGGCCAATGCGTGCTGCTCTTCACTCAGATAGAAGATGCCTGTTGTATAGGCATAGCCACGGTCAACAAACTGACCGCCTGCATCGGTCGGATTGATCTGTCTCCAGAACACGTCGAGCAGTTGCGCGTAGCTGATTAGCTTCGGATTGTAGGCGATTTCAACGGCCTCCAGATGCCCGCCTGCAATGTAGGTCCTGTAGGTCGGATTCGTGGAGCGCCCGTTGGTATAACCGGAGGTGACGGAGATAACGCCGTCCAGCTGTTCAAACGGCTTCTCCATGCACCAGAAACAGCCGCCGGCAAAGATGGCCTTTTCGATGGTGGTTGATGCGGTCATGGCTTGGTTACCTCCCTTTTCCGAGGTGTTGGCGGCCAGTACCGACAGGGGTATGAACAACGCCAGCATGGCTACAGCGGCCAGCAATCGTCCTTGGGTATTTTTAAGTATTCGCATATATATCCTACCTTTATGAGTGCATGTGAAAGGATAACAGACATTCCTTTCCAGCCTCGTGTGATTTAGTAGTCGAATGATAGGCGGTGAAAATAACACCCTTATCGCAAATATATCACGATTGTATAACATCGAATGGCCTCCGCAGGGCCGGTTTTCCGAAGTGGATGCTGAATACACCCGGCATGTCATCTATAATGAAAGTACGACAAGGCATGTCATGTCCACAACAAGGAGGATGTCATGAACAGGATCGGAAATTGGAGTTTACCGGGGGTCTTACTGCTCGCCTCAGGGATGATGCTCTTTGGATTCGCGCCATTGGCTGCCGCGAATACGAGCGAAGAGACGGGCAAGGCAGCCATCAGTGAGAACCTCGTCGAGATAGTCAATCCGAAATGCCCCGTGATGGGCACAGCCATGGAAAAAATGGTGCCGGAAAAGATGACCCGTATGTACAAGGCTCAGCGCTTCGGCTTCTGCTGCAATGTGTGCCTTGGGAAGTGGGATAAGATGACTGATGCGGAGAGGGAACCGATCGCCAAGGCGGCCATGGGTGAGAACCTTGTCGAGATTGCCAATCCGCGGTGTCCGGTCATGGGCACGGAGATGGAAAAGACCGCGCCGGAGAAGATGACCCGTATGTACAAGGGTATGCGGCTCGGATTCTGCTGCGAGGTCTGCCTGGGGAAATGGGATAAGATGACTGATGCGGAGAGGGAACCGCTTGCCGAGGAAGCCATGCAGGCAGTAAAGGAATAGCTGCCGGCTGGCGGAACTGTTTCAGTGGCTTAGTTTGTTCGCAGGTAATCGATGTACTTGGTGTCCTCGTCGACCAGATGCGTAACCAGAGCTGTCTCGGTTGCCAGACCAACTTCAACCCAGCGACGGACATGATCCGTGTTGCGGATATCTTCCAGGCTCTGGTTGAGCGCAGCGATGAGTTTCTTATGGATTTGGGCATGTTCTTCAGCCTTCGGATAGGCCTTTTCTTTGAATAGCCTTTCCTCATGCGCGAAGTGGGCGCGTGCATCGTCCAGAATCAGCCCCATGATGCGCAGGATGTTGTCCTTGTCGCGCTGCTGGCTGGCGATTTCGCGATTGAGCATGTTTACCAGATCGATGAAATGCTTGTGCTCGGCATCAATCTCCGGATTCGACATACTGAGCGCATCTGCCCATTCGGTTCCCCAAGGCCTGTTTTTCATATCGTATCCCCCCATTCGCGTTGCTGGCGAAGTGTAGAGCTTAGACCTGTTGCGCACCGGGTCAACATATTCACCGGGCATGGGAAAAGCAGCCGCAGCCGGGCTTGTCTCGTTCGGCAGTATTCAAGAGTTCCTGTTTGCACAAGCTTCCTCAAAACTGTAACTTTAGTTGCACGAAACAACGTCGAGGTTGAGGTCTTGAGGTCTGCTGTCGCCCATGGAAGGCGTCTTCTAATTGTTGGGGTGAGGGGAATTAGCGACGTATGAATGGGCGAACGAACACAAGAGGCAAATCATCAGTTATGAATGGGCCCTTTCCGTCGGGAGGTCTGTCCGGATGGATGCGGCGTAATTTTTTTGCCCTGCTCGGGGGGCTGTTTGCCGTCCTTTACTGGGTCGGGGAATCGCTGCTTCATTTCTACGTTTTCGATTTGCGTGATTTAAACCATAGCCTGTTTCCTCCCGTTCATCATGAGCTATGGATGAGGCTGACCATAGCCTGTATTTTCCTGTGTTTCGGCCTTGTCGCACAGCGCCTGAACCATGCGCGTATCCGGGCCGAGGCGCGGCACGGCGAGGAACAATTCAAGGCCCTGGTGGATGCATCACCCGAGGCAATCGGGATACACCAGGATGGCCACTGGGTGTATGTCAACGATGCGGCGGTCAAGCTTCTGGGGGCTGCAGGACCGGAAGAGATCATTGGCCAGCCGGTTCTGGCTTTTATCCATCCCGATAGCCTTGAAATAGCCAAGGATCGGATACGTCAGCTATCCGAGGGGTTATCGTTGACCCCCCAACTTGAGGAGCGGCTGTTGCGCCCGGACGGGCAGTCGTTTTTAGCTGAGGTCCATGCCGTGCGGGTGGCCTACGATGGCGCTCCGGCCGTGATGATTTTTGCCCGCAATATCGATGAACGCAGGCGCTGGGAGGACGAACTGCAGGCCAGCGTGGAGCAGGCCGAGAAGGCAAGGAATGAGGCGGAAAGCGCGCGCAGGAACGAGCAGGCACAGTCCGGGCTGCTGGAGCTGTTTTACCGGCACACGCATGATTGCATTGCCCTGCTGGACAGGGACTTTAATTTCATCCGGGTCAACGAGGCCTATGCAGATGCCCAAGAAGGAAGGGATACAAGCGATTTCCCGGGTCATAATCACTTCGAGTTCTACCCGTCTCCACTGATCGAAGAATTCAGAAAGGTCGTTGAAACAGGCAAGCCCTACAAAGCGCATGCCTATCCCTATGTGTTTCCTGGAAGTGATGGGCCGAGGGAAACCTTCTGGGATCTGACACTGGTTCCCGTTAGCAATGCGCATGGGCAGGTGAAATTCCTGTTGCTCACGCTGGTGGATGTCACGGAACGGCAGCTGATGATGACCCGACTCACGCAAAGCGAAAAACGGCTCAATGAGGCGCAGCAGGTCGCCCGTCTGGGAAGCTGGGAGCTTGACCTGGTCGCTAATGATTTGTGGTGGTCGGACGAGAATTACCGCATCTTCGGCATGCAGCCGGGCGAGGGAAACACCTATGAAACCTTCCTGGAAAGGGTGCATCCGGACGACCGCAAGTATGTGGACAGGGTGTATACGGCATCGGTGGAAAACAAAACGCCTTACGACATCGAGCATCGTCTGCTGATGCCGGACGGGTCGGTGAAATGGGTCAATGAACGCTGCATGACCTATTACGACGGGAACGGCAAGCCCCTGCGCTCCGTCGGCACCACCATGGATATCACCGGCCGCAGGCAGGCGGAGGAGGCAATCAGGTTAAGTCAGGAGCGCTTCGGCACCGTCTTTCAACAAGCTCCTTTGGGCATGGCGCTGATCGATTCCCTCAGCGGGAAAATCCTTGAACTCAACCTCAGATTTGCGGAGATCGCCGGCAGGTCTGTCGAAGAGATGAAAGAGGCCGACTGGATGACGATTACCCATCCGGACGATGTGCAGGAAGATATTGATAACATGGCCTTGTTGAATGCCGGAAAGATTTCCGGCTTCACGATGGATAAGCGATACATACGTCCGGACGGGTCCACTGTCTGGGTCAGCATGAAGATTGCACCGTTACGAGGCGAGAAAATCATTTCACCGCGCCATCTCTGCATGATCGATGATATCACCGAGCGCAGACGGGCTCAGGAAGAGATCATCGCATCAAAGGATCTGCTTCGCTCCATTATCGAACACGCACCGGTGCGGGTTTTCTGGAAGGATACCGAATCCCGCTATCTGGGCTGCAACAGTGCTTTTGCCGAAGATGCCGGGCTGACGCAGCCGGAAGAGTTGATCGGCAAGAGCGATTCCGACATGGGGTGGCGGGAGCAGGCTGATCTTTATCGTGCCGATGATTATCGCGTGATGGCGACTGGCGAAGCCAAGCTCGGCTTTGAGGAACCGCAGACGACCCCGGACGGCAGGCAAATCTGGCTGCGTACATCCAAGGTGCCGTTGCGCAGGAGTGACGGCCGGGTCTTCGGCCTGCTGGGTATCTACGATGACATCACAGAGCAGAAACTGGCGGAGAAGGATCTGCGCCGGGCCAATCGTGCGTTGCGCACCATCAGCGCCTGTAATTCGGTGCTGGTGCGTGCCACCGAAGAGACGAATCTGCTCAACGATATGTGCCGGATGATAGTCGAAACCGGTGGTTATGTGATGGCCTGGGTGGGGGTGCCGGAGGACGATGCCGACAAGAGCGTGCGGCCGGTCGCGCGATCAGGTTACGAAGAGGGATATCTGGAGGGTGTCAATATCACATGGGCAGATACCGATCGCGGGCAGGGACCTACCGGCACTGCGATAAGAACCGGAAAAACGGTTGTCAATCAGGATTGTCAGAAGAATCCGAAGATGGCTCTCTGGCGCGAAGCCGCTATCAAGCGCGGCTACCATTCGAGCATCGCCCTGCCGCTTATCGCCCACGAAAACCTGTTGGGTGTACTCGCTGTTTATGCCTCCGAGCCCGACGCATTCAGTATTGATGAGGTGGCCATGCTGGAAGAATTGGCCAGTGATCTTGCCTATGGCATCCGTACGCATCGTTCACTTGCTGCCCAGGTGATGGCGGAAGAGAAGCTGGATTTCATGGCGCATCACGATGCGTTGACCGGTATGCCCAACCGTACCCTGTTGCATGACCGTTTCGAGCAGGCAAAGGTGGAGGCTAAACGGCGCAGGCTGGGACTGGCTATACTCTTTCTCGACATCGACAACTTTCAACAGGTCAATGACAGTCTGGGACGAGCCATGGCCGACCAGTTGCTAGTTCAGGTGGTCGACCGCTTGCAAACCTGCATGCCGGAAACCGATACGATCAGCCGCGACGCAGGGGACGAATTTACCATCCTTTTGAATGATATAAGTGATCAGGCCATTGTCGAAACCATTGCCCAGAAAATTATCGACAGCTTTGCAGAGCCGTTCAGAATCAATGCCAACACCTTAATTGTCAGCGCCAGTATCGGTATCACCATCTTTCCGAATGATGGCAAGAAATTCGACATACTGATCAGGCAGGCCGAGACATCCCTGCAATATGCCAAGAATGCCGGGCGAAACACCTATCGCTTTTTCACCGATGAAATGAATGTCAGCGCACTGGAGAATATACAGTTGCAGGGGCAAATGCGTCAGGCGCTGGAGAGTCAGGAATTCCGGGTGTACTACCAGCCGCAGTTAGATACGTTCAGTGGGCGGGTCATCGGAGCTGAAGCTTTGGTACGCTGGCTGCATCCAGAGCAAGGACTGATTTCCCCGATCAGATTCATTCCGCTTGCTGAGCGGAGCGGCCTTATCATTCCTCTTGGCACATGGATTCTCAATGAAGCATGCAGACAGATGCAGGCGTGGCGTGAAGCCAGTGAATTGTCGCCTAATGTCGTTGCTGTGAACCTCTCTGCCATCCAGTTCCAGCGCGGTGATATCGTTGAAACAGTTGCCCATGCTCTTGAGCAATCAGGACTGCCTGCTAACTGTCTTGAACTGGAACTGACCGAATCCATTCTTTTGCATGACATCGATATAGTTGTGGACACGATGCATCAGCTGAAGGAAATCGGTGTCAAACTTTCGATCGATGATTTTGGAACCGGCTATTCCAGTTTCTCCTATCTGCAGCAATTGGCGGTGGACAAGCTCAAGGTGGATCAGTCGTTTGTTTGTGACATGGTAGAGAATCCCGGGGATGCAGCCATCGTAAAGGCTATTATCCAGCTTGGTCATACGCTGCAACTCAATGTCATTGCTGAAGGCGTGGAGAGCGATGCGCAGTTGCAACTGCTGAAGGAATTTGAATGCAACGAGGTTCAGGGTTATTTATTCAGCATGCCGATTCCGGCTGACGATTTTGCACAGCTATATGGCAAAGGTGGGGACCGCTGAAGTGGTAAACGCATTGATTGCGAAAGGAGAATATCGATGGTCAGCAAAGGCCCAATGAACAGCAGGGATTCGGGTACAGGCGGCATCCATGATTGTGAAGCGATGTGCCGTACGATGTTCGAGCACATGATCAGCGGTGTCGCCATCTATCAGGCAATCGAAGAGGGAAGCGATTTCATCATCAACTGGTTCAACCAGACGGCAGCGGATATCGAGCAGGTGGAGCGTGAACAGATCATCGGCAAGCGTTTAACCGAGGCATTTCCGAGGGTGCGGGAGTTCGGGCTGCTGGAGGTGATGCGGCGAGTCTGGCAGACAGGTGTTGCCGAAAGCTTCCCGGCCAAGCTTTACGCCGATAGTCGTATTCAGGGCTGGCGCGAAAACTACGTCTGCAAGCTGCCTTCCGGGCAGCTCATGACCATCTACAATGATCTGACCGATGAGAAAAAAGCCGAGGAAGCGTTGCAGGAAAGCGAGGCTTCACTGAAGACCATACTCGAAGAGATACAGATGGGCATTTTCATTGTTGATGCCGAGACCCATCAGATCATCGACATCAACACCAAGGCGCTGGAGATGATCGAAGCGGAGAAAGAGGATGTGCTGGGTCATGTATGCCACAAGTTCATTTGTGCTGCCGAATGCGGCAAATGCCCGATTACAGACCTGCATCTGGCGGTGGACAACGCCGAGCGTGTGATTGTTACCACACGAGGCAATCTGGTGCCGGTGCTGAAGACAGTGACCAAAATATTTATTCACGGGCGCGAGCAGCTGGTCGAAAGCTTTCTCGATATCCGCGAGCGCAAGGCACTGGAGGAGAGTCTGCGCATCATGGGGACAACCGATTACCTGACCGGCATATCCAACCGCCGCCATTTCATGGGAACCGGACAGAAGGAGTTAAGCCGTGCCCAGCGCTACGGCAAGTCCCTGTCCCTGATCATGATTGATTTTGATCGTTTCAAGGATATCAACGATACCTATGGCCATGCTGCCGGTGACGAGGTGTTGAAAGCGATAGCCGGTTTGTGCGTTGGCCAGTTGCGGGAAAGCGACATCATGGGGCGGATGGGTGGCGAGGAATTCGCCATTTTGCCACTGGAGAGCGATCAGGAGCAGGCGATACAACTGGCCGAACGAATCAGAGCAAGCGCTGGCGAACTTGCTGTACCTTTGGGTGATGGGCAGAGCATCGGTTGCACCCTGAGTATCGGGGTAAGTAGCCTGTCCGACACCGTAGAGGATCTCGATCAGTTGCTGAAAAAGGCTGACGAAGCCCTCTATCGTGCCAAGGAAGCAGGCCGCAACAGGGTGGTGTTGGCCGGCGGATAAAGGGCTATTTCAGGCTGCACAGGCGGTAAAGGAGTAGCCTCTAGGCATGCTTTGAAAAAGTTAGAGCATCCCTAACGCATATGGAGGTGTTGCAGTGGCTTAGTCGGTGCGCAGGTAGCTGATGTATTGGGTGTCTTCGTCGACCATATGGTTGACCAGCGCGGCCTCGGTAGCCAGACCGACTTCAACCCAGCGTTTGATATGATCCGTATTGCGGATGTCCTCCAATCCCTGCTCAAGTGTCTTGATGAGACTGGTGTGGATTTCGGTATGCTCTTCTGTCTTCGGGTAGGCTTTTTCTTCGAATAACCTTTCCTCATGCGCGAAGTGAGTCTTCGCGTCCTCAAGAATCAGCCCCATGATGCGCAGAATATTGTCTTTATCGCGCTGTTGGCTGGCGATTTCCCTGTTGAGCATATTGACCAGATCGATGAAGTGTTTGTGTTCGGCATCAATTTCAGGATTGGACATGCTGAGCGCATCTGCCCACTCGGTTCCCCAAGGTTTTGTTCCCATTTTAGCCCCTCCAATTGACCTTTCTAATCTCTACATCCTATCTGCCTATGGTCTTGCCTGGTCGATGATCTTGCGGATGTCGTAATCCTTCGAGCCGCCGGCCTGGGTGACGAGGTCGGCCATGATGGTATCCAGGGTCGGGCGATGGCTTTTGTAGAGCAGGCCGACCGGTTCCTTGTCCTTGAACTTGTAGATCAGGTGCATGGCTTTGTGCAGGTCGGTCACGTCATGCTTTTCCGGGATATCCTTGATGATGTCCTTGAAATAATCGGCAGTGTCGATTTTATTGAAGGTGATGCAGGGACTGAGGATATGGATATAGGCAAAGCCCTTATGCTCCAATCCGCCCTTGATGAGTTCGGCACACATCTTCGCATTACCGGAGTAAGCCTGTGCCACATAGGTGGCGCCATAGGTCAGCATATAGAGTAATGGGCGCATCGGCTCCTCGATGCCGCCGTAGGGGGTGGTGTAGGCCTTCATGATGCGGCGTGAAGTGGGCGAGCTTTGCCCCTTGGTCAGGCCGTAGATGTGATTATCCATTAAGACATAGGTGAGATTCACATTGGTGCGTGCCAGATGCGGCATATGGCCGCCGCCGATGGAGAATCCGTCGCCATCACCACCGGTGACCAGTACCTTCAGATCGGGACGGGCTAGCTGCACGCCGGTGGCCACGGGGCCTGCACGTCCGTGCAGAGTGTGCATCTTATATGCCTTGAGGAAGTAGGGCAGGCGTGAGGAGCAGCCGATACCCGATACATTGACCAGATTCGTCGGGTCGACATTCAACTCGGCCAGCGCGCGATACAGGCCGGAGAGCACGCCGTAGTTGCCGCAGCCGGCACACCACACCGGATGCACGCCCGACTCATAGTCCTTGGGGCGCATGGGCACAGCCTCAACGGGTTCATTTTTCATAACAGCTCCCTGAACTGTTTTCTTCACAACAATTCCCTGACCTTGGCCCCGATCTGCGCCGGCGTGAAGGGCAGGCCGCCGCACACGGCGTGCGACACCGGATTAAGCGTGCTTGCTGCACGGATGAGATGGGCCAGTTGCCCCTGATGGTTGATCTCGACGACCAGCACGGTCCTGCAGGTTTTCGCAAAGGCCTCGAACTGCGCCACCTGCATGGGCCAGATGAGCTTGGGATAGAAGCCCTTTACCTTGATGCCATCGGCCCTAAGCGCAGTAATGGCCTCGCGCACCACGCCGATGGAACTTCCCCATGCTATGATGCCGACATCGGCCTTTTCGTCTTTTTCAGCCCCTCTGGCGGCATCGATTTCTACAGGCATGTATGCATCCGGCAGGGCTTTGAGTTTATCAAAGCGCTTGGCAGTCATGGCCTCGTGCGTGGCCGCTGCATAGTTCGGCGTGCCATCGGCATTGTGTTCCAGCCCCGTGGCGATATGCAGGGCACAGGGCGTGCCCGGGTCGGCCATCGGCGAGATAAAATCCTCGGTCATGGCATAACGATGGTATTCACCCTCGCCATCCCAGCGCTTGCGCTCGACCACCTTGATGTGATCCGGGTCCGGAGTGGGGATGGTCTGCGAGGAAAAGGCCAGTGAACTCTCTGATAGCAGGATGACCGGGCAGGCATAGGTCTCGGCCAGATTCAGGGCATCCACGGTCATCGACACACAATCGGCCACGTTCTCGACAGAAAGCACGATGCGTGCTGCATCGCCGTGACTGCCATACACAGCCGCAAACAGATCGGATTGCTCATGCTTGGTGGGCAGACCCGTGGATGGGCCGCCGCGCTGCACATTCACCACCACCACGGGGGCCTCGCTCATGAAGGCAAAGCCCAGCATCTCGCTCATCAGCGAAAGCCCCGGGCCGCTGGTGGCGGTCATGGCCTTTTTACCGGCAAAGGATGCACCAACCACCTGCGAAATCGAGGCAATTTCATCCTCGGCCTGAATCAGCGTGCCACCCATCTTGGGCAGGTTTACGGCCAGATATTTAGCAATCTCGCTGGCCGGGGTGATGGGGTAGGCCGAATAGAAATCAAGGCCGGCAATCAGCGCGCCAAGACCGATGGCCTGATTGCCCGACAGCATGATGACGTCTTTGGCTTTCTTGCTTTTTGAGGCCTTGGGAAGCTTCCATGTATCCGTTTTACGCAAATCCTCGGCCTGCTCTGCACCCTTCTCAAAAGCCGCCAGATTGGCCTGCACCACATCCTCCCCTTTGGAGGCGAAGGTATCGGCCAGCACCTTCTTCAGGGCCTTGGCGGGGATGTCGAACAGGTGGGACAGGGCGCCGAGTGCCACCATATTTTTGGCCTTTTTCAGTCCCAGTTGTTTGGAGGTCACGGTCATTGGGATGGGATAGGCATGCACACCCTCGGGAATCTCCGGGCTGAAGGTGTCGTCATAAACCACTGCTGTGCCGGGGGTCAGGCGATCCCGGTTGATTTCGAAAGCCTCGCTGTTCAGGGCACAGAAGATATCGAAGGTGTTGCCCGGATTGTGCAGGGCCGCGTTTCCTGTTCTCACCTGATACATGGCGTAGCCGCCGCGCACCTCGGCGGGAAAGGTTTTGAAGGTGTATACCTCAAGCCCCGAGCGGGCGCAGGCGGCGGCAATAAAATCGCCGGTAGAGATGATGCCTTCGCCTCCGTCGCCGGCGATTCGTATGATCAGGTTATTGTTTGCCATCTCGCTATGCTCTATCCCGGTAGGCCGTATCTTGATCTGAGTGTAGCAGCCTGCTGAGCAAATGCAGCAATTAATACGGCATTTTCCGGCCTGCCTTGGGACTTAGGGCGATCGGCGCATGGATGTATTGGCACATGAGCAGATGCGCCGCTACACTGCCGCCCGATGATTGAACTGGACGCCCAACAGAAAACCCGCAACTTCTCCATTATTGCCCATATCGACCACGGCAAGTCGACCCTTGCCGATCGTCTGATCGAGGAGACGGGTGCACTGGCCGAACGCCAGATGAAGAAGCAGGTGCTCGATTCGATGGATCTGGAGCAGGAGCGCGGCATTACCATCAAGGCGCAGACTGCCACCCTGCAATACAAGGCAAACGACGGAAATATCTACACCTTCAATCTTATCGACACACCCGGGCATGTGGATTTTGCCTACGAGGTGTCACGCTCGCTGCAGGCCTGCGAAGGTGCGCTGCTGATTGTCGATGCCACACAGGGCGTGGAAGCGCAGACCCTGGCCAATGTGTATCTGGCGCTGGAAAACAATCTGGAAATCATTCCGGTGATCAACAAAATCGATTTACCCAGCGCCGATATCGAAGAGGCCAAAAGGCAAATCGAAGATGTGATAGGTCTCGATGCCTCCGAGGCCATTGCCGTGTCCGCCAAAACAGGCGAAGGCATTCATGATGTGCTCGAAGCCATTGCCCTGCGTATCCCGCCGCCGAAGAATCACAATGAGCGGCCTCTGCGCGCGCTGGTGGTCGATTCGTGGTTCGATTCCTATGTCGGTGCTGTGGCGCTGGTGCGCGTGTTTGACGGTGTGATGAAGAAGGGCGACAAGATTCGTCTGATGTCGATGACCACGGCTGCTGCCTACGAGATACAGGATGTGGGCGTGTTCCTGCCAGCTCCTTTTTCCGTGCCGCAACTGGGCTCGGGCACGGTGGGCTTCATGATTGCCGGTATCAAGCAACTGGCCGACCTGAAGGTGGGCGATACCGTCACCCTGCTTAAAAACCCTGCCGAGACAGCGCTGCCCGGTTACCGCGAGCCGCAGCCCATGGTGTTCTCGGGGCTTTATCCGGTGGATTCGGCCGATTATGCCGATCTGCGCGATTCCCTTGAAAAGCTGCACCTGAACGACCCTGCCTTCACCTTCGAGCCTGAAAACTCATCGGCCCTGGGCCTTGGCTTCCGCTGCGGGTTTTTGGGCATGCTGCATATGGAGATTGTGCAGGAGCGGCTGGAGCGCGAATACAATCTGGATCTGATTACCACGGCTCCGAGCGTGATCTATCGCATGACCCTGACCAATGGAACCAGCTTTGAAACCTCCAATCCGAGCGAGTTTCCCGATCCGGTGACCATCGCGCACATCGAAGAGCCGATGGTCAAGGCCAATATCTTCATGCCGGAGGAGTTTGTCGGCGTGATGATGAAGCTGTGCCAGACAAGGCGCGGCATACAGCAGAACATGACCTTTATCGGGCAGGGAAGGGTGATGCTGACCTATGAGCTGCCGCTGGCCGAGATGGTGATCGATTTTTACGACAGGCTGAAATCCCTGTCGCGCGGCTATGCCTCGATGGATTACGAGCTTTCAGGATTTCAGGCCAGTGAAGTGGTTAAACTTGATATTCTGGTGCATGCGGAGCCTGTGGATGCACTTTCGCTGATCGTGCATCGCTCGATTGCCGAATCGCGCGGGCGGGAGCTGGTGAAGAAGCTGCGCGAACTGATTCCGAGGCAGCAGTTCGATGTTCCCTTGCAGGCAGCCATTGGCGGCCGTATCTTGGCTCGCGAGACGGTCAAGGCCGTACGCAAGAATGTGACGGCCAAATGCTATGGCGGCGATATTACAAGGAAACGTAAATTGCTCGAGAAGCAGAAGGCGGGCAAGAAACGCATGAAGTCCATCGGTAGTGTGGAGGTGCCGCAGGAGGCATTTCTGGCCGTACTCAGGCTGGGCGAGGAGAGTTAGTGTCATCAGAATTCGGTTCATCCAAACATAGTAAGCCGGTATGGCGGGAATGGCTGGAATCACTGCTGGTGGTGGCGGTTATCGCCATTCTGGTACGCAGCTTTGTGGTCGCACCCTTCAAGATTCCATCGTCGAGCATGGTCCCGACGC
The DNA here is from genome assembly GCA_964596375.1 of uncultured Zetaproteobacteria bacterium. Taxonomy (GTDB): domain Bacteria; phylum Pseudomonadota; class Zetaproteobacteria; order Mariprofundales; family Mariprofundaceae; genus UBA1543. The sequence goes on along the minus strand of CAZQTO010000032.1, from coordinate 186 downwards.
TGGAAGTCGGCGATTATCTTTTCGTCCTGCGCTATCCCTACGGCCTGCGTGTGCCTTTCACCGATCTGCAGTTTTTCGCCCATCCGCCGAAGCGTGGCGATGTGGCGGTATTCGATTATCCCGAGGATCGCAGCAAGGACTACATCAAGCGCATCATCGGTCTGCCCGGGGATTTCATCGAGTACA
>CAZQTO010000031.1:0-19797 GCA_964596375.1 uncultured Zetaproteobacteria bacterium | reverse complement strand
GCATGATGTCCGACCGCTGGTTCGCCTGAATATCTCTGTGGTTGTCGAACAGGACGGTAAGCGCGAAACCGGCTCCGCCGGCGGCGGCGGACGATTCGGTCTGGAGCGCATGCTGACCGGCGATGAGCCGGAACGGCTGGCCCGTGAGGCTGTGCGCATGGCACTGCTCAATCTGGATGCGATTGGGGCTCCCGCTGGCCCCATGCCTGTGGTGCTCGGCCCAGGCTGGCCCGGTATTCTGCTGCACGAGGCCATCGGCCATGGTCTTGAGGGTGATTTCAACCGCAAGGGAACAAGCGCCTTCGCCGGTCGTATCGGCCAGCAGGTTGCAGCACGTGGTGTCACGGTTGTTGATGACGGCACCATTGCCGAGCGGCGCGGATCGCTGAACATCGATGACGAGGGAACACCCACCGGACGTACCGTGCTGATCGAGGACGGCATCCTCACCGGTTATCTGCAGGACCGGCAGAACGCCCGCCTGATGGGCATGCAGCCCACCGGGAATGGCCGACGTGAATCCTATGCCGATCCGGTGCTGCCGCGCATGACCAACACCTTCATGCTGGCAGGCTCCGATTCTCCCGACGATATCCTGGCTTCGCTGGATCACGGCATTTATGCAGTTAATTTCGGCGGCGGACAGGTGGATATCACCTCCGGAAAATTCGTCTTTACCACCTCCGAGGCCTATCTGGTCGAGAACGGCAAGATCATAGCGCCCGTCAAGGGCGCCACATTGATCGGCGACGGGCCGAGCGTACTCAAACGCGTCTCGATGATTGGTAACGATCTTGAGCTCGATCCCGGTGTCGGCACCTGCGGCAAGGACGGGCAGAGCGTTCCGGTTGGTGTGGGCTTGCCCACCCTGCGCATCGACGAGTTGATCATCGGAGGTTCCGAGGCATGATTGATTTGACATCTCTCTCCGCACAACTAGTCGAACTGGCCGTTAAAGCCGGAGCCCACAGTGCCGATGCGCTGAGCATTGCCGATTCCAGCGATTCAATCCGCGTGCGCCACGGTAAAACCGAATCGGTGGAACATGAAGATTCGCGCGGCATCGGCCTGCGTGCCTTTGTCGAAAAACAGGGTGCAAACGGAACCACACTGGCCTTTGCCAGCGCATCTTCCTCCGATGTTTCGGAAAATGGCTTAAACCGCCTGGTCGAGCAGGTGATGGCCATGGCGGAGATATCCGAGGCCGACCCTGACGCTGTACCACCACTGGGTGCTGAACATCCGGACGCACAGCAACTGGCCGACTGGCAAAAGCGTCACGCCTGCACTGAACCGGCATGGCAGATTGATGCGGCCCGCGATGCAGCTATGGCCTGCGAAACAGCAGCACTTGAATCTTCTCCGCTTATCAGCAACAGCGAAGGTGCAGAATCGGGTTTCGGCAGGGTGCGTGTGGCCTATGCTTCGAGTGACGGCTTTGCCGCCAGCTACGAAAAAACTTCGGCGGCATTAAGCGTTTCCGTCATCGCCGGAAAAGATAATGGCATGCAGCGCGATTATGCCTGGGATCGCCAGCTCACCGGCATTGCCTTGCGCCGGCCTGAGGATATTGGTCGCGAGGCTGCGCAGCGGACCGTCAGGCGACTGGGGGCTTGCGGCATCGCCAGCGGTACCATGCCGGTGATTTTCGATCCGCGTGTCGCCACCTCCCTCATCGGTCACCTGACATCGGCTGCAAATGGCCGCGCTGTCCTGCAGCAACGCTCATTTCTCGGAGAATCTGCAGGCAAGGTCATCTTCCCCGATTTCATCACCATCACTGATAACCCCGATCATCCGCAGGGCCTGGGCAACCGTCTTTTCGACGGAGAAGGCACCCGTTGCCGCCAGCTGCAACTCATTGATCAGGGACGCTTGACCGGATTCCTGACCGACCGTTATGCAGCCGGACGTTTAAAGACGGTGCCGGGCGGTCATGCCAGGCGAGGTCTCACCGGCGATATCGGCATTGGCTGCTCCAATCTGATTTTGCAGGCGGGAAACATGACGCAGGAGGACATGCTACGCGATATCGGCAACGGCCTGCTTATCTGCGAGCTGATTGGTTTCGGGGTGAACGGGGTCACAGGGGATTATTCGCGCGGTGCTTCCGGATTCCTTGTCGAAAATGGTAAGATTACGCGTCCGGTGCAGGAAATCACCATTGCCGGCAACCTTAAGGATATGTTCAGCGCTATTCGTCATGTCGGAAGTGATCTGACATGGTTGGGTTCCATGGCCGTGCCCAGCATTGCCATCGATGGCCTGACTGTCGCCGGGCAGGACTGAGACATCTCCGGACAAACAGACGGAAAAGAAAGGAAATAATATGACATACGATGTATACGGCGTGGGCAACGCCATTATGGATCTGCAGGTGCAATGCGACGACGCAGTATTGGACAGTATCGGCGTGGAAAAAGGCATGATGACCCTGACCGAAGAGGCCCAGCAGCAACATGTGCTGGGCAGCCTGTCCGACCATCCGGTGAATCAGTGCTCCGGCGGCTCGGCCGCCAACACCATCGTCGGCCTGGCCGATTTCGGCGGCAAAGCGGCCTACGCCTGCAAGGTAGGCAACGATGCCTTTGGCAGCCAGTATCTCAATGAAATGCGTAAGCTCGGCATCGCCATCGAGGTTGCCCCGAGCCAGGGGCAAACAGGCACCTGCGTGGTGCTGATCACCCCGGATGCGCAGCGCACCATGCTCACCCATCTGGGCGTATCCTCTACCTTGGGACCGGACGATATCGACGCCCGTGAAATCGCCAAGGCAAAGTATGTGTACATCGAGGGCTATCTGTTCACTGGCGAATCCACCAAGGCCGCCGCTTTGAAGGCCATCAGGCTGGCCAAAGAACAGGGCGTGAAGGTTGCCCTGACCGTTTCCGATCCCTTTCTCATTGATCTGTTCCGCGACCAGTTCATCGAGCTGATTGAAGGCCCTGTTGATTTGCTGTTCTGCAATGAGCAGGAGGCACGCGCGCTGACCGGCTTCGACAACCCAGTGGACTGCGCGCAGGCCATCCACAAACACGCGGAAAATGTCGCTCTGACCCTTGGCAGCAATGGCTCCATTCTGATGCATGAAGGCGAAGTTATTGCCGTGGAAAGCATGCCGGTCAAGGCTGTGGATACCACGGGTGCCGGCGATATGTATGCCGCAGGCGTGCTCTACGGCATCACCAACGGCCTTTCCTGGCAACAGGCAGGACACCTGGGCAGCCACGCTGCAGCACAGATTGTTTCACGTCTGGGCGCCCGTCTTCCCAAGGGCTACACTGAGCAAGAAATTAACATGCTACTGAGATAGGATACCAGCCATGCCATCCATCAAGGAAATGCTCGAAGCCAATCAAACGTGGGCGAATGAAATAAAGAACCAGGATCCGCAGTATTTTGAGCGAGTTTCTGCAGAACAAAAACCCGAGGTGTTGTGGATCGGTTGCTCGGATTCGCGCGTTGGCCCGGACCAACTGGTCAGCCTGCCCATGGGTTCAATCTTCGTGCACCGCAATATCGGCAACATCTTCGCCACCAATGATCTGAACTGTCTGGCCGTGCTGGAATTTGCCATTGATGAGTTGCAGGTGCCCAATATTGTCGTCTGCGGACATTATGGCTGCGGTGGCGTGCATGCCGCCCTGTCGCACAGAGGCATTCAACCGGTGGATCTGTGGCTGGACCAGATCCGTTTTATCTACCAGCGCCATCAAGCCGAACTGGAAAGCCTGGATGAGAAAGGTCGATGGAATCGCCTTGCCGAACTCAATGTCGAATCGCAAGTACACAACATCTGCCGCAATACGATTGTGCGCGAGGCATGGAAACGCGGACAGAAAATCACGGTCATCGGCCTGATCTACGACATGCATGACGGCCGCCTGCAAAAGATGGGGCTGGAATTCAGCTCTTTCGAGGAATGGGAAGCCTGCTACGGCGTAAAACGCATCTAAACAGGAACCATGACTGACTCACAATCTCAAATAATGTTCGCAAAGCCTTGATGAAAGGAACCCGTCGGGTTCCAAAACCATATCAGCTCTGAGCTGTCAGCCAGCGTTCGGCATCGAGCGCAGCCTTGCAGCCTTCACCGGCACTGGTCACTGCCTGCCGGTAAACCGGATCGGCCACGTCGCCGGCGGCGAAAACGCCTTCCACGCTGGTCATCGTACTTCTGCCCTGCACCTTCAGATAACCGGCATCATCCTTGTCCAGTTGATCGCCTACAAAGCCGGTGTTCGGCGTATGCCCGATAGCGATAAACACGCCGTGCACATCCAATTCCCGAGTCGAGTCATCTTTTGTCGATTTCAGACGCACACCTGTAACCCCCGAATCGTCGCCCAGGATTTCGTCGAGCACGCTATTCCATGCCATCTCGACATTGGGTGTTGCCAGCAGCTTATCCTGCATGATCTTCTCGGCACGCAGTTCGTCGCGGCGGTGCACCACGGTCACCTTGCTGCACAGATTCGACAGATAGATGGCTTCTTCTACGGCCGTATCGCCGCCACCAATCACCGCCACTTCCTTACCGCGATAGAAGAATCCGTCACAAGTCGCGCAGGCGGACACGCCGCGTCCTGCAAAGGCTTCTTCGCTCGGCAGGCCGAGATAGCGGGCAGAGGCACCGGTGGCGATAATCAGCGCATCGCAACTGTACTCGCCCTCTTCGCCGTGCAGCTTGAATGGCCGCGAGGAAAAATCGGCCTTCTCAATATGGTCCCAGATGATTTCTGTGCCAAAGCGTTCAGCCTGCACCTTGAAATCCTCCATCATCTCCGGACCCTGCACGCCGTCCTTGTATCCGGGGTAATTATCCACGTCAGTCGTGGTTGTCAGCTGTCCGCCCGGTTGGCTTCCCTGAATAACAACAGGATTCATATTGGCCCGCGCCGCATAAATGGCGGCGGTATAACCGGCAGGGCCGGAACCAAGGATAATCAGGTGATGGTGCTGAACAGCGGACATACGTGTTACCTCCGAAAGTGGCTGTGCAGCCTATCTGCGCACCCCTCACCGGTCAAAGCAGGAAAATGGTCGCCAGCCCCAGAAAAGCGAAAAAACCAACCACATCCGTAACCGTGGTCAGGATCGTACCGGAGGCAAGAGCCGGATCGATATTCAGGCGCTGCAGGGTCAACGGAATCATCGCACCGGACATGCCAGCCATCAGCAGGTTGATGAACATCGCCACCGCAATAACAAGTCCCAGCTTGAAACCGAATGCAGGGAACCAGAAGGCGGCAACAACGCCCATTACCAGCGCAAAGGCCATGCCGGTCATCAGACTGACCGAAACCTCTTTGATCAGCGAGCGCCGCGAGTTATCGAAGGTTACCCGGCCCAGCGCGATGCCGCGCACGATGACGGTCAGTGTCTGGGTTCCGGCAATACCACCCATGCTGGCCACAATTGGCATAAGCACGGCCAGTGCCACAATCTGGGCAATGGTCCCCTGAAATTGCGCCACCACCAGTGAGGCGAGAATCGCCGTGCCCAGATTAACCGTCAACCAGATACCGCGCCGCCACGCAGTAATGCCGACCGGCGCGGAAATATCATCATCACCCGACAGGCCAGCCAGACGATACATATCCTCCGTCGCCTCTTCCTGCACAACGTCGAGAATATCATCGGCGGTAATACGGCCGACCAGCACACCGTTATCGTCGACCACCGGCACGGCAAGCACATCGTATTTTTCGAACAGATGAGCCACCACTTCCTGATCCTCACCGGCATGTACGCGCGGGAAGTCGGGTTTGTCGAGATCGGCAACCAGATGATCCGGTTCACAGAAAAGCAGCTTGTGCAGAGGAATAACGCCGACCAGACGATCCTCATCATCAACGATATAAACATAATTGAGGTTTTCGATTTCATGCCCGAAACGGCGAAGCACCAGCAGCACCTTTTCAACCGTCCAATCGGCACGCACCTTGAAGAGCTCGGCCTGCATCAGGCCGCCGGCCGACTCCTCGTCATGCCCCATCAGGGCTTCGATGCCGCGTCGATCATCCGGCTCAAGGCGCTCGATCACCTCATCGGCAAGCTCTTTATGCACTGCCTGCAGAATGTCGGCAGCATCATCCGAATCGAGATGCTCAAGCACATCCTCAATATCACTCGGAGCCAGCCTGGACAGCAGATCTTCCTGCTTGCCTTCAGGCAACTCAAGCAGCACATCACCGCGTTGTGCCTGAGGGATGCGCTCGAGCAAAAGCAGCCTTTCACTGTCATCACGACAGCCAAGCAACATGGCGCTTAATTCTTTGGCGTGCATCTTGCGCAGACGGTTACGCAGGGCGCGCGGACGCTCCGCAGCCATAAGCAGCGCATCCTGCGATGAAAACTCCATCTGGTTATTGTTTTCGAGTTTTGCCATAGCACCCTCTTTTGCGTGCAGCAAGCCTACATGAGGCCGCTCCAGGGTAAAATCATCACTTATTGCAGCTGAAAAGAAAACGCCCCCGGCCAAGTCGGGGGCGCTGATATCACAAAGTTGCCAAGCCGGAACCTATTTGATGTGCAATCGTATTTTCACCGCAGCCAGCTTTTCGACTGCCTCAGCCTTTCGTCCTTTTGAATACAAAGGTCGCTCAGCCACATCCGGCAGGGCAAGCACCTTTTCGAAATAGGGCAACGCATTCTTGTACTTTTTCTTTTCCAGCCAGAAATCACCCATGAAATAGTTGGCATCCATGTCGTCGGGCGCCAAGGCAATCGCTTTATTCAGGTATTCCAGCGCCTTATCATCATCCCCGAAACCAATGAACCCGCCCGGCACCATGTAATAAAAGCTACCCAGCGTGGTATAGATGGAGCCATGCATGGACAAAGGATCTATTTTCTCGGCTTCCAGCAGCAAGTCGCGTCCCTGCTCCATCTGCGGCATGGCGTTGAACATCGAGGACATGCCGCCCATCGCACCGGCATAACCAGCGCGGATAATCGCTTCCCATATCTTCGGCTCGGCACGCTGCGGATATTTGGCAGTCAGTGCGGCGGAGTTCTCCACCAGCGCCTTGAATACGGCTTCCTTCTGCCCTTCGGCTGTAGCGTAGTTGGCCTCGGCCCACTGGTGCTGTAAACCCAGCACGGCTTCACTCACTTCATCGGCTTGGGCAAGCGTCAAAGGCGCTGTCCACAGCATCACAGCCAGCAGGCTGCTCAACATGGTGCCAAACAACTTCATCATAACCTCCTAATTTCCTTTTTCTTTAGCAAAGGCTCGTGCGATACGGTTCTGAGCGGCAAGGGCTTTATCAACAAGACGCGGAAAGCGCAGGTTGATCTGCACAAAGAGCGATTCGGGAAAGCCGATATAAACCTCTTTGCGATCATTATCGATCGCATGGATAATTCTTTCGACCACCAGTTCAGGTGCATCCATATTCATTTTGGTGGCTTCACCCATGCGCATGATGCGCCCGGTGTTCAGCGGTGTCTTCACTGCCCGCGGGGCCAGATACATCACCTTTATTTTGGTGTCATACAGCTCGCGGCGCAGAGCTTCGGAAAACCCGCGCAAGCCGAATTTACTGGCCGAATAGGCTGTAAAATAGGCAAATGCAATGGAGCCGAAAACCGAGCCAACGTTGATGATGCGCCCCTCATCGCGTTCCAGCATGCCCGGTAGAATGTGGCGTGTCAGACGCATCGCGCCAAGCAGATTGACCCCAATGATGCGCTCCATGGTCTCGATTTCCTCATCCTCGAAGCAACGGAAGCTCATCATGCCAGCCAGATTGATAAGAATATCAATATTCCCTAGCGCCTGCTTGGCTGCATCAGCAACGGCCAGACACCCATCAGCTGTGGAAAGATCACCGGCAATGGGCTTGCTATGTTCGATACCCGAGGCGATCTCTTTCAAGAGCTCTTCATTGGCATCCACCAGCGCCAAGTGAGCACCGCGCCGGGCAAGACCAGCCGCCAGTAGGCGCCCGATGCCACCGGCAGCCCCCGTCAGCAGGATGTTTTTTCCGTCTATTTTCACGCATTTTCTCCTTCGATCGCGCTCAACGGCAGGCTGCGGAATATATCGCCGTACAGCTTGTACATCATGCGCGCGCAGTGGATCACTGCCTGTTTGTCTCCCTCATCTTCAAGCTGATTCATCAGTTTCTCATAGAAATCCACATGGCTGACATCCAGCGAGCCGTGCGAGGTCAGATAGGAAAATGCACTCTTGGGTAGATTCAATGACACCTCTATGCGTTCGGCAGCCTGCGTGGCCAGCGATACACTGGTTCCCTCAAGCACCAACACCATGCCAAAAAAACCGACAGGGTTGCCTCGATAGATAGTATCATAGGCATAGGCAACCATCAGCTCGGTCTCGGGATGCGGTGTGTCGTGACGGACGGCTTCCTTATCACCGCCACAGACAGCGATATCGTTAAGTATCCATTCCTGATGTCCCATTTCCTCTTCGATATATTCACCGATCGCCGTGCGCAGCCACTCCAGCCGCCCGGGCAAAGCGCCACCGCAGGCCATTAAAAGCGGTATGGTATGTTTGACATGGTGATAAGCCTGTCCGAGAAAGGCCATGTAGCTCTGCAGGGAAAGCTGACCCATTGCACCCTTCTGGATAAAGGGAATCGACAACATATCGTTGCGTGCATCCTCAGTGGCGGCCAGCAACTCATCATAGAATTTTTTACTCATTTCACTCCCCATAGATGGAATTTATTCGTTCACCGTAAACTTTCATGATGGCCTCGCGTCGTGGCCGTCCTGTTCCGGTGAACAGGCCATTGGCCACAGAAAACGGGGCATCGGACAGCAACCATCGGCTGACCCGTGCATAATCCGGCAACTGGGCATTGGCGGCATCGACGTATTGTTGCACATGCGATTTGTCCACACCATCCCGCAGGGTGAGTATCGCCACATTGAAGGCCCTGGACTCACCGAAGACCACCGCCTGCGCGATGCCCGGCTGGATGGTCAACTCACGCTCTACCCACTCCGGTGACACATTACGGCCGAATGCAGTGATAAAGATATGTTTCTTGCGACCGGTGATATGCAGGAAACCATCCTTATCCAGGTGGCCGATATCGCCGGTAGCGTAATAGCCATCTTCCAGCGCCGTGCCGGGCTGCCCCAGATAGCCGCTGAACAGTGCTCCCTTGACCAGAATCTCGCCATCCTTGGCGATTTTCAGTTGCACATGCGACAAAGGCTTACCCACGGTGCCTGCCTGCACTGCGCCGGGGGCATTCACCGCCACCACACTGCCCGCCTCGGACAGGCCGTAACCCTCGAATACCGGAAGCCCCAATGCCTTTGCCTGCTCTAATTGTTGCAGCGATACCGGTGCACCGCCCACTGCAATATAACGCAGCCTCTCTGGGCGTTTGCCTGAAGCGTGTACGGCAGACACCAGGGCCAACAGCATCTGCGGTATCAGGATACAGGTCCTGATATCAAAGCCGATCAGCGCACGTAAAAAAGCTCCGGCATCCAGGCCCGAAGAGCCCTTCAGGCCGACAGCAGCAAGGCCGGGCAGCACACAGGTCGCACCGGCCAGCAGCGGCACATACACCCCACCGATATTCTCCAGCAGCGTAGCCAGCGGTAAGGCGCAAAGATGTCTGTCGTCCGCTTCAGCCGCGCAGGCCTTTTGCAGCGAGACGGCAACGGTTTCGATGGTCTGTTGCGTCAGACACACACCCTTGGGATCTCCGGTGGTACCGGAGGTGAAGGTGATCTTGGCAATGCCTTTCGGAATCAAGCCGGACTGTGCTGAGGGAAGCTGCAATACGCAGATACTTCGTCCGGCAATCGTCAGCTCTTGTTCGCCGATAATTTTAAGCTTGATTGCCGCCAGCAGTGCACGCAGCGCCTCGGGCTGATCGGTGAATATCAGCTCAATCCCGGCCGTGGCAATCAGATGGGCAATCTGATGCGGGGAAAAGAACAGTGGCAGCGGTACGCATGGAACAGCTGCCTGCAATGCCGCCAAATCACTCACCACCCAGGCTTGCGTATTATCCATCAACAGGCCGACCGCCGCAGGTTTCTGCTCACCCAAGGCCTTGGCCACGATTTGAATTTCGTTATTCAGCGCGGCATAAGCGACATCACCGCCTACGCCATCCGTTAAGGCCGGCTTATCCGGATGAAGCCTGGCATGATCTTCAATGGCCTGCAGCACACGGCTCATGATCGTCCCCTTTGCTCGCGCGAATTTCGTTTGCCTTCCTGCAGGCCCACACGCCACAGGGGCTGCAACACTTCGCGGGCAAAACGCAGCGCCCAATAGCCTTTCATGATATTGCCGGACATGACCAACGGACCCGACTGATAATAACGGCCCCAGCGTTTTAATTCCTCGCTTTTCAGCCGCGTGGTATCGGCCACACCGATCTGCTCGGTTTCAATGCCCAAGCGCCTGAAACCGTTGCGCAGTTTCTTCACACCGGTAAACACCACCCACTGATAACCCATGCCGGAAAGGTAAGCGGTTAAAGCGGTAATGGCAGCTCGACCGCCACCCGGATGAGCATCGGCCAGATTGCCGACCTCTACAATACTGTCGCGCGAGATAATTTGGCCGTACTTACGGCTCAGAACTTCTTCAATCGGATCATCAAGATAGGTTTCCAGAAACAGCTTATGTTCAGCGGCAGGACGATAACCGGCCGCAGCAATCAATTCGCCGGCATCGGTGTTCAGGCGCAGAAGGTTGGGCATAAAGGAACGGATATCGGCACTGTATTCAATGCCGAAACGGTCGTGAATAAAGCGCTCGATCGTTTTCCGATCCGCGTGGCCGATATCGATGTCCTCGATTTTCATCCTGCTTCCTTTGCCCCACGTTTTCCAACCTGTGCGTGATTCTCCACACCAAGCTGAAACAGACATGAAATCGTTCAGCCGCAAGCCGCGTCTCCTATACTCCGACAGGCCATCATGCGCACCTTCATAGCCAAGCTCATATCCAGCCATAGCGCAACCTCGCATCTGCACATAAGTCGGCAGCAAGCAATCGGTTGGGCATATTATAGCGCCAATCATGCAATGTCATCGGAACAGCGTAGCCGCTATGCCAGACACCTGCGTGACAGCCCTCACAAAGACACAACAGGCTTGCGCCGCCTCGCATGCATGTCATCCTGCGCCGCCATGTGCGCCCTGAAATTCGATATTCTGGCCCGAGCCGAAGGTAGCAGTGCCCGGCGTGGTCGCATGCATCTGTTGCATGGATCAGTCGAAACACCGGCCTTCATGCCGGTCGGCACGCAGGCAACCGTAAAAAGTATGACTCCGCACGACCTGCACGAAATCGGCGCAGAAATCATACTCGGCAACACCTATCACCTGATGCTTCGCCCCGGGGGCGATCTGATCGAAAAATTTGGCGGTCTGCACGGTTTCATGGCCTGGGACGGGCCGATCCTGACCGATTCCGGCGGTTTTCAGGTCTGGTCGCTGGGCGATCTGCGCAAGATCGAGGAACACGGTGTACGCTTCCGTTCGCATATCGACGGCTCCGAGTTTTTCCTCGGCCCGCGTGAAAGCATGCACATCCAGCAACAGTTGGGCAGCGATATCGTCATGAGCTTCGACGAGTGCACACCCTACCCGGCTGAAAAAGACGCGGCTCGAGCTTCCATGCAGATGTCCATGCGCTGGGCACGCGAATGCCGCGAACACATGCCGGTGAATGATCGTCAGGCACTGTTCGGCATTGTGCAGGGCGGCATGTATGGCGATCTACGCATCGAATCCCTGCAAGAGCTGCTTGATATCGGCTTTGAAGGCATTGCCATCGGCGGCCTGTCGGTCGGCGAGCCGAAGGACGAGATGATGGGGATGCTTGATGCATTGGCCCCGCACCTGCCCGAGTCACAACCTCCTTACCTGATGGGCGTGGGCACCCCGGCCGATCTGATTGAGGGAATTGATCGCGGCATCGACATGTTTGACTGCGTCATGCCGACACGAAACGCACGCAACGGCACCCTTTTTACCGATCATGGCACCTTCAACATCAAGGCGGCCCGTTTTCGCGATGATCCCGAGCCGATCATGGATGGCTGCGAATGCTATACCTGCCGCCATTTCTCGCGTGCCTACCTGCGCCATTTATACGTCAGCCGCGAATTATTAAGTTCGAGGTTGAATACCATGCACAATCTTCACTACTATTGCGCGCTCATGCGACGGGCGCGGAAGGCCATCGAAGAAAACTGCTGGGCCGGATTCCGCAATCAATTCCTGTCCACCTACCATGCGAACGCAGATAGCGCGCATGCATATTCGGGAGAATAAACCTATGAACCATATCAAACGATTCCTCAGCCGCACTGTCGGCAAAACTGCTGCTGCAGCCGGCATCCTGCTTGCACTTTCACCAGACGCGCTCGCCGCCGATGGACCGATGGGCGGCGGCATTGCCCAGCTGGTACCACTGGTCCTGATCATCGTCATCTTCTATTTTCTGCTCATTCGTCCGCAGCAAAAACGTCTGAAGGCACATCAGTCCATGATCGGCGAACTGAAGAAAGGCGACAAAGTGGTTACCTCTGGTGGCATCATCGGCACCGTTCAGGATGTCAGCGAAGACACCCTGCGCGTTGAAATCGCCGACAAGGTGCGTGTGAGCGTCAAACGTGACACCATCACCGCACTGGCTGACTGAACAAGTTCAAAACATAAATCACTGTCAACCGCTGAGACAAAGGAAACACCATGCACGCATATCCACGTTGGAAACTCTGGCTGATTCTGTCCGTACTGGTCATTTCGGCCATGGGCAGCCTGCCCAATATCGCCACGCCTCCATCATGGTGGCCGGCAGGTCTGAGTAAGCCCCTGAATCTTGGTCTGGATTTGAAGGGCGGTGTACATCTGGTACTCGATGTGGATGTCGACAAAGCAGTGGAACGCAGTGTGGAAGAAGATGTCGATGCAGCCCGACAGGCGCTGCGCGGTGAACGAATCCTCTATAACTCACTCGAAGCCAAGGGCCTGACCCTGAGTGTGAGCATCAAGGATGCCGGCCAATCCTCCGCTGCCGGCAAGGTGCTGAGCGATACACTTCCAGGCTATCAACTGGCCGATCAGGGCGAGGGTCGTTTCCTGATGACCATCACTGAGAGCAATGCCAAGGAAATCAGGAAATTTGCCGTTGATCAGGCCATTGAAGTTGTGCGCACCCGCATTGATGCACTTGGCACAACCGAGCCTGTCATCGTCAAACAGGGCGACACCCGCATTCTGGTGCAGATTCCCGGTTACGAAGACACAGCCCGTGCCAAGAGCCTGATCGGCCGCACAGCACAGCTCGAATTCAAGCTGGTGGATGAAAAGGGCGATCTGGACAAGGCACTGCAGGGCGTCATTCCGGCTGGCGATATCATCATGTATGGCGCCAATGAAACGCGTAACGGCAAGTCTTTCCGCCAGCCCTATCTGCTGATGAAGCGCACCGAGCTTTCCGGTACCGAAGTGTCTGATGCGCGCGTGTCTATCGATTCCCGCTTCAACGAATATGCCGTAACCCTGAAATTCAATAGCAAAGGGGCGCGCAAATTTGATCGTCTGACCGCCGCCCATGTCGGCGAACGCTTCGCCATTATCCTTGAAGGTTCGGTGATGTCGGCTCCTGTGATTCGCGAACGCATCGCCGGTGGCTCGGCACAGATTACCGGTAGTTTTTCACCAGCCGAAGCGCATGACCTGGCCATCGTTTTGCGTGCCGGCGCCCTGCCTGCTCCGGTCAAGGTTGTCGAAGAGCGCTCCATCGGCCCGAGCCTCGGCAAGGATTCTGTCGATCAGGGGCTCAACTCCATCATTATCGGCGGCATTCTGGTGCTCATCTTCATGGGTGTTTACTACCGCGCCTTCGGCATGGTCGCCAACGTGGCCTTGGCCTTCAACATGCTGCTGATTGTTGCTGCCATGAGCATGATCGGCTCGACCCTGACCCTGCCTGGTATGGCCGGTATCGTGCTGACCATCGGCATGGCGGTGGATGCCAATGTCCTGATTTTCGAGCGTATCCGCGAGGAACTGGCGCTTGGCAAGACACCGCTTTCGGCCATTGACGGCGGCTACGAAAAGGCATTCTCCACCATCGTCGATGCCAATATCACCACCCTGATCGCTGCCATCGTGCTGTTCCAGTTCGGAAGCGGCCCGGTCAAGGGTTTCGCTATCACCCTCTCCGTCGGCATTATTGCTTCGATGTTTACCGCCATCATGGTGACACGGGCCATCGTTTCGCTCTCGCTGGAGCGTCGCGGCCGCATTGAAAAACTGAGCATTTAGGAAAGTAGGTAAACACTATGCAACTGATTCGTCCCGATACCCATATCGACTTTGTCGGCCGCCGTAAAATCGCCATGGCCGTTTCCGGCCTCGTATTGCTGATCTCTGTCGGCCTGCTGGTCGTCAAAGGGCTGAATTTCGGCATCGATTTCACCGGTGGTACGCTGGTCGAGGTGAAGTTTACCCAGGCACCGAAAATTGCAGATGTGCGCACCAGCCTGGCCCCTGCCGGCTACGAACAGGCAATCATTCAGGAATTCGGCTCCCCGGAAGAAATCCTGATTCGCGTACAGAATGATGATGGCGAAAAATCCGCCGTCATCAGCACCGCTATTCTCGATGCATTAGGCAGCTCATTCGGGGCTGATGGTGTGGAAATGCGCCGTGTCGAGTTTGTCGGCCCTCAGGTTGGTGAAGAACTGACCCGCGCCGGCATCATGGCCGTGATGATTGCCATGCTGGCCATTCTGGTTTACGTCACTGTACGTTTTGAATTGCGCTTCGCCCTCGGCGCCGATGCCGCCCTGTTGCACGATGTCACGATTGTTCTTGGCCTGTTTGCCTTGGGTGGTAAAGAATTCACATTGCCGGTGGTCGCAGCTCTGCTGACGGTGATCGGCTACTCGTTAAACGACACCATTGTTGTTTTCGATCGTATCAGGGAAAACCTGGCTGCCAACCGCAAGAAAAAATACCCGGACAGCGAAAGTATTGTGGTAAATGCGTCCATCAACCAGACGCTGGGCCGCACCTTGATGACATCTTTGACCACCCTGCTGGTGGTTGCTGCCCTGTTCTTCCTCGGCGGCGAAGTAATCCATGATTTCGCCTTTGCACTGATCGCCGGCATCGTCGTCGGTACCTACTCGTCCATTTTTATCGCCAGCCCGGTGATGATGGCCCTGCAGGGGAAATTCAAGGTCGACGAAGAAGAAGCCAAACGACTCGAGGCCCGCCCCTGAGCACCGCACTGCCCGGCGATGTATCGCTGAACGATTCTCGCATACCGGTCTTTCGCGGTTATGACGACAATCATCTGCAGTTTGGCGAAGAGAAACTGGAGTACAGTTTCACCGTGCATGGCGGCACAGTATCGGCATGGCGGCCCGCATCTGTCACCGACATAAAACTTGCTGATTTAACGCTTTTCAACGAGAAGCCGCCCGAGGTGCTTTTGATCGGCACCGGCCGCAAAACCGTTTTCCCGGATGCGCTTATCTTGCAGGCGCTGAAAGCGGCTCACATCGGCTTTGAATGCATGGATTCTCGCGCCGCAGCACGCACCTACAACATCCTTATCGGCGAAGGCCGCGACGTCTCAGTCGCCATGCTCCTCCCCGGCGCCAACTGAGCTAACCCTCCACAACAAACCCTCGCTCTAACGATGTGGTGAGGCTTAGGCCTCAATATCCAGCAAGTCCCGACTCTCTTCCAGATAGGCCAAAAAACGATTCATATCTTCATCGCTGTAATGGAAAAACTTAACATGCATACCACTCGGATAATCCCCACCATTGCTGATCTCAGTGACTTCTCCACTGAATTCGGCAAGCAACCTCTCCTCCGGAGGAACGTAAAAATGTAATACAAGGATCGTCTCTGGCGGAAAGGGCGTATCGCATTGAATAAACACACCGCCTTGGCTCGCATTGAGCACAAAATCCTGATGCAACTGAGGCCATTCCTGACCGTGCTGTACGGCCAGAGAAACAGGAAAGCGAACATGCTTGCGTCTTTCAGTACCTGAATATACCTCATCAAGCCCGCCACCATGGCCGACAAGTATTATCCCACCATTATCCTTGTCTCCAGACAAAACGCGTTTAATCAGATTGCCCAGCAGAAAACCTTGCCTATCCAGAAACCCCATGATGTTCTCCTGTCGTTTCTGGAGTGATTCTGCACATTCTGCAGGGCTACAATCAGACTCCAATTACTGACTCCCGCATCCTGACTGCTCTCTCTGGAGCCACCTCTTCATTTGGACTCTTTTTTCATCCCCGAAAGGACCATGTCCTTCAGCGTCTGCTCTCGCATCGCCTTATTGGTGGCCTCATCAGCCGCCAGCATCATCTGATCCACCACAGGCTCTTTCGGCAGTCGCCAGGGCATCAGGCCACCTGATTCATCACCGCAACGCACGGCATCGAGAATGTGCTTGGCCGACAATGTCTCCATATCCTGTGCAGGCACATACGGCGGTGAACCGTCGCTGGTGGGAAGAATAAGCTGACGGGAATGCAGTTTATCCAGCACATCCTGCGTGACATTGAGGGGTGAGCCCAGCTTGCGAGCCAGTTCATCGACTTTCCACTCTGTCTGGTGACGATAGTAATAGCGCCCGATATGCAACATGGCCAGCAGCGACAGTCTCTCCGTCATCAGGGGGCTTAGCGTCTGCTGGCCGCGCCGGACAGCGATATGACCCGGATTCTGGCAATAGAAAGCGATGCTGGTACCGAGCAGCAGAATCAGCCAGCTCAGAAACAGCCAGATCATAAACATAATCAGGATGGCGAAACCGGAATAGATGGCTGTGTAATTACCGGAATTGACGACAAAGGTGCCGAATGCCCAACCTGCTGTTTCCCACGCAATACCGGCCACGGCACCACCGATCAGCGCCGCCCATATTTTTACCTTGGTATTTGGCATGAAGACATAAACAAAGGTAAAGGCGACGATCACCAGTGCGTAGGGAATGAGTTTACCGATAGAATCCACAACAAAGCCGAGAAGCGGCATACTGGAGACAGCCTCAACCACGGAAGAACTCATCAGCGATGCCGTCACGCCGAGGGCGGAGAAAATAAGCAGGGGACCGACCAGAATCACGCTCAGGTATTCGCTGAAACGCTGCCCTATCGGCCTGGCCTGATCGATGTGCCATATATAATTGAAGGATTTCTCAATCTTGTGCAGCAGGGAAACAACCGTATAGATCAGCATGCCGAGACCCAGAGAACCCAACACACCGACTTTGATGTTATCCACGAACCCGACAATCTGATGGGCAATTTCTTCGCCCTTGTCGCCCAGAGCCGACATGGTGTTCACCAGCGCCGGTTCAAGCTGGTTCTGCACCCCGAAGCCTTTGAGTACGGAGAAGGTGAGGGCCAGAAGCGGCACCAGAGACAATAATGTCGTGTACACCAGACTCATCGCCCGCAAGGTAAGCTGACCTTCAAGAAAATCGCGCACCACAGCAAAACTCACCTGCAATGTGCGGGCAAGAAGTACCTTCCAGCCGGGGAGCGACTCGATGTCTTCCGGCCATAGCATCTGCAGAGCAATAGCTTTCCATTTCATCAACAGGTCATGCATAACACCCTCCGCTACCTAGCGTCTGTTGAATGTAACAGAAAACATAACGATTCCCATGCATGGCACTATTGAAGGACTTTGTCTTCCCCGTCCGTCCAATCATGCCAGAAGCGCTTCGGCGCGGGCCAGATCGTTCGGGGTATCAACGCCGATGCAATGAAAGTCGCCGACGGTCACGGCAATGTCGTAACCATGGTGCAGTACGCGAAGCTGCTCAAGCTGCTCGGTTAGCTCGGCCTCGCAGGGGGCAAGCTGCGGATAAATCAGCAGGAACTCCTTGCGATAAGCATACAGACCGACATGTTGCAGTGCGTTGGCTTTCCCCGATCGGGGATAAGGGATCGGCGCGCGGCTGAAATACAGAGCGCGCCCTTTCGCATTGGTCACCAGCTTAACGACATCAGGGTCGTGCAGATCGGCCTCTGCGCGTAAGGGATGCGCCAGTGTTGCCATCGGCAGGTAGGCGTCGTCCCTGAACGGCTCAATAACGGCGCGAATCGCTACAGGATCAATAAGGGGCTCATCCCCCTGCACATTGACCACGATATCGCAATCCAGCGCCGCCACTGCCTCGGCCAGACGATTACTGCCATTGGGATGATCGGCTCGGGTTATGCAGGCCATCACCCCTGCCTGTTCTGCAACTGCGGCAATCCGCGCATCGTCGGTGGCAACGAATACATCGCCTATCCCGGCTGCAACTGCCTTCTCAATCACATGTTCAATCATCGGCCGCCCTGCAAGAAGCGCCAGCGGCTTGCCGGGGAAACGTGTCGAGCCCATGCGCGCCGGTATGCCTACAATGATTTTCATGGTCTGGCTTTCATTGTTTCAACATTATGTGTGAGCATTTATTTCGGCCCAGTTGGCCGTAGCTGTGCCGACCTTACCGACCACCACGCCAGCGGCAAGGTTGGCGTACTTCGCTGCCGTCAAAGCGTCGTCGCCGCGCGCCAAGCAGGCTGTGAATACGGCAATCACCGTATCGCCGGCACCGGTCACATCAAACACGTCGCGCGCTGCCGTAGGGATATGGTGACAGACCTCACCATCAAACAGCGTCATACCCTTCTCGGAGCGGGTGATTAACACATATTTCAGCTGCAACTGCTCATGCAGGCGGCGTGCCACTTTCTCGGCATGCTCATCCTCATTGATGGCATCCATCCCGGACATGGCCGCAGCCTCCATCAGATTCGGAGTGATGGCTGTCGCACCCCGATAAGCCGCTGTATGCACCGGCTTCGGGTCAACCGTCACGATATGCCCGGCCAACAACGGAATCAGCTCGCTCAGGGTCTCGGCGGTCAATACCCCCTTACCGTAATCGGAGAGGATCACTGCGCTGGCATCATCAAGTCTGGCAAGCAGATTTTGCCGTATCGCCTTCAGACTTTCCTCAGTCGCCGGACGTATCCATTCGCGGTCGTAGCGCACCACCTGTTGATGGCGCGCAATGATGCGCGTCTTGATCGCCGTTGGCCGACTGTTTTTCTTGACCAACACACCGGAGGCATCCGAATCCATCTCGCCTAACTGCTGCATCACCCAGCGCCCTGGTTCATCGTCGCCTATCAGACCGAACATGGCTGAAGGCGTATCAATCGCATGAAGATTACGCACCACATTGGACGAACCGCCCAGCCGCCGCTCAATGTGTTCGACATGCACCACAGGCACCGGTGCCTCGGGAGAAATGCGCGACACATCACCCATAACAAACTCATCCACAATAATATCGCCAACAACCAGTATCATGCTATTTCTCCATCAGAAATATTCAGCTTCCCGGAGTATAGGGACTCATCAGGCAGGCTGACAGCCACATACTCAACCGATATTCAGCAGCGCAGTCTCAATCACCCGCTCCTGCTGTGTTTCGAGCCCTACCCACAGCGGCAGGCGAACCAGCCTGTCAGCAAGGCTCACCGTCACATCCAGATTCCCGGAGACGCGTCCGAAGCGTCTGCCGGCCGGTGACAAATGGAGCGGGACATAATGGAAGACCGTATGAACACCCTCGGCCTTCAGCGCCGCAATGAATGCGCTTCGCTGCGCTGCTTCCGGGAACAGCAGATAGTACATATGGGCATTATGCCCGCAGCCCTGCGGCACAAACGGGCCACGCACATATCCTGCACCTTCTGCCGCAGCAAATGCCTGATGATAGCGATTCCA
>CAZQTO010000030.1:0-20334 GCA_964596375.1 uncultured Zetaproteobacteria bacterium | reverse complement strand
CGAAGTAGTCGGAATTCTTGGTGTTTACGATGATATTACCGAGCGCAAGAAGACCGCAGCAGCAATAAGTCGGATAAACACTCTCTATAAGGCCCTGATTCAATGCAGTCAGGCTATCGTGGACAGCAACAGCGGAGATGAACTGTTTCCGAAAATCTGTCGTGATGCCGTGGAATTAGGCGGCATGAAGATGGCGTGGATCGGTCTGGTGGATGAGGCAAGCCGGATGGTCAGGCCGGTAGCAGGATTTGGCGCCGGCATTGATTATCTGGAGGGGGTCGAGATTTCGGTGGCGGCAGATGACCCAGCCGGACGCGGGCCTACCGGGACTGCCATTCGCGAAAATCAGCCCTACTGGTGCCAGGACTTTCTCAACGATCCGCTTCTCGCTCCCTGGCATGAGCGCGCTGCCAAGTCAGGTTGGCGCGCTTCCGCAGCGCTTCCATTGCTTTGTGCGGGCAGGGTCGTCGGGGCATTTTCTCTGTATGCCGATGAGACCAATGCCTTCGATGAAGCTGAGCGCAACCTGTTGCTGGGTATGGCGGGTAACATCTCCCATGCCCTGGAAACCTATGGTCTGGAAGCAACACGCCATGAGCAGCAATATTTATTGGAATCAAGCAAAAAACATTTTCAGATGCTCTTCGATATCTCCAGTGATGGGCTGTTCATTTTGGATATGCAGGGCGCCTTCACTGATGTTAATAAAACCGCACATGAGCGCTTGGGATACACAAAAGAAGAAATGCTCGCCATGCATATTTCTGAACTTGTTCCACCCGAGTTTGCAGCGAAGGTTACCCAGCGGCTGGAGGAGGTATTCGCGCAAGGCATGGCGGTATTTGAAACGGCGCATTACCGCAAGGATGGCTCCATCATGCCGGTGGAGGTTAATAGTAAAATAATCGAAATCGATGGCCGTCAAGCCTTTTTCAGTGTTGTCCGCGATATCAGTGAGCGAAAAAAGCTTGAAGAGCAGTTGCGGCAGTCGCAGAAGATGGAGGCAATCGGTACACTGGTTGGCGGTATCGCCCACGACTTCAACAATATGCTGGCAGCCATTCAGGGAAACGTATACCTGGCAAAAAATAAGACGCAGAACCGTGCTGCGCTTGATGAAAAACTGTCCAATATCGAGGAGCTCGGCAAGCGCGCCGCCGATATGGTGAAGCAGCTGCTTGCCTTTGCCCGTCAGGATGCGGTGAGCATGCAGGTGTTCTCCCTGAATTCATTCATGAACGAGGGATACAAACTGACCAGAACGCTTGTCCCTGAAAATATCAATCACAGGAATGATATTTGCCCTGAAGAGCTGCGCATCCGAGGGGATGCCACTCAGTTGCAGCAGGCGTTGTTGAACCTTCTGAACAACGCCATCGATGCGGTTGCCGGGGTGGCGGACCCAAAAATTCGCTGCAGCCTAAAAGCATATACGGCGTCAGCTGCATTCCGCCGAAGGCATCCGGAAATTTCAGCTAATCGGCTAGCCTGCCTGAGTGTCAAGGATAATGGTCACGGTATCTCGCAGGAAAAGCTGGATAAAATCTTTGAGCCTTTTTTTACAACCAAGGAAGTCGGTAGGGGTACGGGTCTGGGGCTGGCCATGCTTTATGGCACCGTGCAGACGCATGGCGGCGTGGTTGAGGTCGACAGCAAGGTTGGCAGGGGCAGCACGTTCAGGGTTTATTTTCCATTGTGCGAAGGCGATTTATCACCTTCTCTCGAATCAGAGCTGGAAGGTGCGCCCGGACAAGGCGAAACCATCCTGCTCGTTGACGATCAGGATGAAGTGCGTACCAGCTCGGCAGAAGCGTTTGGCATGCTGGGCTATCGTGTTTTACAGGCCAGGACCGGCAGGGAAGCGCTGGATATCTTCCATGCGCAGCATGGCAGAATCGATCTTATTCTCTCCGATGTAGTGATGCCCGAGATGGGCGGTCAGGAACTGATGCAGGCGGTTCGGCTGGTGGACGAGCATCTGCCGATCATTCTTGCAACAGGCTACGACAGGCAACATGTTCTGGATCAGGACATTTGCAGTGATGGCTGCCAGATTATCAGCAAACCCTTTGATTTCGATGCACTATCCCGAACCATTCAGGAACTGATTCATTCCGCATAGCGACTTTCATCACCCCGGACTTGCAGGGTGAGTCTCAGGTATTTTTCAGGCGTTTGGTCAGGAAGCGGTCAAGCTGGTTGGCGAAGGCGGCTACTTCCGGCTACTTCGTTCGCTGGCATCGTGTAAAATCGCAGTCACGATATGCTTGCCATTGATGCTTGTTCTGGAAATTGATCCCTCAAGGGGGAAAGCTTCGCCGTTTTTTTTCACGCCGGAAATATCTCTACGCGGCTTCCAGGGCTCTGGACTATTCTTGTCATTTGCAAATTCGTTGGCATGTTGGCGGCGTTCTTTATGAAAGGTTTCCGGAAATAGTATTTCGAGGTGCTTCCCCAGAACTTCTTCCTCTTTGTAACCAAAGAGTGTTTGGGCGGCATTGTTGAAAAGTATAATGCTTTGATTTTCATCGGCAGAAATGATGGCCTCCAGAGCAGAGTCCAGAATGGCGGCAAGATGTGCCTCGCTGTCCCGCAAGGCTTCAACCGTTGCCTTGTAGTCTTGCAGACGAATATTTTCCTGTTGCATGTCACGATAGGAGAGCCAGTTCTTCACGCTATGCAGTAGTTCGACCGGGCTCAATATCTTTTCAAAATATTGCACAGCACCCTCATTCAGGGCGGCAAGGATGTTCTTTTTGTTGGCATGGGCCGAGATCATGATGACCGGACAGGTGGGAAAATGGTGGCGGATATGTTTCAGAACATCGAGACCGGACTTTTTCTTGAGCACAACATCTAGCAGGGCAAGGTCGATGGAGTCGTCCATAAGACCGATGGCCTGATCGTAATCCGCGGCCTCGACAACCTGAAATCCGGCTTCTTCGAGTAAAGTCCGGTAGATATTCCGCACTAGCTGTGCATCGTCAACAATGAGGATTTTTTTCTGACTCACATCCCCCCTCCTCGAGCTTTCTCACCTTGGTTTCCAGATTGTACAGCAGTCACATTATACGAACTAGGACTATTTTTATACTGCATCTTCGACTTTATAAATAGTGCGTGAAAAAAATCCAAGCAAAAGTTTAAAGGCAATCGGGTCCGATTGTTGCATGAAAGCTGTTGTGAGAATTGCAGGAATGTTTTCAGACTGTTTACAGACTATTCAGATGTCTGGTCAGAAAGCGGTCAAGCTGGTTGGCGAAGGCGGTGCGGTCGGTGTTGCTGAAGGCTGCCGGTCCACCGGTGATGGTTCCGGCGCCGCGCAGGCCATCCATGAAGTTGCGCATGGATAGCGCGCTCTGCACATTATTTCTTGTGTAAAATTCGCCGCGAGGATTCAGCGCAAAGCCTTCTTTATCGATAGCATCGGCGGCCAGCGGGATGTCGGCGGTAATTACCAGATCACCGGGCTGCATCAGACGGGTTATTTCCTTGTCGGCCACATCAAATCCTGATTCGACGAGGATGAAATGCAGGTAAGGGGAGCGGGGGATGGTCAGCCTTGAATTGGCTACCAGGGTTGTTTTCACCTGCAGACGCTCGGCAACGCGATAGACAATCTCTTTCACCGCCTTCGGGCAGGCATCGGCATCAACCCAGATCTGCATGGAAGTCCTGCGCTCCTTATCCTGCTGCATATTCAGCCGAGCGTTGCATCAAGCAGCATCATGAAGGCAAAGCCGATGATAAGGCTGAATGTCGCGATGCCTTCAAAGCCTCTGCGGTGTGTTTCAGGTATAATTTCATCGCTGATGATGAACAGCATCGCCCCGGCCGAAAAGGCGAGGGCAAAGGGCATCACAGGTCCCGCAAGCGATACGGCAACAGCGCCGAACAGGCCGCCGACCGGTTCGGCAAGGCCGGTCAGTGTGCCGACAAGGAAGCCCTGCATTCTGGAATATCCGACAGCAATCAGGGCAACGGCAACCGCCAGCCCTTCGGGAATATTCTGGATGCCGATACCGGTGGCCAAGGTGATACCGTTTTGCATGTCGCCGCCGGCAAAACCGGAGCCGACAGCCATTCCTTCGGGGAAATTGTGCAATGTAATGGCGATAACAAACAGCCAGATGCGACGCACGGCCGTGGTATCCGGACCTTCATGTCCGGAAAGGAAGTGCTCGTGCGGCAGGTAGCGATGCATCAGGTAAAGACCGGCGGCACCTGAAAGAAAACCTGCAACCACCACCCACACCGCAATAATTTTACTGCCGAATTCGATTTCACCGAATGCGATGGCCGGCAACAGCAGGGAGAAAAATGAGGCGGCGAGCATGATGCCTGCCGCGAAGCTGAGCAGGCTGTCTTCCAGACGTTCAGACAGCTGGCGGAAGAGAAAAACACCGACAGCCCCGACGCCCGTCAGCAAGCCGGCCGCAAGGCTGCCCAGAAAACCCGACCAGATGACATCCATGCGTGAATGTTATCGCATCCGCCTGCAAGCCAAAAGCCTTCCCGGGGGTTTTGCGGTATGGCGGTCCGTTTGGAACACGCTAGCTTCGTGCAACGGAGGAATATATGTCCCACGGTTCGACTAAGGCGGTATTAACGGCACTGGCTGGCAACAGTATGGTAACGGTAGCCAAATTCTTCGGTTTCTTTGTTTCCGGTTCCAGTGCATTGCTGGCAGAAGCGGTGCATTCATTGGCCGATACGGCCAATCAGGCGCTGCTCTATCTCGGATTGCGTCGATCCATGCGCGTGGCCGACGAGGAGCACCATTTCGGCTACGGGCAGGAACGTTACTTCTGGAATCTGGTATCGGCAGTGACCATCTTCTTCCTCGGCTGCGCCTACACCATCATGCATGCCGTGCATCAATTGCAGGAAGACCATCAGCCTGAGCTGTCCTGGGTTCCCTTCCTGATTATCGCCTTGGCATTTGTTGCCGAGGGATATTCCTTGTTCGTGGCGTACACCGAATTTCGCAGGCAGGCGGTCGAAGCCGGCAAGTTCTTACGTGTGTATTTTATCGAAACGCGCGATCCGACCACGTTGGCAGTACTCATCGAGGATGCTGTGGCTGTGTTGGGCCTGGTGATAGCACTGATCGGCATGGGACTGGCGGCATGGACAGGGTCGGCCATCTTCGATGGCATTGCCGCTATCTGTATCGGCCTGCTGATGGGGGTGTTGGCGGTTTTTCTTGCTTCGACCAATCGCAAATACCTGCTCAACCGTTCGGATGATGGGGTTAACGATATTGCCACGCGTGCATGGCAGGCCGATGAAAAGGTGCAGCATGTGCAGCGGGTCAACAGCATTGTGCTCTCACCGGACGACACACTGCTGATGGCCGAGGTGGAGCTCAGGGAGGAGACGATCTTCGCCGATATGAGTACCGCCGAGGTGGCACAGGCCATCCGCTTCATGCGCAAGCTCGATAGCATCCGCTGCGCGCTGGAGGATGATGTTACCCGTGTGGCACCTGAGGCTAAGCATATCTTCATCGAGTTCGCCACGCCGGTTGATAAGCCGGAAAAGACGTAGGTCATTGCTGCCATGATGCTGGAATACCCCGACTACATTAAAATCTTTGTTTCCCTGCTGGCTATTGTTAATCCTTTCGGCGCGATTCCTATTTTTATCAGCCTGATCGGAGAGGTGGCGAAAGGCGAGCGCAATCGCATTATCAATACGGTTGCGTTATCAGTCAGTCTTATTCTGCTGGTTTCCCTGCTGTTCGGAGAGCTTCTGCTCGATTTCTTTGGTATCTCCATTCATTCATTCAAGGTAGGCGGCGGTATTCTTCTGTTGTTGATTGCTATCTCGATGCTCAATGCAAAGGTGAGTTCGATTGTGCAAACCAGTGCGGAAGCCGATGAATCCAGAGATAAGGAATCCATTGCGGTCGTACCGCTGGCAATTCCCCTGCTGGCAGGGCCCGGTGCGATAAGTACGGTGATTATCGATGCGCACAAGGCTACGGGCATCGGCCACTATGGAATGATTGCCGGTGAAATCGGTTTGTTGGGGCTGATTCTCTGGCTGGTGCTGCGCCTGTCTCCTCTGATTTCTCAACGCATCAGCGCGACGGGAATCAATGTCTTTACCCGTATCATGGGCCTGATTCTTGCAGCAATTGCCATCGAATTTATTGCCAATGGCATCAAGGGCTTGTTTCCGGTTCTGGCTTAAATATTGGAAAGAGGAAAATCCCGTTTGACGCACTGATTCACTTGAGGCATTTTCCCGCGAAATAGCTCCGGTGCAGGGTTTGGCACGGTTCTTTTCGAGGGAACGCCATGCTGATTGGTTTTGTCATTCTCTATCTGATCGTATCCATTGGTCTGGGTATGTATGCCGCGACCAAGGTGCACAATGCACGCGACTACATTACCGCCGACAGGCGCCTGCCGTTTTTCGTGGTGGTGGCGATGGTGTTTGCCACCTGGTTCGGTGCCGAGACGGTGCTGGGGATTCCTGCGACCTTTCTCGAGGAGGATCTTGCGGGATTGGTCTCCGACCCGTTCGGCGCTTCACTCTGTCTGATTTTGTTCGGTCTGTTTTTCGCCCGCAAACTGTACCGGCATAATCTGCTGACCATCGTGGATTTTTATCGCCAGCGATTTGACCGCCGTGTTGAAGTCGTTACCGGTATCGCCATCACCCTGTCTTATCTCGGTTGGGTGTCGGCCCAGATCACGGCTTTGGGCCTGGTATTCAATGTGCTTTCCGATGGTTCCATCACGCAGGTGCAGGGCATCCTGATCGGAGCCTCGGTGGTGCTGATGTACACGCTGTTCGGCGGCATGTGGTCGGTGGCCTTGACCACCTCGTTCCAGATGGTTGTTATCGTCATCGGTCTTTTCTATATCGCCTGGCTGGTGGCAGGTCTGGCAGGCGGGGTTGCGCCGGTGGTCGAGCACGCGATGCAGCAAAACAAATTCCATTTCTGGCCCGGACTCAATACGGTAGCCATCATCGCCTTTGTTTCCGGGCTGCTGACCATGGGCTTTGGCTCCATTCCGCAACAGGATGTGTTCCAGCGCGCCAACTCGGGCAAGAGCGAAGGGGTGGCTGTGTGGGGTACGGTGGTAGGCGGCATTGCCTATTTCCTGTTTGCTGCAGTTCCGATCTATCTGGCCTATTCCGCGTTTCTGATTGACCCATCTCTGGTTACCAGTCTGCTGACTGAGGATGCCCAGAAGATTCTTCCCAATCTGGTTCTCGGCCATCTGCCGCTGTTTGCCCAGGTGGTGTTCTTCGGAGCACTTCTGGCAGTGATTATGAGTACCGCCTCAGGCACGTTGCTGGCCCCTTCGGTAACGCTCTCGGAGAACGTGCTCAAGGGCTGGCTGACGCGCGGCAACACTTCTGAGGAGCACCTGCTTATGATGACCCGTTGGGTCGTGGCAACGTTTGCTCTGTTGGTGACGCTGTATGCTCTTTGGGCGCTGGATAGTGACTTGGGTATTCACCAGATGGTCGAGAATGCCTACAAGGTGACACTCGTGGTCGCTTTTGTGCCGCTGGTTGCAGGGCTGTACTGGAAGCGGGCGACAACCATGGGGGCGTACACTGCCATTATTCTCGGTCTGCTCACTTGGCTGTCGCTGGAATTGATTGCGCCGGAGGGTGAGGGGATGATTCCGCCGCAGTTTGCCGGTTTCCTGATGGCCATCATCGGCATGCTGATCGGCTCCCTGATCCGCCGGGAGCAGGCTTCTGCCTGAATCGGCCAGCTATCTGTTTGCCAATCCGGCCGTTTTCCCTCACTCTGTGCATAACCGGTTTGATTCGTAGAGGGGTGGCGATGCGCGAAATATTATCTGATATATGGATTGTTCAATGATGGATGCCCTGCAAAACCTGTTTTCCCAATGGATGGGCTATACCGCTCAGCCTCAATTCTGGTGGCAGCTGGCGATTCTCGTTCTTGCTGCGGTAACGGCACTGGTTATACGCAATATAATGAAACACAGTGGCGGTGTTTCTGCGGATGACGTTGAAGCGCAAAGCCAAAGCCGGCTGCGCAAGATGTCCCGCAAAGGCCTGAATCGCATCCAGTTTCCGATATCCATGCTGATGGTGACACTGGTCGGCCAGGCCATCCTTAATCATCTGGAAATGGTTACACCACTATTGGCCATAGCCACACCATTGCTCTTGTCGCTGGCCGGCATTCGTATCGCCGCCTATGTCCTGCGCAAAGGTTTTCCTCCCAGCCCGCTGCTTAAGGCATGGGAAAACATCATTGCCACGATGGTCTGGCTGATGGTTGCTCTGCATCTTCTCGGCTGGTTGTCCGGGGTGCTGGAAGCCCTCGACGGACTTGCCTTCAGCCTGGGGGCAAGTCGAATCTCCCTGCTGCTTGTGCTCAAACTTATTATGACCATTGGTTTGTTCTGGATGCTGGCCCTGTGGCTGGCCAGGCTGATAGAGCAACGCTTGAGTCGCTCCGTGCATTTCAGCGAAAGCTCCCGGGTTGGCCTTGCCAAGTTCAGCAGGTACCTGCTTTTGGCCATTGCGATTTTTGTAGCGCTGGATGCAGCGGGTATCGATCTTACCGCGCTCACCGTGTTCGGCGGTGCCGTTGGTGTCGGTATCGGTTTCGGCCTGCAGCGCATTTCCAGCAATTTCATCAGCGGCTTCATTCTTCTTTTCGACAAATCGATCAAGCCGGGGGATGTCATCACCATTGGCACCAAATTCGGCTGGGTTCAGGAATTGCGCGCCCGCTACATTGTCGTGCGCGACCGCGATGGCGTGGAGACGCTGATTCCGAATGAAAATCTGGTTACCACAGAAGTTATCAACTGGAGCTATTCGGACAAGGCAGTACGTCTGAAGTTGCCGGTCCAGATCAGCTATAACGATGATCCTGAAAAGGCTATGCAGATCATGCTCGATTGCGCCTTTGCCTCACCGCGCGTGTTGCGTGAGCCATTGCCCTTGTGTCGCCTGATGGAGTTTGCCGATAGTGGCATCGCACTTGAACTGCGCATCTGGATTCAGGATCCGGAGAACGGCCTGGGCGGTGTGCGTTCGGAAGTGAATCTGGCCATCTGGCGAGGCTTCAAGCAGGCAGGCATCACCATTCCCTACCCGCAGCGTGATATTCATATCAAAAGCGGTGGAGTGACCCTTAGCGAAGGCCGAAACGGCTTGTCCTGACTGCGTCAGGATATCTACCCCGAATAATCTGCCCAGAATTCGGTGTTGGAGCGCATTTTGCCGATGCGCGTGAGCAGGGCATCGATATCTTCCGGCCGGTCGGCGAAGTTCAGCCTGTCGGTCTGCACGATAAGTAACGGGGTATCCTGATAATTGAAGAAAAAGCGGTCGTATGCAGCGATGATGCTGCGCAGGTAATCGGCGCCCAGATGGCGCTCGAAATCGCGTCCGCGCTGGCGAATGCGATTCATAATCACATCGGCATCGGATTGCAGATAGATCACCAGATCCGGTTTCGGCAGATCGACCACGACGGCATGCAGCACCTGATCGTACAGGGCGAGTTCTTCATCCGAGAGGGTGACCGTGGCAAACAACCTGTCCTTGGCGAAGATATAATCGGTGACAATGCCCTGATGGAAGAGGTCCTGCTGATGCAGGGCCTGCCATTGACGCAGACGGGAAAACAGGAAGGAAAGCTGCACCGGCAGCGCATGCCGTTGCGGGTCGTCGTAAAACAGTCCGATGAACGGATTATCGTCGATCTGTTCGAGTATGAGGCTGGCTTGAAGACGGTCGGCGAGGCTGCGCGCCAGAGTAGTCTTGCCGACACCAATCGGCCCCTCGACAGCAATATGTTTCAATTGCAGATCACGCATTACCAGACCTCCCCTTCGTTAATCAGGTTGTCGCCAGCTTGGATTATTGCTTGCACCATATCGTCCACACATTCGCCTGTCATCGGATGAATCCAGTCAGGACGAATATCACGTAGGGGCTGCAGCACAAAAAGGCGTTCGCGCATGCCGGGATGCGGCAGGGTGAGTTCAGCCGACTGCATCTGCATATCGTCATAAGCAAGGAGATCGAGATCAAGCGTTCGTTCGCCCCAGCGCTGGCCGTCGCGCTTGCGTCCGAAATGCAGCTCGATGGCTTGCAGTTCGTGCAGCAAGGCCAGTGGAGAAAGGCTGGTTTTAACGACGATGGCGGCATTGAGATAATCCGGCTGATCCTGCGGGCCCATCGGCGGGGTTTGATACAGCTTTGATGATGCAAGCAGCAAAATGTCGGGTTCGGCAGCCAGCATCGCGCGCGCACCAATGAAGCTTGCTCGTACATCGCCCAGGTTGCCTCCCAGGGCAATGATCGCTTCCACCGGCGTGGAGTCAGGACTCATGCCCACGCCACTGCACCGCCACGCCGCGGATCGCCGGCTGCTTCCACACGATTGTTCCTGCCGATGCTGATGGCGTGCACGCCACCGAAATACACCGAGCTTTGCGACCAGTCGCGTATCTGCCACCCCAGGGTTCGCAAGGCGTCCTCGTTGCCTGCAGTCAATGCACCAGGTTCTGCATCGAGCATCATCGATTCAGGATGCAGGCGCGGCGCATGCACTGCGTCCTCAATAGCCTGTCCGAGTGTCTTGTGGCGGAACAGTACCTGCAGAATAGCGCCGCGCAGACGATTGGAGCCGCCACTGCCGAGGATGACTGAAGGGCGTTTGTCCTGCATCAGAATCGAAGGCGCCATCATGGAGGACAGGGTTTCGCCACCGCTCAGACGATGAAAACCAAGCGGATTGATGTCTTCTTCGCCGAGCATGTTATTCAGATGGATGCCGGTGCCGGGCACAACGATGCTTGAGCCTTCGCCATTGCTGGCCGTCATGGAAACAGCCATGCCGTCTGCATCAAGCACGCTGATGTGGGTTGTGCTGCCATGCCTGTTCGAGTGTTCCCGGCTGGTGCATGGGGCTTTCGCATCAAGCCGCTCGGCAATGTCCCGGCTATGCCGCACGATTCTTTCCGCATGCAGGAAGTCGGCCGCGAAATCGTGGCTATGGATCATGGCGTCGAAATCCGTCGTGCGCGCCATGGCTGCTTCGCGCAGGCATTCGGCAAGCAGAATGGCGTTGTCCTCGCGGCGCAGGCCGCGCAAGGCCTCCAGCAATTGCAGGGAAAAGGCGATCAGCGAGCCACCGGATGAGGGGGGAGGGTTGGTCAGCAGGGTGCCGTTCATGGCGGCCACCGAAAGTGGACGGCGTTCGATTACCTGCGCTTGCGTCATATCCTGCATGCTCAACAGTCCGCCGGGATCGCAGGCGGTAACGATGCTTTGCGCCACATCTCCGAGGTACATCTCTTCAACGCCCTCAATGCACAGCAGCTCAAGTAAGTTGGCCAGTTCGGGATTGGCGAACAGCTCCCCTTCGTTGAGCAGTTTGCCCTCTTTGCTATGCAAGGACATGCAGGCATCACCGGCTGAGAGGATGGGTTGCAGGAGATGGATAAAGGAAGCTTGCAGGGTGTTCAGTGCCAGGCCGTGCCGTGCCGCATGGCATGCCGGTGCAATCACCTCGCTCAGCGGGATGCGTCCGCCGCGGTTTTGGGCGGCAAACAGCATCGACATCAGACCCGGTGTGGCGACCGAGGCCCGGCCGATGTGAAAGGTTTGCACGGTATCGCCGAAATCGACCGGAATAGCGCGAAAGTCAGGTGCTTCTATATCCTCAATGGCCGCCCTGGGCATGCGGGCAAAGCCATCGAGCAGCAGGGGGGCGTTGTTCGGCTGGCTGACAAGCATAAAGCCGCCACCGCCTGCTCCGGTGAGCACCGGCTCACTGATGAAGGACATGCAGGCCGCCGCGACGGCTGCATCCACGGCATTGCCGCCGGCACGCAGGATTTCGGCTCCGGCTTCGGCCGTTGCCTTATGTCCGGCTGCGACGCAGCCCTTACCCTTTGACAACGAAGCCCTTGAGTTTGGCCTTATCAAGCAGTTGTTGTTGTAGCTTATCCGCAGCAGCGCGTGAAGACATCGGCCCGACACGTACGGCATACCAACCGGCGGCATTGACCGTAACCATGCTGTTCCAGCCCTTCTGCAGCAGTGTGGCGGCCTGTTGCTGTGCACTGCTGCGCTCGCGAAATGCGCCAACCTGAACAAAAAAGATTCCGGAATCTGTTTTTACATCCTGTTTCGGGGCGTGCCCGGCAGCTGGCTGCGCTTTGGGTTTGGCTATTGATTTTACGACTGATTTGGCAGCGGCAGGTGCTTTGATTACAGGCTTGGGTACAGGTTTGGATGCAGCAGGCTTGACTGTGGTCGGCTTGGTAGCCACTGGCTTGGTCGGCGTGGCGGGGGTGATGGTCTTGACGCTTGGTGCAGCCTTTTTTGCTTTCTGGCCGGGAAGGGCTTTGTCCGGAATGGCATAGCGGGGTGCACCCAAACCGGATGGTGCGACTTGATCGGGTTTGCTTGCTACAGGGGTGCTTTCATGCGTACCTTGGTTTTTGCTTCTTGATTCAATGGTAGGTTGTAGAACCAGCAAGGCCACCATCAGGACGCTTGCCGTTGCAGCGACGCCAAGAGCAACCCGGTGCTCCCATAGCCCTGCAATCCAGGAATCGTTTATTAGGTTTTTTTTTACGGTCATATTTGGGTCCGGATGAAGCTGCAACGATGCAGTTGTCTATGCACTTCCAAGGCCGCTCCTCCCGATTGACTGTTTAATGAAGGGAAAGCATTACATAGGCAAATATGATTGGAAAGCATCGGTTCTCCTGATGTTTTGAACTAAGGTTTGACCGTGTTATCCGCATGTCCTGATGGCGAGATAAGGGATGACGGATTGATGCGCGCCTGATTGAAGCGCACTCCCCAATGCAGATGCGGGCCGGTGGCGCGACCGGTCATACCCACCGCACCGATGCGTGCTCCGCCTTCCAGCCAGTCGCCCTGTTTGACCTCAAGGGTGTTCATATGCGAATAGACCATCACCAGCCCGTTGCCGTGACCGATGACCACGGTATTGCCGTTGAGATACATAGATTCTGCCAGCAACACACGACCGGCCAGCGGCGTGATAATCGGTGTGCCTTCAGGAGCGGCGATATCAAGGCCCGAGTGCGGTGAGCGGGGCTCGCCATTGACATAGCGCTGAGCGCCAAAGGGTGTCGAAACGATGCCTTCTGTTGGTTCTGCAGCGATGCTGATATCTGGATTGCCCTTCACCTGCATGGCATAGGTGGCTTTGATGGCAGCCTGATCGGCTCGGATGCGCTTTAAGGTGGCGGCATCGAATTCCGCCATCTTTTTGGCCACCTCGATGCGCGAAATGCGGAAGTCCCCTGCTGTTACCAGTATCTGATGCCGCTGCTCGATGGTTCCACCGCGAACAAGGAGCTTGTGCTTGCCCGGTTTGGCTTTCAGGTCAACGCCGATCCAGGCCCGGATATATTGCCCGTCCATCTGCTTCCACGGCCATGTCTTGCCGAAGGCACGGACCTGCAGTTTGCCCCCGCTGTTCGGCAGATCGATGGCGAGAACATCACCCTGTACGGCCTGCCATTGCCGGGCTGATGCCGGTTGCGGCAGGCCGCACACGAGTATCAGGAGGGCAGAGCATAGCACAGGCCAACGGCGCTTGGGTAAAGAACAGGATTGTCTCATGGTTTATTGTTTTCCTTGAGATGTGTGTCGCGCACCCGGGTATCGGCCGTACCGTCATGGAAGCGGATGTGCAGGGCATCATCTTTTTTGACCTGCTGCACCGAGCGCAGGATTTTACCATCCGCCGACATGCTCAGCGTATAGCCGCGCTTGAGCACACTTAACGGACCGAGTGCACTTAACTGCGTGCTTTGCATGGCAAAGTTGCGGCGATGTTGTTCGACCAGGGTGCTCTGTAACAAGCGCAGGGACTGGCGGGCATGGTCGAGGTCTCGTGCTCCGAGTTGCGTGCGTCGGTCCATCGCATGGTGCATGCGCTGCATGGTTTCATCGAGACGACGCTGACGCAGGCGCAAGCGTTGTCCCGGCTCCAGTGGTATCAGACGTTTCTGAAGCTGGCGCAGCTGGTCACGTCGTGCCTTTTGCCCCTGCCGGCTATTCGCGGCGAGCAGGTGTTGCGTGCGCTCAATATGCATGCGCCTTTCATCACGACTGCTTTGCCAGCGATGGCTTAGTGCGGCATCGGCTTTCAGCACGTATTGGCGGGCCTTCGATACGCGATGCTCTACCAGTTGACGCAACAGACCGATGCGCGGCATCTGGCGGCGCAGGGCATCGGAAGACGGGCAAACTATTTCGGCGGCATTGGAGGGGGTGGCGGCATGTGCATCCGCCGCGAAATCGGCGAGGCTGGTGTCGATCTCATGGCCGATACCGGTGATGACGGGAATGCTGCATTCATAGATGCTGCGCACCACGATTTCATCATTGAAACACCACAAGTCCTCGGGACTGCCACCGCCGCGTACCATAAGAATCACGTCCGGTGGCTCCTGCATGGCTTGCAGGCGTTTCAGAGCCTGCACGATACCAGCGGGTGCGGCATCTCCCTGCACTGGCGTTGCGGCAAGGGTGAGCGATAGCCAGCCCGGCCGGGTGGACAGAACCTTGCGCACATCCTGCAATGCTGCGGTGGTTTCGGAGGTCACAATGCCGATATGCCTGGGCAGGGCAGGGAGCCCCAGTTTATGTTCGGCATCAAACCAGCCGCGTTCGGCAAACAGGCGTTTGCGCCGTTCGAATTCGGCAGCCAGTGCACCGCCGCCTTCGGCTTCCAGTCGTGACACAACCAGCTGATAGCGCCCCTGCGGTGGGTACAGCGAGATATGACCGTGGAAGATGTATTGCTTGCCCTCTTCGGGTTGCACAGAGAGGCGCAGGGCTGTGGATTTCCAGATGACAGCAGCCAGTGCCGCATTGGCATCCTTGATGGTGAAATACATATGGCCACCGGCTCGCGCTGTCAGCCGGGATACCTCACCACTTACCTTTACGCGTGAAAACCCCTGCTCCAGCAGTTGTTTGATCTGCGCCGTCAGTTCGCTGACAGAGAGGGTATCGGGTGCATTTTGTCTGGGTAGAAGGCTGGACGGCATGCGCTGACTCTAATGGTTGCATGCCGCTCAATCCATGCCGGTGGTGGAGCAGGATTACGAGATAGAGCGCTGGCAGATAAAACCCCTTGTAAACATATGCTTGCATTTATGTTGCGCTGCGGTAGAAATCGGCCTTGAAAATTTGATCCGGCTTTATCAAGAGCAGTGGAGGGTTTCAGGCCCCGTGAAACTGCGGCAACCGGCTAAAGATACGGCATTCTACCTTGAATGCATGTCTAAAGTGACTGGTGCCAATGCCTGCTTTCCCTGTTTTTGTTGGGGGAAGAGCGATAAGGAGCGGTTGTCGATGTCTGCGGTATAGCCGCACCTGCAACCTCACCTTATTACGGTGGGGTTTTTTTTATGCCCGCTTTCAGGTTGATCTCCTGGTGAATGAACCGGCCATGGAGTTGATTTTTATGAGCAAGAGTTATGTACGTGCGCTGAAATGTCGTGAATGCGGTCAGGAATATCCGATCGAGCCGACGCATGTCTGCGAGTTCTGTTTCGGGCCGCTGGAAGTGGCTTACGATTACGACAGGCTCAAGGGTAAATTCACCCGTGAGTTGATCGAGTCACGTCCGCAGACCATGTGGCGCTACAAGGAGTTGCTGCCGATTGACGGTGAGCCGACGGTGGGTGTGCAGAACGGCTATACGCCGCTGGTCCGGGCGCGCAATCTGGAAAAATATCTGGGCGTTTCCGAGTTGTATATCAAGAACGATTCGGTGTGCTATCCGACCCTGTCCTTCAAGGACCGCGTGGTGTCCGTGGCACTTTCCAAGGCTGTGGAATTCGGCTTTACCACTGTGGCCTGTGCCTCGACCGGCAATCTGGCCGGATCCGTGGCGGCCAATGCGGCGGCAGCGGGTCTTGAGTCGTATGTGTTCATTCCGCACGATCTGGAGCAGGGCAAGGTGCTTGGCGCCGGTATCTTCGGCACCAAGATCATCGGTATCCGCGGCAAGTATGACGATGTGAACCGTCTGTGTTCGGAAGTGGCCGGCAAATATGGCTGGGCCTTTGTGAATGTGAATGTGCGTCCGTTTTATGCCGAGGGCTCGAAGTCGCTGGGTTATGAAGTGATGGAGCAGTTGGGCTGGAAGGCGCCCAAGCATATCGTTGTGCCGATGGCTTCGGGTTCGCTGTGCACCAAGGTGGATAAATCCATCAAGGAATTCATCAAGCTGGGCCTGATCGAGGATAATGGCACGGCTGTTTACGGGGCGCAGGCCACCGGTTGCTCGCCGATTTCCAAGTCGGTCAAGGAAGGCACCGATCTGATTCATCCGGTGATTGCCGATACGATTGCCAAATCGCTGGCCATCGGTAATCCGGCGGACGGTTATTATGCCAATCGCGTGATTCACGAATCCGGCGGCTGGGCTGAGGATATTTCCGATCAGGAAGTGGTGGATGCCATGAAGCTGCTGGCTGAAAAAGAGGGTATCTTCGCGGAAACGGCAGGTGGTGTTACATTGGGCTGTGCTCAGAAGATGATTGAGTCCGGTCGGCTGCCGCGCGATGAATCCATTGTGCTGTGCATTACCGGCAATGGCCTGAAGACGCAGGAGGCAGTGCTCAATGCGTATGCCAAGCCGCGCATCATCGATGCGAGCCTGAAAGAGTTTGACCTGTTGGCGCAAGCCGACGGCGTGAAGTAAAGAACATAAGAGAAAAGACAGGAGATAAACATGAGTGTATCCGTACGTATCCCGACCCCGCTGCGCAAGCTGACCGATGGTGCCGATGAGGTAAGCGTCGAGGCGGCCAATGTCGGCGAGATGATTGATAATCTGGAGGCAGCGCATGCCGGACTGAAGGCCCGCTTGTGTGATGATGCCGGCGAAATCCGTCGTTTCGTGAATGTGTATGTTAACGATGAGGATGTGCGCTTTCTGGAAGGGCGCGCCACCGCATTGAAGGATGGGGACGAGGTTTCCATTGTGCCGGCCATCGCCGGCGGCCGGAATTAAGGGCATGAAACAGCGAGTCTATCTTTCCTTTTCCGAGAATACGGTGCGTGAACCGCTGATCTGGAAGCTGGGTCGCGAGTTTGATGTGGTGACCAATATCCGCACAGCCGAGGTTCGTGAGCATATGGGCCTGGTCGGCCTGGAGATTGAAGGCAAGACCGAGGTGGTGGAAGCAGCTGTGAAATGGCTGGAAGATCAGGGTGTGCATGTGGACCCGATCGAACAGAACATCATCGAGGGCTGATTGGTCTTTTTGCATGCGTTTTTTGCGTGCAAAACACAGTTAAAGCATCGTTTGTGGATGCGCAAAACATTTGGTGAGGTGTGAAATGGCAATATACGACAATATCACAGAAACGGTTGGCAGCACGCCGCTGGTGCGCATGCAGCGCATCAACAAAGGGCTTGATGCCGAAATCCTGCTCAAGCTGGAGTTCTTCAATCCGCTGAATTCGGTCAAGGATCGTATCGGCCGTGCCATGGTGGATGCTGCCGAGGCAAGCGGTGCACTCAAGCCGGGTGGTGTGATTGTCGAGCCGACCAGTGGCAATACCGGTATCGCACTGGCCTTCGTGGCGCGCGCAAGAGGCTATCGTTGCATTCTGACCATGCCGGAATCGATGAGCATGGAACGTCGCAAGCTCCTCAAGCTGCTCGGCGCCGAGTTGGTACTCACGCCGGCCGAAAAGGGCATGATGGGCGCGATTGCCCGGGCCACCGAGATTGCCGCTGCCACTGAAAATTCATTCATGCCACAGCAGTTCGAGAACCCGGCTAATCCCGAAATCCACCGCAAAACAACGGCAGAAGAAATCTGGCGCGATACCGACGGCAAAGTGGATGCGATTGTTGCAGGTGTTGGTACCGGCGGCACGATCACCGGTGTGGCTGAGGTGCTGAAGTCGCGCAATCCTGATTTTCAGGCGATTGCCGTGGAGCCTGCCGATTCACCGGTGATTTCCGGTGGTGCTCCGGGGCCGCACAAGATTCAGGGTATCGGAGCCGGTTTCATCCCGGCGAACCTGAACGTGGATATCATCGACAGTGTTGAGCAGGTGACCAACGATGAAGCCATCGCCATGGCGCGCCGTCTGTCCGACGAAGAGGGTATTGCCGGCGGCATTTCATCCGGTGCTGCAGTGACTGCAGCGCTGCGTGTGGCTGCCCGTCCGGACATGAAGGGCAAACGCATTGTGGTGATTATCCCGTCCATGGCCGAGCGCTATATGTCCACCGACCTGTTCAAGGGTATCGAGGTATAGCACAGGTCCATATTCGCACTCCAGCTGCGTTGTTGCAGTGCCTGATTGTTTGCATTTGGCCTCACATATGATTTCAAATGCTCCGGTTTTGCGCTCCTCACGCCTTGCTGGATCACACGTGAACCTGTGATTTTTTCTGAATTCTGGAGTTTAAAGTGATTGATTTTACCGAGAAACAAATCGAGCGCTATTCGCGCCACATTATTCTGCCCGAGGTTGGTGCGGAAGGGCAGTCGAAGCTGCTTGAATCGAAGGTGTTCATGATCGGCGCAGGCGGCCTTGGCTCGCCCGTGGCCTATTATCTGGCAGCTGCCGGCGTGGGAACCATCGGAATCGCCGATGCGGATGTGGTGGATTCTTCCAATCTGCAGCGCCAGATCCTGCATAATGAAGATCGAATCGGCATGCCCAAGGTGGAGAGTGCGCGCGAAACGATTCAGGCGCTCAACCCCGATGTGAAGGTGAACACCTACAATTACTTCGTTACCGAGGACAATATCCGCGAGATCATCCGTGAATACGATCTGATCATCGACGGTTGCGATAATTTTCCGACGCGCTTTCTGGTCAACGACGCATGCTACTTCGAGAAGAAGCCGCTGATTTCCGGTGCGATGTTCCGTTTCGAGGGGCAGGTGGCCACGTTCAAGCCGCATCAGCAGAAGGATGCGCCGTGCTATCGCTGCCTGTATCCGGAGCCGCCGCCCAAGGGTCTGGTCCCATCCTGTTCCGAGGCCGGCATTCTGGGTGCCCTGGCAGGTGCCGTGGGCACCATTCAGGCCGTGGAAGCCATCAAGGAACTGCTGGGTATCGGCGATTCGCTGGCCGGCAAGCTGATGACCTTCGATGCCATGCGCATGGAGTGGAAGAAGCTGAAGCTGCGCAAGGACCCGGGTTGCCCGCTGTGCGGTGAAAACCCGACCATTACGGATCTTGTGACCTACGAGCAGGCCTGTGAACTGCAGTTGGGTCACAGTTAATCGCTCGATAGCTGCTTGATATAGAAAGACATTTACCACGAAGGGCCGAAGACCGCGAAGATGAGAACCTGCTTTTCTTCGTCCCCTTGGTGGTGAGGAATTGAGGTTTTATCATGGCTGAATTTAATTTTACGCGTACATCCGATGTTGATGAATTCGAGGCGGGCTACAAGGCGTTCCGGGCGGGCACCATGTCCGAGGAACGCTTCACACCGTTTCGTCTGCAAATGGGTGTGTATGGCCAGCGGCAGGAGGGCGTGCAGATGGTGCGCGTCAAGCTGCCGGGCGGTAACCTGACTCCGGATCAGCTGGATGTGATCGGCGATTGCGTGGCCGATTATGCCGGGCGTATGCCGACAGACGGCACGCTCAGCGTAGCCCCCGAGAAATTCGCCCATGTGACCACACGGCAGGATATTCAGGCCAACTTCGTGGCACTGGACGATGTGCCGGCCTTTCTGCGCCGGCTTGATGCGGCAGGACTGACCACGCGCGAGGCTTGCGGCAATACCGTGCGCAATGTTTCCTCCTGCTTTCTGGCCGGTCGCTGCCCGGCAGAGCATGCCGATGTGAGCGTGCATGCGCGCCGTTTTGCCGAGTTTTTCCTGCGCCACCCCTTGGCGCAGCAGTTTCCGCGCAAGTTCAAGGTGACCTTCTCCGGTTGTGCCACCGATTGCGGCCTTTCAGGCATGCACGATATCGGTTTTATCGCCACGGATAAGGATGGCATCAAGGGTTTTCAGGTGTGGGCCGCGGGCGGGCTTTCCTCGCAGCCGATGAGCGCGCTGCTGCTGGAAGATTTCATTCCTGAATCCGACCTTCTGGTGGTCGGTGAAGCGCTTATGCGCATCCATTTCAAGTTTTCCGATCGCAAGCGCCGTGCCCGTGCGCGTATGAAATATGTGGCGCAGAAGCTCGGAGCCGAAGGCTTTGTCGAGGAATACAGGAAACAGCGTGCCGTGATTGCGAAGACGCATGCCGATGATTCGGGCTACGCAGAAGCCAACTGGCGCACACCGACAGCAGCACTTCCACAGTCCGATTCGGG
>CAZQTO010000029.1:0-20455 GCA_964596375.1 uncultured Zetaproteobacteria bacterium | reverse complement strand
TGCAGGTCAGCCCCCCGGCCGCCGAAGCAAAGAGCAGGCTGTCATCCCAGGCCATATTTCTGGCCACGGCGAGGGCAAAGGCGCCGTGGAAGGAGTCTCCGGCACCGGTCGAATCCACGGCCTCAATCGGGTAGGCGGGGAGATGACCTGTCTTTCCCGCCCGGCTCCAGATCAGGCCGCGCTCGCCGAGTGTGATGACTACGCTTGCGGCGATATGGGCCAGTGGCGCCAGACATGCTTCCGGCTTATCCAATCCACAGTATTGGCAGGCGAATTTTTCCGAAGCGATAAGGTAATCCACCTGCCTTGCAAGCTCGCGCGTGCCGCGATGCAGTGAGCCTGCATCCAGCACTGTGATTATATTATTCTCTTTGGCCCATGTGCAAAGGAC
The DNA here is from genome assembly GCA_964596375.1 of uncultured Zetaproteobacteria bacterium. GTDB lineage: Bacteria > Pseudomonadota > Zetaproteobacteria > Mariprofundales > Mariprofundaceae > UBA1543. The sequence goes on along the minus strand of CAZQTO010000029.1, from coordinate 20,064 downwards.
TTCCGAGAGCAGCGGTTCATGGCCATCAAACAGAATGACGCTTGGTGCCAGCGCCTCGATGCGACGCACCTCCACGGCATCGGCCGGTAGCCACGGGGTGTCACCCTTGAAGTTGACCACGCTGCGGCTGCCGTCCGGCTTGGCAAGAATCTGGGACAACGGGCTTGCATGTCCGCCGCGCACGGTCAGGCCGGTGTCCACACCTTCGTGCGCAAATTCTTCGATGTGTTCTTCGCCGAAGAGGTCGTGACCCAGATAGCCGCAGAAACCCGCGCTGCCATCCAGACGGGCCACCTGCACAGCGGCATTGGCGGCAGGCCCCCCTCCACCCAGCATGAGTGCATCGGCCAGAATCTTTTCGTCGCTGCCCGGATGATGCGGCACGCTCATGGCGATATCGAAGGAGGCATGACCCACGCAGAGAACATCAAGCATAGGGGGTAGATTAGCAGATGCTGGTCCGGGATGCCCGAAAGAATAGGCCTTATAAGGCGCAATGGCGGCTGTTGTGAGCGGGGATGATTGGTTAGGCTGCGGTACGAAAATCAGGCCCGGGAGATGATGCATGATCAGGCATATAGTGATGTGGAAGTTGCGCAACAAGGACGACGCAGGGCATATCAAGGCTCGGCTTGAGGCACTTAACGGCGCCATTTCCGGCTTGATTAGCCTTGATGTCGGCATCGATTTTCTTGGTTCAGAACAGTCGGCTGATCTGGTGCTGGTTGCCGATCTGGAAAGCCGCGCGGCACTGGAGCACTATCAATTGCATCCCGAGCATCAGGCTGTGGTGCCCTTGCTCAGGGAGGCTGCACTTTCCCGCAGCGTGGTGGACTACGAACTGTAGCCAGAATCTGGGCACACGTGATTTCCTGCCCTTTCGCCATGCAGTGAAGCGGTTATAGTTCGCAGACAACGGAGGTTTCGATGTTTCACGGCACTATCACCGCACTGGTCACCCCTTTCAGGAACGGCCGCATTGACGAGGACGCATTACGCGCCCATCTGGATCGCCAGATTGAGGCCGGCGTCAGTGCTGTTGTGCCGGCCGGTACGACCGGCGAGGCGGCCACCCTTTCCCATGGCGAACACAAGAAGCTGATAGAAATCGCCGTGCGCCATGTGGCCGGGCGCGTGCCGGTGATTGCCGGGACGGGCAGCAACAACACGGCAGAATCCATCGAGCTGACCCAGTCGGCCAAGTCGCTTGGCGCGGATGCAGCCCTGCTGATTTCTCCGTACTACAACAAGCCGACACAGGAAGGTATCTACCAGCACTACAAGGCGGTGGCCGATGCCGTGCATCTGCCGCAGATCGTGTACAACGTGCCGGGACGCACCAATTCCAACATCCTGCCTGAAACAGTCGGCCGGCTGTCACAGATCAGCAATATCGTCGGTATCAAGGATGCGACGGCGGATATGGAGCAGCTCAATGCCACCATCGATGCCTGCGACGGGCGTATTGATTTCTATTCCGGTGACGATGCGACAGTGCTGCCTTTTATGGCACTGGGCGGCGTTGCGGTCATCTCCGTGGTGGCGAATGTGGCTCCACAGGCCATGCTTTGTCTGACGAAGGCTGCTGCAGCAGCTGACTGGAACGAGGCGCGTCGGGCACAGATGGCGCTGCGCGAGCTTAATCGCATGATGTTCGTGCAGAGCAATCCGATTCCGGTCAAGGCGGCCTGCGCCATGCTTGGCTGGATGCAGGGCGATATCCGTTTGCCGTTGACAGTATTGCCCGATGAGTTGTGTGATCAACTGCATGCAGCGCTCACAGCATTCGGTCTGAAGCCGGAGCGCACGCGTCCCTGATGCCACGTCTTATGGTCGCCCGATGTTAAGATTTTCCCGCCGGCGACTATTGCATGCCGCGGCCTATCTGCTGGCGGTGTTTCTTTCGCTGGGGGTTTTCTTTGTCTCCCTGCTACTCATCGAGGCGATGTTCTATGCGATCAGCGGACATCCGGTTTCGATGGCCGCCCTCGTGCTGGCGGCGCTGGCAGCCGCCCTGACGTTTTTCCCTTTGGTGCACACCATGCAGCATGGGCTGGATCGACTGTTCTTCCGGCAGTATGTCGATGCCCTGCAGGCCATTCGCCACCTTGGTGCCGGGGATTTGGCCGAATTGCCAGCTGAGGGTATTGAGCGAGCACTGCTGGAGCGCATTTGCATGGTCAGTCACCGTCCCGCAGCAGCACTGGTCGAGCAGGGCGGAGAGGGACTGCGCATCAGGGTTTATCCGCAAGGCTGTGATAACGGGTTTACACCACCTTCCGATCCACCATTGCGCCTTGATGCTGGAAACCCCTTTGAGTTATGCCTTGAGATACCCTCCAGACAGGGTCGGGCCTGGCTGTATCTGGGGATGCATGGCAACGGCATGTCGACCGATGAGGATGAAATCGAGGCGCTGCGCGGGCTGTCGCGTTTCGCGGCGATGAGCCTGGAGCATGCCCGCCTTACCCGGGAGCAGGCGGAGAGCGCACGGCTTGATTCCCTTTCCCGCGTGGCCGGTCAATTGCATTCGCATGATCTGAAGAACCGCCTCAACGACCTGTCTTTTCTGGCCCATCATATCGGCTCGGGCAAGCTTGATGCCGAGGATGTGGGGCGTTTGATGCAATCGATCCGCAAGGTGGTGGGACGCATGCAGACGGTGATGCAGCGGCTGGCCGACCCGCAGGCACCGTTGCATCCGAAGCTCGCCCCACTGGATTTGCGTCAAATGCTGGCCCGTGCTGTTGATGAGCGATTATGGCCGGAAGGGGTTCAGGTGGTGCAGGACATTCCCGAGCTTCCGCCGGTAAGCGGTGATGAGACCATGCTATCCGGGGTGTTTGAAAACATCTTCGATAACGGCGTTCAGGCCATGCAGCGCAAGGGTGAGCTGAATATATCAACGGCTATCGACAATGACTGTGTGGAGGTGTTGGTGCGCGATGACGGCTGCGGCATGTCGGAGTCGTTTCTCAGGGAGCGCGCCTTCCGTTTGTTTTCGACCAGCAAGCCGAGTGGTCTGGGTATCGGCCTGTATCTGAGCAAGCGCATTGTCGAGGCTCATCACGGACGCATTTGGGCGGAAAGCGAAGGGGAGGGGAAAGGTTGCACCTTCCATGTGCGACTGCCGCTATGGCATGCTCGGGCTGAAAGGGAGTTCTGATGCAGCGTGTAATTCTCATCGTTGATGATAACGACATCAATCGCCTCAATCTCCGCCTGTTGCTCAAGGATGATTATCAGGTGGTTGAAGCCGGTGACACCGAACAGGCCGACAAAGCGCTGCTCGGTCATCGGGTTGATTTGATTGTGCTCGATCTGGCTCTGCCGCCGGAACCGGACAATCCCGAAATCGGTATGCGCTATCTGGAAGCTCTGCGTAAAGAAGGCACCGATATTCCGGTAGTGGTTATCACCGGACATGACGAGCGCAAACTGGCGGCACGCGCCCGCAAGGCCGGCGCGCTTGATTTCTTTGCCAAGCCTTTCGATCCTGATGAAGTGCGCGGCACCATTGATGCGGCCATGCAGGCGCGTCAGCAGCAGTTGCGTGATCAGGAAATGTCGCGCCTGCTGGACAACCGCATGGGCCGGGAACTGCTCGGCGATTCAGAACAGATGCGCGCTTTGCGTGAGATGATTCAACAGGTTGCCGCCGCCCCCTCCTCGGTGCTGGTGCGTGGCGAAACGGGAAGCGGCAAGGAACTGGTGGCCCGATTGCTGCATGCCCGGAGCGTGCGCAGTGAAGGGCCGTTTATCGCTGTTAACTGTGCGGCCATGGATGCAGGGCTGCTGGAGTCGGAACTTTTCGGCCATGAAAAGGGTGCATATGCCGCTGCCAGCACGCGCCATCTCGGCTGGTTTGAGCGGGCCAGCGGTGGAACCCTGTTTCTTGATGAGGTTTCAGGCCTGCCAGCCGGTGTGCAGGGTAAGCTGTTGCGTGTATTGGAAAGCGGCGAGTTTTCCCGGCTGGGCAGCGAGGCTGTACTGCGCTGCGATGTGCGTCTGATCTGTTCGACCCGGGAGCTGTTGGAGAAGATGGTTGAGTCGGGCGATTTCCGCGACGATCTTTATTACCGTATCAATGTGGTGAATATCAATGTCCCGCCGTTGCGCGAACATGCTGAGGATATTGCGCAGCTGGCTGAGTATTTTTTGGTGCGCAAGGCTCTGCTGTGCAATAAGACGGTGCAGAGCTTTTCGCCTTCCGCCATGCAGCAGCTTAGCAACTACACCTGGCCGGGTAATGTGCGTGAGCTGGAAAACATCATTGAGCGTGCCGTGGTACTGGCTGCCGGCGAAGTGATCGAGGCGATTCCATCGCTGGAAGGGCCGCGCATTCTACAGGAGCGCGAGGATCTGATTGCGTCATGGCTGGAGCGCTTACCCGAGGACGGCGTGAATGCCGAGCAGTTGATGGATGAGATGGAGCGGCGACTGGTGGAAACAGCGCTCACGCGCAGTAGCCAGATCAAGGCGCGCGCCGGACGCTGGTTGGGCTTCGGTGAGCGGGCCAAGGACAAAATGCGCTACCTGTGCGACAAACATGGCATTCAAGCGGGGGAAGGAGAGACATGAGACGATTTGTATGTCTGTTTCCCTTGCTGTTATTTATGCTGTCCACGTCTATTCCAGCCGGTGCTCAGGAATACATCTACCAGCGTGATGTCAAAGTGCCGGCTTACCAGACGCTGCGAGAATTCTTCGATATGCCGAATCGGCCAGGGAATTACGAAGTGTTGCTGCTTTCCGAATCAATCGGGCCGCTGACCTTCAAGGTGATTCGCGTGCGTGGTGATCATGAAAGCACTTTGGTACGCAAGCGCAGCTATAAGATTGGCTCCCACACCTTTCAGCTTAATTTCGACAACCCAAACGGCGAAGATGATATTATGGTTGAAATTGCCAACTCCAATCCGGCAGCGGCAGCCCATGTATCGGTGTTTGTCGTCGAACTTCTCTGAGTTTTCCAAGGCGGGGCTTGTATTTTCGCCCGCATATCCCCACACATAATGTGATCAATGTATAAGGAGATTATGCCATGGATATGAACCGGATGACGCAGAAAGTGCGCGAGGCGCTGGCCGCAGCGCAAACCCTGGCTGGACGCCTGAATCATCAGGAAATCGATGGCGAACATCTGTTTGCCGAGTTGCTGGCGCAGGAAGGCGGGCTTGCCCCGCGCATTATCGAACAGGCTGGAGCTTCCCTTGCCGAAGTTAAGGAGCAGGTGCAAAAGGCGCTGGGTAAACGACCCAGTGTGACAGGCACAGCTGCCGGCGGCATGTATGCTACACAGCGGCTGAATCATTTATTCGCCAAGGCCGAGGATGAAGCCAAGGCGCTGAAAGACGAATATATTTCTGTAGAACATCTGCTACTGGCCTTTGCCGAAGAAGGTAAAAAGAGCGAGGCAGGCTCGATTCTTATTGAGGCAGGTGTAACGCGCGATGCGCTGCTTGCGGCGCTGGAAAAGGTGCGCGGGCATCAGCGCGTGACCAGCGACGATCCGGAAAGCAGCTACGATGCGCTGATGAAGTACGGCGTCGATCTTGTGGATATGGCGCGCAGCGGCAAGCTTGATCCGGTGATCGGCCGCGATACCGAGATTCGCAGTGTCATCCGTATTCTGTCACGTAAGACCAAGAATAATCCGGTGCTCATCGGCGAGCCGGGCGTAGGTAAAACAGCCATCGCCGAAGGCTTGGCACAGCGCATTTTGAAGGGCGATGTGCCGGAGGGTCTGAAGGACAGGACAATATTTTCGCTGGACATGACGTCGCTGATGGCCGGCGCCAAATACCGCGGTGAATTCGAGGAACGGCTGAAGGCTGTACTCAAGGAGATCAAAGAGGCCGAAGGGCGCATCATCCTGTTTATCGATGAGCTGCACACCATTGTTGGTGCTGGCAAAACCGAAGGATCGTCCGATGCCGGCAATATGCTCAAGCCCATGCTGGCAAGAGGCGAGCTGCACTGCATCGGTGCCACAACCCTGGATGAATATCGCCAGCATATTGAAAAGGATGCGGCTCTGGAGCGTCGTTTCCAGCCGGTAATCGTCGAGGCTCCGAATGTCGAGGATACCGTATCCATTCTGCGCGGCTTGAAGGATCGCTTCGAGGTGCATCATGGGGTGCGTATTCAGGATGCGGCTCTTGTTGCTGCGGCCACCCTGTCGGATCGGTATATTGCCGATCGTTTTCTGCCCGACAAGGCTATAGATCTGGTTGATGAAGCTTGTGCCTCCATTCGCACCGATATCGATTCGCTGCCTGCAGAACTGGATCAGATCACCCGTCGTGTGATGCGTCTGGAGATTGAAGAGCGGGCCTTACTCAAGGAAAAGGACGAGGCCAGCCGCGAGCGCTTAAGCGAGTTACGCAGGGAATTAGCCGATCTGAAGGAAGGGCGTGATGCGATGCGCGCGCAGTGGGAGCAGGAGAAAGCTTCGCTCGGTAAGGTGCAGGTGCTGCGTGAGAAGATTGAACAGGTGAAGCACGATATCGAGGCTGCCGAGCGCGCCTATGACCTCAATCGCGTGGCTGAATTGCGCCACGGTACGTTGCCGGCTTTGGAGAAAGAACTTGTCGGGCAGGAGGCGGATGATGGGCAGGGCAAGGCCACATTGTTGCAGGAAGAGGTCACCGAGGAGGAAATCGCTCAGGTGGTGGCTCGCTGGACGCATATTCCGGTGACCCGCTTGCTGGAGGGCGAGCGGCAGAAGCTGCTGCATCTCGATGAAACGCTGCATCAACGGGTGATTGGTCAGGATGAGGCAGTGCAGGCGGTCGCTGATGCCGTATTGCGCGCCCGTGCCGGGGTGAAAGACCCGAAGCGGCCGATTGGTTCCTTTATCTTCCTTGGCCCGACCGGCGTGGGCAAGACGGAGCTGGCGCGCGCGCTGGCCACCGAGTTGTTCGACTCTGAGGAAGCCATGATCCGGCTGGACATGAGCGAATACATGGAGAAACACACGGTGTCGCGTCTGGTTGGCGCGCCTCCGGGTTATGTCGGCTTCGAGGAAGGTGGCCAGCTTACCGAGGCGGTGCGACGCAGGCCGTATGCCGTGCTGTTGCTTGATGAAGTGGAGAAGGCGCATCCGGATGTGTTCAACATTCTGCTGCAACTGCTCGACGACGGGCGATTGACCGACAGTCACGGGCGCACGGTGAGTTTTAAAAACACCATCGTCATCATGACCAGCAATATCGGCAGTACCGCTCTACTCACCGGCATCGATGCCGACGGTCATATCAGTGAGGCGGCCCGTAGCGAAGTGATGCAGGGCCTGAAGGATCACTTCAGGCCTGAGTTTCTCAATCGGCTGGATGATGTGGTGCTGTTCTCGCCACTTGGCCGTGAGGAGATCAGTCGTATTGTCGGCTTGCTGATGGCCGAGGTAGCAGCCCGTCTTGCCTCGCAGGGGGTGCTGTTGACGGTGAGTGATGCCGCCAGTCAGTTGATTGCCGATGCAGGTTACGATCCGGTGTATGGTGCAAGGCCGCTGAAACGCTTTATTCAGCATCAGGTGGAAACACAGATTGCCCGTGCCATTCTGGGCAGCGCCGAGCGCCTGGCAGAGCTTCATGTGGATGCCGAAAACGGACGGCTGGTGGTTGCCTGACGCCGAGAGTCCTTACTAAAAAGGTGCATTTATTACATCTCGCCTACTTCATGGAATGGGTTCACTATATTCCCGTTTGACCGGACATCTTAGACGAAGGTGACGGATTTTCCGAAAGGAGGAAAAGAGAAAACATATGAAAAAGACGATGATGATGGCAGCTGCTGCTGCATTCCTGGTGGGTGGTATGGCCACTTCCGCAATGGCCGGCGGTGCATTTTGTAAGTCATGCCACAAAGGAACCAAGGACGCTGTAGGTCCTTCTTTAACAAGCGTTGTGGCTGCATATGGCTCGGTTGACAAGGTGTTTGCTTTCCTGAACTCCGATGCCGACCTGAACCCTAAGGTTGAGGCATTTGCAAGCAAGGCAAGCACCATGAAAGCCCAGCTGAAGAAGTATCGTGGTCTGGATGCTGCCAAGAAGGCAGAAGTTCGCGCATGGTTTGAAGGGGAGCTCAAGTAATACCTGGTTGAACCTTAAGGTTCTGTGGTAAAAAAAGGCGGTCCGCAAGGGCCGCCTTTTTTCTGCTGGCCGTTTTGGTTTGATCGGAAGTCCGGGTGTAACGGCGGTAAATACAGGGGAGGCGAGTGATGCATGCCCGACACGATTTGCACCGGGGGTGTATTTTTTGCGTCTGGTGCACAAACGGCCTGTGATTCATGGTTGCGCCATACCCCGAATTGCGATAGCAACCGAGGTTCGAAATCACGAGAGGAGGATTTAGATATATGAAGAAAACATTGATGATGGCTGCAGCAGCAGCATTCCTGGTGGGTGGTCTTGGCACCACAGCTTCGGCAGGAGCATTTTGTAAGTCATGCCACAAAGGCCACAAGGACGCTGTAGGTCCAGCTTTGACCACCGTTGTGGCTGCTTATGGCTCGGTTGATAAAGTGTTCGCTTTCCTGAACTCTGATGCTGATTTAGTTTCCAAGGTGGAGGCATTTGCAAGCAAGGCCAACACCATGAAGGGTCAGCTGAAGAAGTACCGCAAGCTGGATGACGCCAAGAAGGCAGAAGTCCGCGCATGGTTTGAAGAGCAGATCAAGTAATACCTGACTGAACCGTAAGGTTCTGTGATACAACAAGGCGGTCCGTAAGGGCCGCCTTTTTTAATGCATGTACGGGGGAAGAAGTTAGCATGCCGCGCATGGCCATGTTAAACCGCAAGGCGCGGCACGATTATCATATTCTTGAAACCTTTGAGGCCGGCATCATGCTTACCGGTCCAGAGGTGAAGTCCCTGCGCGCCGGGCTGGCCAGTCTGGCCGAGGCGCATTGCATAGTGCGCGGCAATCGCGCCCTGCTCATCGGTTGTCATATCCAGCCCTACAGGCCGGCAGCGGCAAATAACCCGGACGATCCGCGTCGTACCCGCACCCTGTTGTTGCACAAACAGGAAATCGGAAAGCTTATCGGTAAACTGCACGAGAAAGGTCTGACCCTGATCCCGTTGAAGCTGTATTTTAACGAGCGCGGCTTGGCTAAATTGCAACTCGGCTTGGCCCGTGGCAAAAAGCTTTACGACAAGCGCCATGATATGAAGGAACGCGATATCAAGCGCGATATGGATCGCAACTACAAAACACGCTGATTGCGTAAGCCTCTGTAAGATTGCATCCCGGTTGCCCTCGGCGCAGAGTGAAAACCATGCAAAAGCCAACAAAATATCTTGTGGCGCATCGCGGCGACCGTGCAGGCGGTGTTGAGAACACGCTAGCCGGCTTTACCGCTGCAGTTTCAGCCGGGGCGTGTTTTGCCGAGTGTGACATCCAGTTCAGCAGCGATCTTGTACCCATGGTGGTGCACGACAACAATCTGAAACGCTTGTGTGGCAGGCCCGATATCAAGGTGACCGACACATTGGCGGACGACCTGCGGAAAATATGCCGACCTCACTTCCTGCTTTCCAGCCTGCCGGAACTGCTCGAATGGCTCAAAACGGAGCCGGGCGTCACCCTCTTTATCGAAATCAAGCCGCCCATCCGCCGCCGCCTTACCGACCGTTCGATTGCCCGCCGCATCGGCCAATTGCTTCCAGCGGAATTGTTGACTCGATTGGTCATCATCAGTCAATCGGCGCGACTGCTTGATGCCTGTGCCGGGGAAATTGGTTGTTCCGTCGGCTGGGTCGCCGAAGGGATGAGAGAGCCGGATAGCCCGATAAAGTATATTTTCATGCCGTGGAAGCGGGCCGCTGATATGGGGCGATGGCAGATGCAAGGCGTGCGTGTCGGGTTTTATACGGTTAACGATGCAGAACAGGCCAAGGCGCTCAGGATGGCAGGGGCAGATCTGGTCGAAACAAATGAATTCGCGCGTATGATGCAGGAGCTTGGCTAAGGCTCCCAACTAGCAAATAGCGGGTCCCATCATCCAGCAGTCATGTTTGAGAACCCATCAGGCCGCGGCGTCTGCCTCCGCATCGATATAAGCCTGAATTTTCCCCTTGATCTGATCGCGCACGCGGCGGAATTCGGCCATGATTTGTTCCTCCGTGCCCGATGCCTTGGCCGGATCGTCGAAGGGCCAGTGCACCTTTGGGCAGCTCACCGGGATGGTGGGGCAGTGGTTGTCGGCATGGCCGCAGACCGTGACGAGCAGATCAAGTGAATCGAGCAGCTTGGGATCAAGGATTTCAGATTCCTGACCAGAGATGTCCACACCGGCTTCGCGCATCACGCTAATAGCGCGCGGATTCTTGCCGTGCGCTTCGATGCCGGCGGAGTAAGCTTCAAAGCGGTCGCCGCCCAGTGTTTTCAACCAGCCCTCGGCCATTTGTGAACGGCAGGAATTACCGGTGCATAGAAACAGAACCTTCTTCTTCATGGTGTCACCCTCACTTTTGTTAGACCCGATTCATACCAATATTTCGAGCGATTGACGATGCTCACCACCGACAGCATCACCGGTACCTCGACCAGCACGCCAACTACGGTAGCCAGCGCCGCACCCGACTCAAATCCGAACAGCGCGATGGCTGCAGCCACGGCCAACTCGAAGAAGTTGGAGGCGCCGATCAGGGCCGACGGGCCGGCCACCGAATGTGCCACGCCAAGCTTTCGATTCAGCCAATAGGCCAGCATGGAGTTGAAATAAACCTGAATGGTGATCGGAACGGCGAGCAGAAGGATGACCAGCGGTTGGGCAAGGATCTGTTCGCCCTGAAAGCCGAAAAGCAGCACCACAGTCAGCAATAGCGCGCCCATGGAAAGCGGATCCATGGCATGCAGCACGGCATCCAGCCGGCCAGCGGCAAGCAGTATCCTGCGTCCGATATAGGCCAGAATCACAGGGATGACGATATACAGCAGTACGGAGAGGAAGAGCGTATCCCAGGGCACGGTGATCGACGCCACGCCAAGCAGCAGGCCGACGATCGGCGCAAAGGCGAAGATCATAATGACATCATTCAGTGCCACTTGAGAAAGCGTAAATTGCGGGTGCCCATCAACCAGTCGGGACCAGACAAAAACCATCGCTGTGCAGGGGGCGGCGGCAAGTAGGATGAGGCCTGCGATGTAGGCATCGATCTGGGTGGGGTCGAGCCAGGCGGCAAACAGGATACGCAGAAAGACAAAGCCAAGCAGCGCCATCGAGAAAGGTTTGACCAGCCAGTTGATGGCCAGGGTTACCCCGACGCCACGCCGGTGCCCCCATACTTCATGCAGGGCTGAATAATCGATCTTGAGCAGCATGGGCAGAATCATCGCCCAGATCAGTACGGCCACCGGAAGATTGATGTGTGCCAACTCCATGCCGCCAAGCGTCTGGAAGATTCCCGGCATGATGGCACCCAGAGCGATGCCGGTGACAATGCAGAGAAAAACCCAAAGTGTTAGATAGCGGGCGAATAGACCGATTGATTTGTTTGTTGGAACGGACTTGTGCATCACGATCTCCTTGAGATCCGAATCGTATCCGCTTATGCGGATACGTCAATTAAAAGGGGGATAGGATTTATGAGAAACCAATATTCTTCGGGTGTTGCAGAACCAGGGATAAATGGCGGAGCTTGTTTGATATCCGGGGTGAAAGCATAGTGAGCTAATGCTGTGCACCAAGCTCCTAGAAGCGACGATTCATTCAGGTTTGCATCCATGCAATGCCTGATGCATGCATGGGATCAGCAAGAACACGCACTGCGTGCCTGGTTGCGTTCGAGACTTGGCAATACGGCGGATACGGATGATCTGCTGCAGGATGTTTTTTTGAAGGCCATGTTGCAGGGCGAACGCTTCTGCGCCATCGGCAATGCCCGCGCTTGGCTGTTCGAGGTCACAAGAAATACACTGATAGATCGTTACAAGCTCAAGCGTGAGCATTGCGAGTTGCCTGACGACCTACAGGCGGACGAACAGGCCAGCGACACGGTGGACAGGCTTTCCGAATGCCTGCCGCGCGTTCTGAGCGAACTATCTGGGGATGATCGGGAAGCGATTACATGCTGCGATCTTGATGGTATGAGCCAGCAGCAATATGCCGAGCTCAAAGGCATCACATTGGCTGCAGCGAAATCGCGTGTGCAGCGGGCACGCAAGCGCATGCGAAGGCAACTTGAGACTGCCTGTCAGGTTCGTCTGGATGCAGCGGGCAAGGTTTGCTGCTTTGTACCGAGGCCGCCACTGAAGTAAATCAGCCTGCACCCTTTTGCCTCCTCATTCGTCTTCTTTATACAGCACGAATAGAAACAGGGATAAAAGATGTTGAACGCAGCACCCAAACAGCCTGATCCGGTCGGTATGCCTGCTTTAAGCAGTCTGCCGGAGCGGCATCCCTTATGGTTTCTTCTGACAGCAACCCTGTTGTGGGTGGCGGTCTATTCCAGCCTCTCAGGGGTGGCAACATCTCTGGTTGCTGCCCTGCCGCTGGAGCAGGGAAGTCATCCTGCTGCTGCACTGCGTTTTCTGTTTTATGAAGCGCCCAAGGTGTTGATGCTGCTTACCGCTGTGGTGCTGGCCATGGGTGTGATCAACACATGGTTCACACCGGAACGTACCCGCGCCATGCTGGCCGGAAAGCATGAGGGCATAGGCAATATTATGGCAGCCATGTTGGGAATTGTGACGCCATTTTGCTCCTGTTCTGCCGTGCCGCTGTTTATCGGTTTTGTGCAGGCTGGTGTGCCGTTGGGCATCACCTTTTCTTTCCTGATTGCTGCTCCGATGGTCAATGAAGTGGCGCTAGTCCTCCTGTTTGCCTTGCTCGGATGGAAAATTGCCTTGTTGTATCTGGTGCTTGGTTTGTCTGTGGCCATCACCGCCGGTTGGGTGATCGGAAGACTACACATGGAGGCGCATCTCGAAGACTGGGTGCGTGATATGGCCAGAGTCGATGCGCAGGTCAGGGTGGAATATCTGAGCATGGCAGATCGTCTGAATGCCGGATTTCATTCGGTGCGGGAGATCGTCGGGCGCGTCTGGTTGTATGTGGTGGTCGGCGTAGCTGTCGGTGCAGGGATTCACGGCTACGTGCCGCAGGATTTCATGGCTGATCTGATGGGGCCGGAGTCTTCATGGTGGTCGGTCCCGGCCGCTGTTCTGATTGGTGTGCCGATGTATTCCAATGCCGCCGGCATGATACCGATTGTCGAAGCCCTGCTTGCCAAGGGTGCGGCTCTGGGCACGGTGCTGGCCTTCATGATGAGCATGATTGCCCTGTCCCTTCCTGAAATGGTGATTCTGCGCAAGGTGCTTAAGCTGAGGTTGATTGTCGTGTTCGCCGGCGTGGTCGCCAGCGGCATTTTGCTGGTCGGCTATGTGTTCAATGCGGTTTTATGAAAGGAGGAGAAATGAAGCAAATAAAGGTGCTTGGTTCCGGCTGTGCCAGCTGCAAAACAACCATGGCGATGATAGAGAAAATGGCCAGGGAAAAAGGAGTGCCGATTGAGTTGAAAAAGATAGAAGACATGCAGGAAATCATTCAATCCGGTGTGTTGGCGACACCGGCTGTGCTGGTGAATGGTGAGCTCGTGCACGCAGGTGGTGTGCCAGGCAGGGGCAAGATCGCCGGATGGTTGAACAAGGATTGAGAAATCAAAAAAGAAAAGGAGTCTCAGATGAAAAAGATGATTTGGATTGCAGTTGCTGCGCTATGCGTGGTTGGAACAACGGCCGTTGCCGCTGATATGAGTGGGCCGGGTATGCAAGGCGGCATGGGCATGCAACGTGGTATGGGTGGTATGGGCATGCAGCCGGATGAAAGAATCTCACTGGGTGTGCAGGGGCCGAGAAAGCAGCATCAGTTGGCCATGATGCGCTCCCACCTTGAGGCAGTCAGCGATATTGTGGATGCCCTGGCGCGCGGGGAATTTGATAGTGCAGCTCAGACTGCTCAAATGAAGCTGGGCATGACGCCGCAAATGAAAAGGATGTGCAATGGATTTCAGAACGAAGACTTCCGCAATCTGGCTCTGGCCTTTCATGCAAGCGCCGATGATTTGGCCAAGGCATTGAAGACGCACGATACGTCTGCTTCACTGCAAGCCCTGCATGTCACCATGCAATACTGCACTTCCTGCCACAGCACGTACCGGCAATAGAATAGTGTGTTGCCAGAGAGGTTCCGGCTTTCTGTTGCAGTATTGGTGATGATTTGCAGTGTCACCATGCCGTTCGGCAGACGTACAGTGAGAATATTGAATCCTTTCGGCCTTGCATCCGGGATGCTTTTCTCCATGCTTCCTGACTTATGAAGGTGCTTGTCGCGACCATTGAAACGGAACTGTACGCTGGTTCTGCTATTTCCGTGGTTACCGAAACTTTGGATGGCGAGTTGAAGGTTTTTCCCGGCCATGCGCCTCTTCTGGCTGTTCTTCGCCCCGGTCTTCTGCGTATCTATTGTCCTGCTGATAAAAAGTACCCTAAAGGCAGGCAGGATATGATGCTTATCAGCGGTGGATATCTGGAGGTGCAACCGGATAAGGTAACAGTGCTTGCAGATGCCTATGAGCGCATTGGTGATATAGATGCTGCGAAAGCGAAACGGGTTGTGGATCAGGCCCGCGAGACGTACAGGCTTGCCGCGCCCACTGAAGCCGAGAAGGCACTGCTTGAACTGGAAATAGCCGTTGTACGATTGAAGCTGTCCAGAAGGAATCAAGGTCGAGGATAACAAACAGCTGGGCTTACTATCCCGATATGGTTTGAGAAGAATTGTGGCGAAATAAACAGCAAGCCAAGATGCAGAAAACGCCCTCTTGCATCCGGTGTATATAGCGCCATGCTTCGTGGCTCACGGAGGCAATACGATGAATGATACTGCAACAGAGAGCACGGAAATCACCTATTTCCAGAGCAATCGTCCGGCACAGACCTTCCTTGCTGCGCTGAAGTCGCTGCTTACCCAGCCCCGCGAATTTTTTGCCGGCGCGCCTTTTGCCGTGTTTTATGGCAACAGTCTGTTTTTTGCTTCTATTATCATTTTCATTCTGACCTTTGTTGCCGTACCATTTTATAGTCTGGGAATGCTTTTCATGCTGCCCTTTACCTGGGGATGCATTCTTATCGGCATGTGGATGCTGGCCGCCTATATCAGTTGGGGTGTGAAGGCCTTTGGCGGCGCTCGTTTGACTCCGGCCAATGCCTTTCAGCTTTCTGCCTATGCATTTGCGCCGATGATGTTTGTGGGTCTTTCCTGGGGAGGTACAGTCGCATTTCTATGGAGCATGTACCTGCTGTGGCTGGGGCTTGTTTCGCATTGCCGCATTTCCGGTGGCCGTGCCGTGGCAGTGATTATTGTGCCCTTGATTATCGTTGCCATGATCGGCGGCGCCATGATGTTTGCGCTGGGGCATTTAAAAATCAGCTGATTCGCAGTTTTCCTCAAACGGTCGTGCAGGGTGGGGATAAGCCTTGCAATATTTTACCCAGATGCACGGCATCGGCCTCCAGCCCATCATCTGCCATCTGCTCAACCACCTTGGCGAGCGCGGTCGCAGTGTTGCCGTTCAGGCGATAATACATCCATTTGCCATCGCGGCGGGTAGCGACCAGTTCGGCATGACGCAACAAGCCAAGATGCCTTGAAACAGTGCTTTGCGGTAATTCAAGCGCATCGGTCAGGTGGCAGACACACAATTCTTCGTGGCGGCTAAGCAGGTAAAACAGACGCAGGCGTACCGGATCGCCCAGTGCCTTGAAGGGCACAGATGGTGTGCTCATGACTTGCCGGGGCGAATGCGTGCCAGAATATGATGTCCCTGCAATTGATGCAGAATGACGGCCAGCACGTGTGCGGCAAGCAGCGCTTCAAAAATGCCGACCAGCAGTTCATGCGTTTCTCCGACTAATTCAATCAGTTCTGTTTGTTTGCCGTGCTCATTCCAGCCGAAGAACAGCACCACACCGGCTGCGGCGATAGCGAGAGCGGTAAGCAACATCAGGCCATGCACCGCTTTGGCCACGGTTTCACCCTCTTCGGGTGGAGCCAGCTTTCCTTTCATCCAGCCACCTGCCTGTGCCGCAGATTCGGCAAGCAGGGTTGCACGACCGGATGCAGATAACCATGGAAAAAGCTGCCGCCAGCCGGCCTCGGGAACAGAAGAAAAGGCAAGCAGCAGGCGAATCAGCAAGAGTCCGGCAATGAACAGGCCAAGAAATTCATGGACTTCGAATCCAAGGGTTTCTTCCACAATGATGATGGCATTACCGGCATGATGGCTGCCGTGGGCAAAAGCAGGCGTAACTACAGACAGCGAGGCCTGTTCAGGCACCTCGTGCGCACCGGGCACATCCATCAGTTCGCCGACAGCCAGTTGCGCCAACATAGCCAGCGCCAGAAAGGAATGCAGGATGCGAATAGCTTGCGGGTAAATCATGATGGGTTCCTCTGTGGCTGATGACGATATTGCACCAGTGTAGCGCACGTTTGAATAATGAAAAACAAAAACCCCGGCTTCTGGCCGGGGTTTTGTGTAAGGGGCTCCTTTAACAAGGAGCCATCCGAACGAACTACTTGATACGGCTGATCACATCGTGACCCAGGCGCTGATGCCAGATGGCGGCGGCAACGTGCAAGACCAGATAGGCGATAATTAACATGCCGGCCACCTCGTGCATTTCTTTCACCTCTTTGATGCCTTCACTCATCGCGCCGTTCTCGGCGATGCCTAAAAACAGGCAGCCGCCGGTCAGGCCCTGAAAGAGCACAAGAAGCAGGCCTGCACCGTGAATCGCCGAGGCCAGTACATGTGACTTGTCCGGATGCGGCAGGCCCTGCTTAAACCAGCTGCTCGCCTGTTTGATCTCGCCAAGCAGTTTGCAGCAGCCTGCACCGGTCAGCCATGGGAACAGCGTGCGCCAGGATGCGTTGCCGCTGCTGATCAGGCTGTAAATGATATGCGCGATGACGATGAGGGCTGCAGCAATGCCGACCCATTCATGTGCCTCGAACAGCTGCAATTCAAGCTGTTCATGAACCTTGCCGAGCTCAGGCGGCTCCATAAAAAAGCTGAGCAATACCTGCACGGTGACAGTCAGGGCCATACCCTTGTGCAGCAGTTTGGTGGGGGTGTCGTAATAACTCATGTTCTCTCCTCGTGTTTGTTTAAGGATGCTCTGAGAAACTCAGCGTATCCGTGCGGCCCATGGACGGGCCGCCAAAATCATGCGCGGAAGGGCTTGATTTTGTGAGCCAAGGCAAAACCGCGCTTTTGCCTTGGTGTACTGAATAAGTGCAGGGATGCAGTTATTCAGGTCTTCCTTAAGCAAATTAATCGAACTTGCGGCCGGCGTAGGCCTCCATGCGCAGACGCAGGGCGTTGAGTTTGATAAAGCCGCCTGCATCCTTCTGATCGTAGGCACCCTGATCGTCTTCGAAGGTGCACAGGCGCTCGTCGAACAGCGATTCGTCGGAGCGACGCCCGACAACCATCACATTGCCCTTGTACAGCTTCAGACGCACATCACCGTTCACCGTGGCCTGTGAGGCATCGATCAGCTTTTGCAGCATGATGCGCTCGGGAGCAAACCAGAAGCCGTTGTAGATCATCTTGGCATAGCGCGGCATCAGCTCGTCTTTCATGTGTGCGACTTCACGATCCACAGTGAGCGACTCGATGGCGCGGTGCGCCTTGAGCATGATAGTGCCACCCGGTGTTTCATAGCAGCCGCGCGACTTCATGCCGACAAAACGATTCTCCACGATGTCGATGCGACCGATACCATGCTTGCCGCCGATGCGGTTCAGTTCGGTCAACACCTTGGCTGGTGTCATCTGTTGCCCGTTGATGGCAACGATATCGCCACCGCGGTACGATAGTTCAAGATACTCGGGCTGATCCGGGGCTTTTTCAGGGGAGACGCTCCAGCGCCACATATCATCGCCCGGCTCGCACCACGGATCCTCAAGATCGTAGCCCTCGTAGGAGATGTGCAGCAGGTTGGCATCCATCGAATAGGGTGATTTGGAACCCTCGCGCTTGCGCTCGACAGGAATGCCGTGCGAATCTGCAAAACGCAGCATGTCTTCGCGGCTGACCATGCCCCATTCGCGCCAAGGGGCAATCACTTTCACATTCGGTTTGAGCGCATAAAAGCCCAACTCGAAACGCACCTGATCGTTACCCTTGCCGGTGGCACCGTGGGAAACGGCATCGGCCCCCTCAGCCTGGGCGATTTCAATCATGCGCTTGGCAATCAGCGGGCGGGCTATCGAGGTTCCGAGCAGGTATTCGCCCTCGTAGATGGCATTGGCGCGGAACATCGGATAGACGTAATCGCGCACGAATTCCTCGGTCAGATCCTCGATATAGATGGCCGATGCATGCCCGGCTTCGGCCTTGATGCGCGCATCCTCGACTTCTTCGCCCTGGCCGATGTCGGCGGTGAAAGTGACCACCTCGCAGTCGTAGGTTTCCTGAAGCCACTTCAGGATGATGGAGGTGTCGAGACCACCGGAATAGGCCAGAACTACCTTGGAAATGGAGGATGAAGACATGCGAGCTCCTTGATGGTGTTGCGTCCGATTTCGCGGCGCGGTGTTTTAGGACGGGCGATGATAGCCGGGATTTGCAGGAAATCTATTCCGGCCCGAAGGCTGTGCCCACGCCTTCATCGGTAAGGATTTCCAGCAGCAGGGAGTGCGGGATACGCCCGTCGATGATGTGTGCCTTGCCGACACCGTGTTCGATGGCCTCCATGCAGCAGTTCACCTTGGGAATCATGCCACCGCTGATGATGCCGCGCTTCAGCCAGTCCGCCACTTGCTCTACGGAGAGCGTGGACTGCAATTCCTTGTCCTCATTCAATACGCCGGGCACATCGGTAAGCAGAATCAACTTGGCCGCACCAATGGCCTGGGCAATCGCACCTGCCACCAGGTCTGCGTTGATGTTGTAGCTCTGATGCTCATCCTTGTGGTAGCCGACCGGGGCGATGACCGGAATAAATCGATCCTTCTCCAGCATATGCAGGATTTCAGGGTTGATGTGGTGCACTTTGCCGACATGACCGAGATCGATAATCTCCGGAACATTGAGTTCCGGCGCATCCTTCTCAAACAGCATCTTGCGCGCACAGATCAGGCCACCGTCTTTGCCGGAAAGGCCGACAGCCCTGCCGCCGCTGGCACTGATGTTGGCGACGATTTCCTTGTTTACCAGACCGGCCAGTACCATCTCGACAACATCCATGGTCTCCTTATCGGTGACCCGCATGCCCTGAATGAACTCGCTCTGCTTGCCGATCTTCTCCAGTAACTGGCCGATCTGAGGGCCACCGCCATGCACCACCACCGGATGGATGCCAACCTGTTTGAGCAGCACGATATCGCGCGCAAAACCCTTTTTCAGGTCCTCGTCCACCATCGCGTTGCCGCCGTATTTGATGACAATGCTCTGCCCCGCGTAGCGTTGCAGATAGGGGAGGGCTTCAAGCAGTGTTTGCGCCCGGGCTTGACCATGTTCCATTATATCGGCTCCTTTGTGTGCATCTGCAACGGCAGCTTAATCGTTTTCAAAAATCTTTCTGCAGTGACCGGATGTGTTCAGCCAAGCAGGAATTCAAGTAGAGCCTTCTGCGCATGCAGGCGGTTCTCGGCCTCATCCCAAACCACCGATTGCGGGCCGTCGATGACACTCGCTGCCACCTCCTCGCCTCGATGCGCCGGGAGGCAGTGCATGAAAACAGCATCAGGCTGGGCCTGCAGCATGATATTTTTACCGACCTGAAAACCGGCGAAAGCCTTCTCGCGCTCTTTCTGCTCCTCTTCCTGTCCCATCGAGGCCCACACATCGGTGGTGACCAGATCGGCATCGCGGGCTGCCAGCAGCGGGTCGTCAGTCAGCGTGACCTCAGCGCCCAATTCACGGGCCGCCGCCAATAGCCTTGAATCCGGGCAATAACCATCGGGGCAGGCGATGTTCAGTTTGTAGCCAAAGCTGACCGAGCCGTTGATCCATGAATGGGCCATATTGTTGCCATCGCCAATCCAG
>CAZQTO010000028.1:0-20679 GCA_964596375.1 uncultured Zetaproteobacteria bacterium | reverse complement strand
GCCGAAGGCCCGATGCCGCAGACCAAGTTCGTGACCTCCAAAGCACTTGCTCTCGGCTTGAAACCCATCGTGGTGATCAACAAAATCGACCGTGAGGGCTCCGATCCGGATGCCGTGGTGGATGCCACCTTCGACCTCTTCGCCTCCCTCGGTGCCACCGACGAGCAGCTGGATTTCCCGGTGGTGTATGCCTCGGCCAAGAATGGCTATGCCAAGATGGACCTCGCCGAAGAATCGGACAACCTGACCTGCCTGTTCGACACCATTATCAGCTACGTGCACCCGCCCGAGGGCGATGCCAATGAGCCGTTGCAGATGCTGGCCACCACACTTGCCTGGGATGATTTCATCGGCCGTATCGTCATCGGCCGCATTGCCCACGGTACCATCAAGACCGGTCTGGACATCACCGTGGTGCATGCCGATGCCACCAAGGAAAACTTCCGTATCACCAAGCTGCTCGGCTTCCAGGGCCTGCAGCGTATTGAGATTGATTCCGCTTCTGCCGGCGACATCGTGGCCGTGGCTGGTATCGAAACCATCAACATCGGCGAAACCATCGCCGACAAGCTCAATCCGGTTGCCCTGCCCATCATCCATGTGGATGAACCGACCCTGACCATGGAAATCCATGTGAACAGCTCACCGCTGGCCGGCACCGAAGGCAAGTTCATCACCACACGTCAGATTCGTGACCGCCTGATGAAGGAAGTCCGTACCAATGTGGCGATGCGCGTGCGCGAAACCGATGCCGCCGATATCTATGAAATCTCCGGCCGCGGCGAGCTGCATATCGGTATCCTGCTGGAAAACATGCGTCGTGAAGGTTTCGAGATGGCTGTGTCCCGTCCATCCGTAATCGTACGCGAGATCGACGGCGTGAAGCAGGAGCCCTACGAGCATGTCACCGTGGACGTCGAATCCGACTATCAGGGAACCGTGATCGAAAAACTGGGCATCCGCGGTGCCGAGATGACCCATATGCAGACCAACTCCGACGGCTCCACACGCATCGAGTTCATGTGCCCGACGCGCGGCCTGATCGGGTACACCTCGGAATTCCTTACCGATACGCGTGGTACAGGCGTGATGCACCACCTGTTCCATGCCTATGGTCCTTATATCGGCAAGCTGCCGGGCCGCAAGAACGGCGTGCTGGTGTGCAATGGCGGCGGCGAATCCGTGGCCTTCGCACTGTGGAATCTTCAGGAGCGCGGCAGGTTGTTCATCGGTGCCAACACCAAGCTGTATGAAGGCATGATTATCGGTATCCATTCGCGCGACAACGATCTGGTGGTCAACGCCACCAAGACCAAGAAGCTGACCAATACCCGCTCCTCCGGTAAGGATGACGCTATTGATCTGGTGACCCCGCTGCCGCTGACCCTGGAGCGCGCCATCGAGTTCATCGATGACGACGAACTGGTCGAAATCACCCCGAAGTCCATCCGCCTGCGCAAGCGCAAGCTCTTGGAACACGAGCGCAAGCGCGACAACAAGGGTTAAGCTTCATCCATCAAAGAAAAGGCGCCTCAAGGGCGCCTTTTTTTATTGCTGGTCTAACCTATTAAACCGACTCGAGGTGTAGTACGCGCACCCATTTGCCGCCGTGTTTGATCTTCAGGCGTCGTTTGGCCTTCAGGCCAAGGGCCTGCTCGCATGCCTTGTCGGGGGCAATCACGGCCATGCGCCAGCCTTTGAAGGCGTCCTGTTTCAAGAGCTTCCCGATATCCCTGTAGAGGGCGGTGACATCGCCCTTGATGCGATCCCCATACGGGGGATTGCAGACAATCAGTCCACCCTCCTCCGATTGCCCGGCAGGCTGCAAAGTCCGCACGTCCTGTTTGTGAAAGGTGACGACATCGCCGACGCCTGCCTGCACCGCATTGGCTGCAGCCTGAGCAAGCACGACTTCGTCCACATCGCTGGCCGTAATCGATAAGGAAACCGGCTTTTGCATGCCTGTGGTCTTCTCCAGTACGCGTTTCCAGCGCTTCTGATGCAGCGCAGGCCAATGCAGGAAGGCGAAGTTATGGGAAAGGTTCGCCGCTCTACCCTGCCCCATCAGCGCAGCCTCAATGGCGAAGGTGCCCGAGCCGCACATCGGTACGAGTAAAGTTTGCTCGGGCTTCCAGTCCATCCATTGCAGGATGCCGGCGGCCACGGTTTCGCGGATGGGCGCCGGACCTGAAAGCAGGCGGTAACCCCTGCGGTCCAATCTTTCACCCGAACTGTCGATACTGATTACACAGCGGTCGTTCTCAATGCGAATGGTAATCAGTTGGGCATCGCCGCTTGTTGCCAGGATGATGTCGGCTTTCTTCAGCTTTTCGGCAATGGCATCCACGACGGCCTGCTCGGCCCGTCCGGAATGGATCAGTCGGGTATGGTGACAGCTTGCCTTGACCGACACAGGGCGATCTGGAGCGATATAACGCTCCCAGGCGGGCTTTTGGGCCTTGTTGTATAGCTCAGGGAAGGACAGCGCCTTGAAATCCGTCAGACGCAGCAGCACGCGGGTGATGCTTCTTGCACGCAGATTTACCCGGCACAGGGCATCCATGCTGCTGGTGAAATTCACGCCGCCCTCGACAATCTCCACACCGTGTACGGCCAGCGCGTTCAATTCAGCTTCGGCAATCTTCTCAAGGCCGGGAACCACAACGGCAAAACAACTGAATTGCCCTTCAACCGGGGGAATGGCCTCAGGCATCGAAACTTGGGCTTCTGTATCACTCATATGTATCCCCGCCTCCTGATGAACCGGTTCGGCGCAGCATAGCACGCCGCACATCTTTACGCGGCGTCATCATCCAGACAGATGCTTTTTCCGGGCAGCGTATCGTGAAGCCATTGCTTTACGCTTGCA
Source organism: uncultured Zetaproteobacteria bacterium (assembly GCA_964596375.1). Taxonomy (GTDB): domain Bacteria; phylum Pseudomonadota; class Zetaproteobacteria; order Mariprofundales; family Mariprofundaceae; genus UBA1543. The sequence goes on along the minus strand of CAZQTO010000028.1, from coordinate 17,810 downwards.
TCCATAGCGTCTCTTGCCTCACACCAGGCCAGCACTTCATCGGCAGACTGCACATCAAGGCAAGAAAGCGGATCCAGCGCATCTTCAATCAACTGGTCGAACATCTCGGGGCGATGCCAGCAGATGCAGGCCAGCGCATTCATCAGCATCTCGGCAGCCGTGGCGCAGTCCGTGCTCAGCGTATCCCTGAACGCATCCCACTCGCTCTGGACCTGCTCATCGGAAGTATCGGAGCTACCCGCCTGCAGATGTTCGAGCAAGGCAAGCATGCCTTCCCAGCGCTTGCGCTTGCTCAGGGTCTCCCGGAAGGAATCGGGGATGGTTTTGGATTCTGTCATGATTATATGTCTACCTGAGAATGAGATTCATGAAAATGTGGTACTTGCCTGTAATGATTACGTTTATTCTTTCGATAAACGGTTATAGAAACGAAACAAGGCGCCGATTAGCGCCCTGTTTGCAGTGCCTTATTGCAGCTTAGGGAAGTACGCTCACCTTGGTGATACCGGTACCGATGACGATGTTGTCGACCACATCCATGCCCTCGGTAACCTTGCCGAACACCGTGTACTGCCCATCCAGATGCGGGTGTGCTGCGAAGCAGATAAAGAACTGGCTGCCGGCTGAATCCGGATCAGCAGCACGCGCCATGGAGAGGACACCGCGCTCGTGTTTGATCTTGTTGAACTCCGCCTTCACCTTATAGCCAGGTCCGCCGGTTCCATCACCGCGTGGGCAACCGCCCTGCGCCATGAAACCTGGAATCACGCGATGGAAGCTCAGTCCGTCGTAATAGCCGCCTGCTGCCAGTGCCTTGAAATTAGCTACTGTATTCGGGGCGACATCGGGATACAGCTCGATGCTGATCGAACCTTCCTCGGTTTCCATCAGGATATGATTTCCCTCTGGAACTTCCTTGTCTCCGGCTTTCGGGGCCTTGCTGAACAAACCCATGCTGTTCTCCTTCTCTATTTCCATTATTATCTTGTGATAGGTTCATCTGGCATGGCTATCCATGCTTATGCCACGTTAACAGGCCCTAGGAGGATGACTGTTTTGAATTTACCGCGGGGGTTGCAGCGTTTCCCTCCGGGTTTTCCCAGTAGAACTTCGGCAGACTTTGCAGTACCCGGACAAGGCCCTCGTTCCATGCCTCTGAAACCTGCCTGGCAAAAGGATCATCTTCAGACAGGGACATTTGACGCGTGAAATCCAGGCTGTCTTTTTCATAAATCAGCAAATCGACAGGTGGCCCCACCGTCAGATTACTGCGAATGGTGGAATTCATCGAAACGAGGGCACAACGGCCAGCCCGCTCCAGAAAAGTGTCGCGTTTGACGACCCGGTCCAGGATCGGTTTGCCATACTTGGCCTCGCCGATCTGCAAAAATGGGTGTTCATCCGACTCGTGGATGTAATTACCCTGTGGATAGATCATCAGGGTTTCGTGATGCGCCGTTCCAATCTGGCCGGCCAGAATGAAGGTGGCCTCAAAGCTGGTGTTTCCGGCCTCTCTTACAACATGCAGATTTTGAACGCTCATATTGACTGAAGCCACATAATCGGCGGCCTCCTGCATGCTGTTCACAGTAAAAAGATTGAGTGCGGCTTTACTGCCCAGATCGGCATTGATGCGTTTGACGACCAATTGAGTCGTTGCCAGATTGCCTGCTGAAAGCAGTGCAAACACGCGATTTCCCGGCCACACAAAGGTGAACATCTTGCGATAGACTGAAACATCGTCGAACCCGGCATTGGTGCGGGAGTCGGAACACACGACAAAGCCTGTGTCTACATTAATAGCAACGCAATATGTCATATCAGTCCTTCAGCCTTTCTTTTGCCAGCCGCAAATCAATCATTCGCAAACAACAGGCGAACAATGGGCAAATTCAGGGGAAAAAGATAGGGAAATTTGAGTAGCCGCGTGCATTAAACCCATGTTGAGCAAACCAGTTGCATTTCATTCCTTGTCTTCTTCAGGCGGCTGGATTGCCTGTGGTGCGCCCTCCATCATCGGCTCCGGGCCACGACGCAAATCCAGCGTCAGCGGATAATCGGGATTACGGCCCTCGCGCCGCACATGCATTTGACCCGCCGTGTGCCCGTGATTCCAGAAACGTGCCACACGCCGGGACTCAGCCTCGTTGGCATTGACCGGGAAGGTGTCGTAGTTGCGCCCTCCGGGATGCACAACATGGTAGGTGGATCCACCAATTGAACGGCCGCTCCAGCTATCAACAAGATCGAAGACCAAGGGCGCCTGCACATCAATGGTCGGATGCAGGCCTGATGGTGGGCACCATGCGCGGTAGCGAATGCCGGCGACGTATTCGCCGCGCGTGCCGGTGGCTGTTAGTGGTACCTGGCGACCGTTGCAGGTGAGAATATGCCGGGAATCGTTCATCCGGCTCACCTTGACCTGCATGCGCTCGACCGAGGAATCGACGTAGCGCGCCGTAGCCCCTGCCGCCACCTCTTCGCCAAGCACATGCCATGGCTCGATAGCCTGACGCAGTTCGATCTCGATACCCTGATACACCACCGTGCCGTAGCGTGGAAAGCGAAACTCAAGAAAAGGTGCAAACCATTCGAACTCGAAGGCATAGCCCGCCTGCTGCAGGTCGAGCACCACGTCACGCATATCCTGAGCCACAAAATGCGGCAACATGTAGCGATCATGCAATTCAGTGCCCCAGCGCGTGAGATTGCCTCGATACGGTGTTTGCCAGAAGCGCGCCACCAGCGCACGCAGAAGCAGCATCTGCAACAACGACATCTGCGCATGCGGCGGCATTTCGAAGCCACGAAATTCAACAAGCCCCAGGCGCCCTGTGGCGCTGTCGGGCGAATACAGCTTATCGATACAGAATTCGGCACGATGTGTATTGCCGGAAAGATCGATCAGCAGATTGCGCAGCAGTCGATCAACCAGCCACGGTTTCAAACTTTCTTCGCCCGGTTTCAGGTGTTCGGCCATCTGCTGGAAAGCAATTTCCAGCTCATAAAGGCTTTCATGCCGCGCTTCATCCACCCGTGGTGCCTGACTGGTCGGGCCGATGAACATGCCGGAAAACAGATAGGACAGTGCCGGATGATGCTGCCAGTAGGTAATCAGGCTCATCAGCACATCCGGGCGGCGCAGGCATGGCGAATCGGCAGGCGTGGCCGCACCAAGGGTGACGTGATTTCCGCCGCCGGTGCCGGTGTGCCGGCCATCGAGCATGAACTTTTCCGTGCCCAGGCGAGCCAGCCGCGCTTCTTCGTACAGAACCTGCGTATTTTCCACCAACTGTTCCCAGTTGCTGGCGGGATGGATGTTCACCTCGATCACGCCGGGATCGGGGGTGATGGCAAACTTCTGCAGACGGGTATCCGATGGCGGAGTGTAACCCTCCAGGCGCAGGGGGATATCCAGTGCGCTGGCCGTGGCTTCAATCGCCTGAATCAGCGCGACAAAATCTTCCAGCAGCGGGACCGGTGGAAGGAATACGTACAACACACCCGCACGCACCTCGACACACAGGGCGGTGTGGATGATTTCACGCGGGTCATAAGCATCTTCGTCGGACTTTGGCTTCGCTTTGGCTTTCTTCGATGCCGGCATGACATCGGGCGCATCCTCGCTGGCGTCAAAAGGATCGCGACCAAAGTCTTCTTCTTTTTCGCCGGGTGCAAGCCAGGGCAGCGAGTCCAGCGGCAGACGCAGGCCCAGCGGCGAATCTCCGGCAATCAGATACAGATGTTCACGGCGCAGCGGCCACGGACTTGAACGGAAGCCTGTCGCACCGACGGCCTTTCCGTGTCCTTTTTTCGCCGATGCAGGCAGAGGTTTGAGTGGCAGCACGTAACCCACAGCTTCGCCGATGCCGCTTTCCAGCATCAAGGCAATGCGACGCCGCGCATCGCTGTTCTTCAGATCGCTCTTAAGCGGGTCGAAGTTTTCCGGCCAGCGCTGTTCCTGATCGATAATCTGTACCACATCTTCATACGCCGGGATCACAAAGTCCTCATCCAGCCCGAGCTCCTGCGTGAGACGCCGGGCAAAGCGCAATGCATCAGTCGCCTTATGCTTGCCGCCGCCATCAGCGGTTACCAGCAGCTTTCGATCATGCCACAGCGGTTTGCCATCGGTGCGCCAGTAGCAGCCCAGCGCCCAGCGTGGCAGCGGCTCGCCCGGATACCACTTACCCTGGCCGAAATGCAACATCGATCCCGGCGCGAAATGGTCCTGCAGACGGGTAAGCAAATCGCCCGACAATTCCCGTTTCTTCTCTGAAAGCGCCGTGAAATTCCACTCATCTCCTTCCATGTCGTCGATGGAAACAAAGGTCGGCTCGCCGCCCATGGTGAGACGCACATCGTGCTTCTCAAGCTCCTCATCTACCTGATGACCGAGGTCGAGTACCGCCTGCCATTGAGCCCCGGTATAGGGTTGGGTGACGCGCGGATCTTCATGGATGCGGGTAACCTGCATGGAAAAATCAAAATGCGTTTCGCAGCGTTCGACGCCGCCGATCACGGGAGCCGCCGAGGATGGCATGGCCGTACAGGCCAGGGGAATATGACCTTCACCGGCCAGCAGGCCTGAGGTCGGATCAAGGCCTACCCAACCCGCCCCGGGGATGAAAACCTCCGTCCAGGCATGCAGATCGGTGAAGTCATGCTCGGTTCCCGATGGGCCGTCGAGCGCCTTCACATCCGCCTTCAACTGAATCAGGTAGCCCGAGGCAAAGCGCGCCGCAAGCCCCAGATGGCGCAGCGCCTGCGCCAGCAGCCAGGCCGAATCGCGGCACGAACCAAGCTTAAGCTCCAGTGTTTCCTCCGGCGTCTGCACACCGGTTTCGAGGCGAACAACATAGCCGATATCATTCTTCAGCCGCTGGTTGATACCGACCAGCATATCGATGGTGCGCAACTCATGCCCGAGCAGTTCTGTTCTGGTTCGCGCAATCCAGTCGGCCAGCAGAGGCGTGGCAGGCTCTGCCTCAAGGTATGGCGCCAATTCGCGCTTCAATTCATCCGGATATACAAAGGGAAAACTCTCGGCGTATTCCTCCATGAAAAAATCGAAGGGGTTAATCACCGTCATCTCGGCCACCAGATCGACGGTAATCTTCAGTGATGTCGCCTTTTCCGGGAAAACCAATCGCGCCACCCAGTTGCCGAAAGGATCCTGCTGCCAGTTAAGAAAATGGCCGGCAGGTTCGATAGCCAGCGAATAACTGAGGATGGGCGTGCGGCTGTGTGCTGCAGGACGAAGCCTGATCTCGTGCGGCCAAAGCTTCACTGCCCGATCAAAGCTGTAACTGGTTTGATGATTTAATGCAACGCGGATGGTCATCTGGAGTCCTTCAGGTTAAACCTTGGTCATGGGAGAAAAGCATTGCAAAGCCATAGGTAACTGAACAAAAACTTTTCCTAACCATGAAGCGGAAGCTAGGCCATTCAATCATCATTAGCCAAATATTCCATAGTCAAATTTGTTGTATATTTTAACTATTGCTTCGATGGCACAATGTTGATTGTTGCTTTTCAGGGAATCCAATGCAATTTGCAAATGCCCGATTGTCAGCACCAACTTTCGTTTACTTGGCCTTCGACCTTGCCTGCAATTCGAGCAACTCTTCTTCCACCCCTGCCGCACGGGTGAGCTCAGCAACGTTATCCTTGGTAAAGAAACCCTGAAAATCACCAAAGCGCTGCACGTATTCGATAATCAGCGATGAATGCTCCGATGCACTGGAAAATATCTGTTTCAGACCGTCTTCCTTGGAGCCAATCACATCTAGCAGGAAGTTGCGGCCCTGCGAGGCGATCTGGCTAACTACGAAGTCGATATTATCCATGCCGTGCTGATCCTGCTCCGACATCATATCGCTGACCGCAACGGCAAGATGATGCAGACGGGGTCCGTAATTGCGCACGAAGGTCTCGGTTGGTGAAGGTAGTTTTTCCAGATGGTTGACGAAATAAGGCGTGTTGTTGGCGGTAAACACCTTAGCCGGGCTGTGCATCTCGTTCGTATAGTGCACGCTCTTGGTCACATTGGTCGATGAATTCTGATCCGCGATATTATAGGAGCCCCAGTAGTAATAGCTCGACAGGGACAGGTATTCGAGGATGGCGACCTCTCGGTTTTGGCTGTACACCCGCGTGGCGAGGTGATCGATGGGCAGAATCAGCCTGTCGATCCCCAGGTCGACCTGTTTCTGCTTGGCAGACTCGCAGGCCTGATGCACATCGTCGCGGATGGTGCTGATACCCAAAGCATAGGAGCGTATCTGGTCCTCCGGGCGCTCCATGTAGGCGACGATGTTATGTGTGTATGGCGAAGGCTTGGTGATGGCGAGGTTCCCCGGTAGTTCCAGCTTGCGAACTTCGTCCTGAGTGAAGAAGCGAAACTCCCGTTCCTGCTGGCATTGCACAACATTGTGCAGATCGTTCACGCGAAGAATCTCGCCCATGTAGCGACTGTTGGGCTTGTGTACCCCGATCGGATACACCTCGTTCAGGCTGCGAAAAATCCCTCTGGTATTCGAATCCTTCACTTCACGCACGAGAAAGTCGGGTGAATTCATGTCGATGCGCAGGATGTGCGTCCAGTGACTTTCACTCTCCAGTGTGACCAGATAGTGATAGGGCGTCATCAGGGCGAGTTCCGCGACATAGCGGATCGAATGCCCCGGATCGACCGTAATCATGAGCGCCTCAATCGCGTGAATATTCTCGGTCAACCCGCAGCGGTCGCGTTCTTCGAGCAGCTTGACCAGATACTCTTCGAAAAATTCTGAGTTGAGCTTGTCGCCCTGTCTTGCAAATGAAAGTGAATGAGCCATAGGACCTGCCATTAAAAAATATCAGAGGCATGTTGCCAGATTGCATAAGGCGGAGCCAGATGCACGATATGAAGTCGGATTTAATGAGACAACAGGGCGATGGAAGGCAGTCTGGATGACCGGGATAAAACGCTCTGCTGAAGTGGTTGAAGATTGTTCAGACGAAAAGGCTTTGCTAGATTCAGGAAATGCAAACAGCCATGAAATCCATATTCAGTTCTTCCGGCGCAGCCCCGTTTGATGAAGCCTATGCATCAACGGACGACATTCGCGCCCTGTATCAGCAGGCCTTCAACCATTTCGATGCTCTGGGCATCGAAGGCGTCGAAAGTGTGCAACACAACGCGGATCTTTCCATGCTCAATCAGGGCGTCACCTTCACTGTCTATTCCGATGCGCGAGGCACCGAGAAAATCTTTCCCTTCGATTTGATGCCACGCATCATCACCGCAGCCGATTGGGCTGTCGTCGAAGCGGGTGTCGTACAGCGCATGCAGGCGCTGAACCTTTTCCTTGAGGATGTTTATCACGAGCAGAAAATCCTCAAGGATGGCATCGTGCCCACCGAACAGGTGATGATGTCCTCGCTGTTCTGTCGCGAAATGAGTGGCCTGAATCCCCCCGGAGGTGTGCATGTGCATATCGGCGGCATCGATCTGATACGAAACGCTTCCGGCGACTTCCATGTGCTTGAAGACAATCTGCGTGTCCCGTCAGGCGTGTCCTATGTGATTGAAAACCGCTGGGTGATGGGCCGTGTGCAGCCCAAGCTGCTCAATCAGTACAAGGTGCGCCCTGTCGATCATTATCCGCAGATGCTGTTCGACTCTCTGGCCTCACTATCCGAGCGTGAAAACGCCACCGTCGCTGTACTGACGCCCGGCATCTACAACTCCGCCTACTTCGAACACTCCTTTCTGGCCAATCAGATGGGGGCCGAGCTGGTCGAGGGGCAGGATCTGCTGGTGGATCGAGATGTCGTCTACATGAAAACAACGCACGGCTTGCAGCGCATCGATGTGATCTACCTCCGCGTCGACACGGATTTTCTCGACCCGCTTGTCTTCCGTTCCGATTCGATGCTGGGTGTTCCCGGCCTGATGAGCGCCTATCGGGCGGGTAATGTCGCGCTGGCCAACGCGCCGGGTAACGGTGTGGCCGATGATAAAGCGCTGTATGCCTACACCCCGGATATCATTCGGTACTACCTCAATGAAGACCCGGTTCTACCCATCATCCCGACCTATCTGGGCAGTCGCGACGGGGATCTTCGCTTCATGCTGGATAACCTGAGTGAACTGGTCTGCAAGCCGACCGATGCATCCGGTGGTTACGGTATTGTGGTCGGAAGCCATGCTACGAAAAAGGAACTGGCCGAGTTCAGCGTAGCACTTGCAGCCAATCCCGATCACTATATCGCCCAGCCCATCCAGCAGCTTTCCACCCACCCGACCTGGGTTGAGCAGGACGGCAACAAGGGCTTCTTCCCGCGGCATGTGGACCTGCGTCCTTATGCGGTGTGCGACGTCCACGGCGACGTCAAGGTGCTGCCCGGCGGGCTCACCCGCGTGGCGTTGCGCCAAGGCAGTCTTGTGGTCAATTCATCACAGGGAGGCGGCAGCAAGGATACCTGGGTGCTCTATCCGAACAATTCGGAGGTGCCTCATGCTTAGTCGCATTGCCCGCAACGTTTACGAGCTCGGCCAGCAGATCGAACGCGCCGAAAATATCGCCCGCATTCTCGATGTGAACCGGCGCATGAGCCTTGAACAGGGGTATTTTTCCGAGCTCGATGTCTGGTCCCCGATGTTGTCCATCACCCAATCGCGCGAAGCCTTCGACGGGAAGTTCAGTGAAGTGACTGAGCAGAACGTCATGCAATTCCTGATATCCGACAACGACAATCCCTATTCGATCAGGGCTTGTCTGAGCAACGCCCGAGAGAAATCGCGCACCGTGCGCGAACGCATCAGCGAAGAGATGTGGCTGTACCTGAACAAGATGTATCAGGATATCCAGCCGGCGGAAAGAACGGAAAATCACATCGAATTTCTGACCGAGGTTCGGCAGTTTTGCAGTGCCTTTCATGGTCTGGTGGACAACACCATGAGCCACAGTGAATCATGGGATTTTTTGCGACTGGGTGTCGCGCTGGAGCGCGCCCGCATGACCACGCGCATCCTTGAAATCAAATACCACCTGCTACTACCCAGTGCAGATGAGGTGGGTAAACCTCTGGATCATCACCAGTGGCAGGCGCTGCTGCGCTCGGTTTCCGGTTATGAGGCGTACCGCAGGCAGTACAAAGCCCGCATCGACCCCATCAAGGTGCTCAAGCTGCTTAATCTGGATGAGAGGTTTCCTCGCTCCATCACCTTCAGCATCCGTCAGGTCTCCGATGCCCTGCGCGATATCGGTACGGGTAACAGGATGCAGCACAAGCTGCTCAGGGAAACGGACTACTTCCTCGATGATCTGCGTGGCGGTACAGCCGAAGAGGATTTACTGACTATGCCTCTGAATGATTATCTCGAATCCGTACAGAAACGTTGCAATACCATTGCCGAGATGATTAACGATTCGTTTTTCAATTCAATCACGGTGACAGTCACCGGTACCAACAGGAATCAGCATTCCGTACAGCTTCCGCAGCAACAACAAGGATGAGTAACATGAAGAAGTTAGCTGAAGGCGAACATGTTACCCTTGAGGTGACACACCACACCAAGTTTCTGTATAGCGAACCGGTATCCCTTTCGCAGAACGAACTGCGCATGTCACCGGTAGATACGGGGTTACAACGGGTATTACAGCATGAGATTCAAACCTTCCCGAGGGTGCCGCTGGACCCTCACCGCGACCATTTTGGTAATCTTGTCTACCATTTCAATATTCTTGAGCCTCACGACAGTCTGGAAATCAATACCCGCTCGGTGGTCGAAACGACCAATGCCATCAGTTGCGGGCCGGAGTCCCTGCCCGACCACCGCTCTTATGACCAGCGCTGGATCGAGTATCTGAGCTGGTCCCCCGGTGTTCCTGCTTTACCCGAGTACGACAGCGTACCAATGGGTAGTAAAATAAACATGCAGATGGATGAAGCTGAATTCGCCCAAAGTTTATACGAAATGGCGCGCTATTTTTTCCGTACCTTCCGCTATGACCCGGAAGTCACACATGTGCATTCCAGCCCGAAGGAGCTTTTCAAGCATGGCGGTGGTGTTTGCCAGGATATGGCGCATGCCATGATCGGGGTGCTGCGCAATGCTGGTATACCGGCGCGCTATGCAAGTGGTTACATATTCGAACCCGGCAAAGGCGATATCGGCGAACACCTGCGCGGCAGTGCCGCCACGCATGCCTGGGTGCAGGCATGGCATGAAGGGCACGGCTGGATGGGTATCGACCCGACCAACGATAAACTGGTGGACTGGCAGTACGTGCGTACCGCCTTTGGTCGCGATTACTTCGATGTGCAGCCGCTAAGGGGTGTTTTTTCCGGCGTTGCCGAGCAGCAACTCGAGGTGTCAGTACATGTACGTATTCTGGAAGCCACTTGATTTAGAATATTAATATGGAAATAGGTGTATCGACTTTCGTCAGATGAGACTCCGGTTCCTCTAGTCGGACATGGCCGTCAGGCGAGGCAGAGCTGAAGGAAGAACGCGCAAAGGATGCAGAATCATGCGCTGGATACCGGGTTTGATGATTCCGGTTCCGAGCAGCAGGGGTTCCGACTTTGGATCTGTCGGGTCAGCTGCACAGAATACGGCAAATTCGCCTTCATCACCCCGTGTCAGCTGAATGCGTTGCCCCTGTGTATAACGCAGAGCATCTTCCATGCGCAGCTTGATGATCGGCAGATGACGCAACCATTGTGACAAGGGGAGCAAACAAGCCTCAGGCTGGGCTGATAGCTGTTCGAAGGGGATCATGACCACCTCCGGCCAGCCGGCTGTGGACGCGCGACGCAATGCAGTGACGCAACCGCCTGCACCAAGGGCCGCGCCGATGTCACGCGCCAGGGAACGCACATAAGTTCCCTTTGAGCATTGAATATCAAGGCTCAGCAGAGGCGATTCAAAGGAAATGATTTTCAGCGCATGGATGGTGACCGGGCGCTTCGGCAAATCCACCGTGCCGCCCTTGCGCATGATTTCATGGGCCCGTTCTCCGTTGACATGGATGGCCGAATAAGACGGCGGCTGCTGCTCAATATCACCAGTGAATTGCGGCAAAACCTTTTCTATATCGGCAAGTTGCACCGCTACGTCAAAGCGGTCTGTCACCTCACCCTCGGCATCCAGCGTATCGGTTTGATAACTTAAATCGAAGGTTACACGATAATTCTTATCGGCATCGAGCCCCACGCCGGAAAAACGAGTCGCCTCCCCCACCATGATGGGCAGCATGCCGGTGGCCATCGGATCGAGGGTGCCTGCATGCCCGGCCTTGATCAGCTTCTTTCCCTTCGCCGTGAACAAACGGGCAACCGAGTTCACAGCCTGGCGGGAGGTCCAGCCTATCGGTTTATCGAGAAAAACAACGCCGCTGGCTTCCGGGCTTGCGGGCAGATCAGCCAAGAGCCGCCTCCACAGCGCGTTCCACCTTATTGCGAATCGAATCGTAATCACCCTGCATGGTGCAACCGGCGGCATGACGATGCCCTCCGCCGCCCAGCGATACGGCGAGTGCGCCGACATCGATATCGAATTTTCCGCGGAAGGTCACCTTCCAACTGTGGGCATCATCGCCCGGACGCATGAATACAGCTATCTGAACGCCTGAAAGAGCCCGCGCAAGATCGATAAGCCCCTCGGTATCTTCACCATCGCTGTTGGTGTCCTGATACATCCGCTCATCGACATGCATCCATGCACTACGTTCCTGATGACGCAGATCAAGGGTTTGCATGCAGCGCACCTGAAGCTCGAAACATGGGCGGCTGCGATCTTCATAGACGGAACGCGCAATCGGCCAGGGTTCAGCTCCGGCTCGAACCAGAGCAGCAGCCAGCTCGAACACCTCGGGTGTGGTGCTGGCGTTGTGGAAACTTGTTGTATCGGTCAGCAGTGTTACATAGATCGCAGCGGCTGAACCTTTAGAAAGAGGCAGCTCCATCAGGTGGATCAGCTCATATACCATGGCTCCGGTCGAGCAGGCCGAGGTGTCGATGACATTGATATCACCGAAATGAGCGTTGCTGGCGTGGTGATCAATCACCGCAAGCTTGCGGCCGGAAAAAAGACTGTCGTCAAACCCGAGCCTGGATCGGGAGCCTGCATCAAGGCTTACAATGAGATCGATATCCTGCACAGAGACCTTTAAGCCGCTGCCCACCTGCGAGCTTCCCTCGAGAAACTTGTAAATACGCGGCACGCCGTCGCGATTGTGCATGTGTACAGGAAAACCGCCGGCCTGCAGAGCGTGATAAAGTGCCAGCTGGGAACCAATGCCATCGCCATCTGGATTGCAGTGGGTGACAAGCAAAATGCCGCGCGAAGCGCGGATCGCCGTACAGAGATCATTCATCGCAGCTATCATTCGAAGCTCATCGCGTTCAGCAGTCTGGTGACATTGGCTGCACCATCAATCGAGTGATCCCAGAAAAATTTCAATCCCGGCAGGCGACGCTTGGGCATGGCGTGGCGTAATTGATGCGCGAAATGCGATGCCAGATGATCCAGTTGTTCTATCACCATTTTTGCATCCACCTCACCGGGCTTGTGCACCATCACACGAACCTGCTGACCGCCATGCACGGCCTCAATGCGTGTGATGCAAATACCAGCCAAACGCGGATCGGCGATATCGCGTTGCATCAAAGTTGCCAAAAGACGATGTATATCGGCATACAGCCGCGCTTTACCAGCGTTTCTGGGATCGGACATAATCAGAGCGTCGCCGCAAATTCCTCGATCACGTAGAACTCAAAGACATCGCCAGGCTTGATATCGTTGAACTTCTCAATGCCGATACCGCATTCGTAACCGTTCTTAACCTCTTTGACATCATCCTTGAATCGACGCAGCGAAGCGAGCTGGCCATCATAGATCAGCACGCCGTCACGCAGTACGCGTGCAGAAGCGCTGCGCGTCACGATGCCGTCGGTGACAAAGCAGCCCGCCACAGCACCTGCCCTCGGCACCTGGAACACCTCGCGCACCTCGGCCGAACCAATCACCTTCTCGCGCTGCTCCGGAGCCAGCACGCCGGCCATGGCCATCTTCATCTCGTCGATGGCTTCGTAGATCACCTTGTAGAAACGTACGTCCACGCCCTCGGCCTCGGCAAGCTTCTTGGCCTTGGTTTCAGGACGCACATTGAAACCGATGATGATGGCATTGGATGCCGAGGCAAGCATCACATCTGACTCGGTAATGCCACCGATAGCACGATGCACAATCTTCACCTGTACCTCGTCGGTACCAGCCTTGGACAATGAATCCGCCATAGCCTCAACGGAACCTGTCACGTCGCCCTTGATCAGAACGTTGACTTCCTTGGCGCCCTCACCCTGGGCCGAGGCAAACAGGTCTTCCATGCTGACGCTCTTGTTCTGCTGCAAACCGATCTTGCGCTGCTGGTCTTCACGGTAGCTGATAATTTCCCGTGCCTGACGATCATTTTCCACGACCACGATTTCCTGACCGGCCTCAGGTACCGAATCCAGACCAAGAAGTTCGAACGGAATCGACGGGCCTGCCGTGCGGTGTTGGTTTCCATTCTCGTCAACGATAGCGCGGATACGCCCCGTTACCGTGCCAACCACAACGATATCGCCCTTGTTGAAGGTGCCGTTCTGCACCAGCACCGTCGCCGCAGGACCACGCCCTTTGTCCAGACGGGATTCAATAACAAGACCACGCCCGCGCAGTGCAGGATTGGCTTTCAGTTCAAGAATTTCGGTTTGCAGAGCCAACATCTCAAGCAGGTCATCAAGCCCTTCACCCGTTTTTGCAGAGCATTTGACACAAATGGTGTTGCCACCCCATTCTTCTGCGACCAGTTCGTGTTCGGCAAGTTGGCGCATCACCTTCTCCGGATCGGCACCTTCCTTGTCCATCTTGTTTACTGCGACAATAATCGGCACATTCGCCGCGCGTGCATGATTCAATGCTTCCACAGTCTGTGGCATCACGCCGTCATCTGCAGCTACTACAAGCACGGCCACATCAGTTAGTTTAGCACCGCGGGCACGCAATCCGGTGAATGCCTCATGGCCGGGTGTATCAACGAACACGACCCGTTCACCTGTCTCCAGCTTAACCATATAGGCACCAATATGCTGTGTAATGCCGCCGGCTTCGCCGTCTGCAACATGGGCCTTGCGCAAGGCATCAAGAATCGAGGTCTTACCATGGTCGACATGTCCCATCACCACTACAACCGGTGGTCTTGGCAGCATATTTTCATCATCTTCTTCAGCCACATCGATAAATACATCTTCAACGGAAGACGCATTAACCAATTTCGGCGTATGACCAAACTCCTCGACAATCAGCAGGGCGGTATCGGCATCGATGTTTTCATTCACTGTAGCTGTCATACCCATCTCAAACAGTTTGCGTACGACATCTGCTCCCTTAATGGCCATGCGACTAGCCAGTTCCAAAACAGCTATCGTCTCCGGAATTTCCACCTCGCGCTTCACGAAATCCTCGTCATCCTTGTTGACACCTCTACGCCGGCGATCACCACGCGCCAGGCGCGCCATACGATCTTCCTGCTCATCGGTCATCACTACATGGCGTTTGTCGGCGTAAGCACGACGCGCGGCCTTCTCAGCCGGAGACAAGCGCCGACGCTGGAAATTCTGTGGTCCACCACCGCCCGGTGTGCGGCGACGTTGCGCGCCCTGCGGCGCGCCTGCTGATGCATCAGGGGCCACAGCTACCGATGGAGCTCGACTTGTCGGACGCCCTCCAGCTGCAGCGCCACCTTGCCTGTCCGGACGGGATGCTGGCCTCTGGGCGCGCTGTTCAGCACGCTCTTTCCTGATTTTATCCTCAATAACCTTGAGTGATGAACTTGGAGCCTTGGCGGCAGCAATCTGAGCCGGGGTAAGTCCACGACGAATGGTCGTTCTGGGGCCGCCTGACCTATTTGCCGCCTGGCCTGTGGATGGCTGTCTGCCACGCGACTGATTGTCACGCGAAGGATGGCCACCAGCCGTTGTTGCCCGACCTGTAACCTGCGTACGCGCGGCCGTTGGTGCTCGACCCGCTGTTTGCGTCCTGCCTAGCGGCGCATTGGACCTCGTGGGCGCGGCTGGGGTACTTGCTGCAGTCGGGCTTGCCGGAGCAACCGGAGCGCTTGCACTCGCTGCAGTCGGGCTTGCCGGAGCAACCGGAGCGCTTGTGCTCGCGGCAGCTGTGCTGGCCGGTGCAACCGGAGTGCTTGCACTCGCGGCAGCGG
The DNA here is from genome assembly GCA_964596375.1 of uncultured Zetaproteobacteria bacterium. Taxonomy (GTDB): domain Bacteria; phylum Pseudomonadota; class Zetaproteobacteria; order Mariprofundales; family Mariprofundaceae; genus UBA1543. The sequence continues at coordinate 2,553 of CAZQTO010000028.1, read as the reverse complement.
CGCTTGCCTGTGCAGCGCTTTCGCGCTTATCGGCAACAGCCTTGGCCGCGGTCTGGGCCGGGCTTAGCTTCGCTTGTACCGCTGGCTTCGACACAGGCGGCGTCGCTTCTGTCGTCGATGCGGGGGGTGTCGCGGCGCGGCGCGTTGTTCTGCGCACCTCGACCTGCACCCTGCGGCCACCTGTTTCGGTTTTTGCGCCGCTGCGTGTCTGCCCTGCAACGAGAGGTTTGTTCAGTGTCAGGGTACGAGCTCCGGGCTTTCCGCCTGCGGGCTTATCGCCTGCCGTCTTTACGGCTCGACTAAGCTTTTCCTTATCCTCCGCAGTCAGCATGCTGGTTGGACCGCTGGCCACAATGCCGCAATCGCGTGCTGCCGACATTACATCGGCGACATCTGCGCCGAGATCTTTTGCCAGATCGAGAATTCGTACTTTAGCCATCTGTTTACTACTCCGTTTCGCGTAATTGCCCATAATACAGACAATATTGTCGCAAGCTTGCGCATGCCGGCGAATCATCCAGTGCAAGCACTGAAACGACATCCCGTTCAACGATGTCACTCAGTGTTGCCGAATCGCCAAAAATAACAAGCGTCGTTTTCAATCCTGTTGCCTGTCTTTTACCACAGGCATCCTCTATCTGCCGGCGCAACGCTGCTCCGGCATTGGAGGCAAGCAGCACCAGCATCGGTGCCTTACCCCACATGCGGTGCATCACTGCATCCCGACCAATACTGAGCGCACTGCGCAAGCGCCGTAAACCCTGCCGACATAGCTGCAAAACTGCCAGTGCGGTGCGCTCTTGCAGCAAACCCGCCTGCCCTTCTGCAATCAGCCGTCCCTTCCATGCCCTGGCAAGCTGCCGTTCATGAACGCGCGACAGGCACGGGCCCTGGCAACATACATAAGCGCCCCGCCCGGGAGCCTTCTGCAACACATCGGGCCACACCTGCCCATCCTCATCAACAACAATGCGCAGTAATGCCGCCTTGTCTGCCTGCTTTCGGCAGACCAGACAACTTCGCTGCATGATCGCTGAGGACTCAGTCAAACCAGCCGCAGGCCTCACGGGCCGCAATAATAAACGCCTCGAGCTGCTCATGGCTGGCATGTTCAATGCCGGTCAAGTCGTCCACAGCGGCGTCGGCCAGCGCTTCAGCCGTACCGATACCGCGAATGGCCAGTTCGGTTGCCAGTTCATTGCTCATGCCTTCCAGCTTTAACAGGCTGTCTTCAATTTCAGCGGCTTCCGGCCTGCCCAACTCCTGCTGCAACAGGTAGTTGCGAGCCCGGTTCTGCAGTTCGTGCGCGGTATCTTCATCAAGCCCCTCAATGGCAATCAGCTCTTCCTGAGTGCAATAGGCCAGATTTTCCAATGACAAAAAGCCTTCGTTGCACAGCAGTGTGGCAAAACTCTCGTCGATATCGAGGCACTCCTCGAACGCTTGACGTGCCGCATCGAATTCCTCGACACGCTTCTTGCGCTCTTCGCCGGCAGTCATGATTTCAATCTTCCATCCGGTCAGTTCGGAGGCCAGACGCACATTCTGTCCACGCCGACCGATGGCAATAGCCAACTGGTCCTCGGCAACCGCAACTTCGATGGTGTTGCTGTCTTCATCGACCAGCACGCGCTCGATTTCAGCGGGAGCCAGCGCATTGACCACGAAACTGACTGTATCAGGGGTCCATTCGATGATATCAATTTTCTCACCATGCAGTTCATTGACCACGGCCTGCACACGCGCACCGCGCATGCCGACACAGGCGCCAACCGGATCGATACCCGCATCGTTGGAGATCACTGCCATCTTGGTGCGAGAACCCGGATCACGGGCGATGGCCTGAATCACCACCAGACCATCCTGCACCTCGGGAACTTCCTGTTCAAAAAGACGCTGCACCATGCCGGCATCAGAACGGGAAATGAACACCAGTGGGCCTTTCGGCTGATTGCGCACTTCACGCAGGTAGGCACGTACCCGGTCACCCTGACGATACGATTCGCGCGGCAAAAGATCTTCGCGATACATCACAGCCTCGCCGCGACCGAGATCGACATACATATTGCCGCGTTCGACGCGTTTGACGATACCGGTGATCAACTCGCCGACGCGCGGCTCATACTCAGCGACCACGCGATCCCTTTCGGCTTCGCGAATCTTCTGGTTGAGAACCTGTTTGGCCGTTTGAGCCGCAATACGCCCCAACTCGATGGGCGGCAGACTTTCCTTAAGCTGTGTGCCGATTTCAGCCTTCGGATCCAGCTCGCGGGCCTGATCCAGGCTCAATTCGTTCAGCTCGTCCTCAACCTCTTCGACCACGGTGCGCACATGGAAAAGGTCCATATCGCCAGTCTCGCGGTTGAGTGTGGCCTCAACGTCTTTTTCCCCGTAGGTGCGACGGGCGGCCGTTTTGATGGCCTGTTCCATGGCCTCGATGACCAGAGACTCTTCCACACCCTTTTCACGGGCGACTGCTTCAGCTACTTGCAACATTTGAGCATTCATCCAATCACATCCTCACCTTGTTTCGTCATGCTTATCCCATTACTT
>CAZQTO010000027.1:18987-20743 GCA_964596375.1 uncultured Zetaproteobacteria bacterium | reverse complement strand
GCTGAGGTTGGTCGCCATCATGCAGATGGGCTCCAGCCGTGCGGCTATGGTGGAGGATCCTGAGGGCAAGGGCTATGTGGTGCGTGTTGGCAGTTATATTGGGCGCGACAATGGGCGTGTCGAGAACATCAGTGCGCGCAGCGTGGAGATTATGGAGGATGAATTCTCCGCTACCGGAGAAATCATCAAGCGCCAGGCCAAGCTGACCCTCAACGAAGTAAACCAGTAATTCCGCAGGCATGGGTTTAGCTGACACCAGACTCATGCCGCGCGCGCGCGTCACCCTGTTTTTCGAAAAACTTCAGGCGGCTGATCCGGAGCCGGTCACCGAGCTGCAATATCACACACCCTTTGAATTGTTGTGCGCTGTTATCCTCTCGGCGCAGGCCACTGATGTGGGCGTGAACAAGGCCACGGCCAAGTTGTACCCGGTGGCCAATACGCCACAGGCCATCCTCGATTTAGGCGAAGCAGGGCTGAAGCAATACATCTCCAGCATCGGCCTGTACAACAGCAAGGCAAAAAACATTATCGCTGCCTGCCGGATACTGGTCCGCGAACATGGCGGTGAGGTACCGGATGAGCGTGAGGCCCTGGAGAGCTTGCCCGGGGTGGGTCGCAAGACCGCCAACGTCGTGCTTAATGTGCTTTTCGGCCAGCCGACCATTGCCGTGGATACGCATATCTTCCGCGTGGGCAATCGCACGGGCCTGGCACCGGGTAAAACACCATTGGCAGTCGAGAAGGGTCTTTTAAAAGCGATACCGAAAAAATTCCTGCGCCATGCGCATCACTGGCTGGTGTTGCACGGGCGTTATGTGTGTACGGCGCGCAAGCCCAAATGCCATCTATGTCCGGTCTTTGAAGAATGCTGCTGGGTGGAAAAGCAGGGAATCAGCGGCAGTTCGTTATGATCTGGTTCGATATGATCTGAATACGTGCATGGACGCACGTATTCAGCACGCCGGTGCAAAAGCGCGGTTTCTAGGTTTCTGCGGGTTTGACGGCGGCGACGACAATGGTGCGCCCGAGCAGCATCCGGCAGCGATTCATTTCTTTCACAATAGGCCTGTTGTTCGCATCTACGGTGCGGTATTTGCGCTCCTCGCGCGCCAGTGCCCGACGGGAAAGCAGGGTGATTGGCAGCCATAGCAGCAGCAGTGCGGGAATCGATGAACGCTGGGCCCGATCAATGCCCGAATACACAGGCCTAAGCCCCGCATCATGCAGCGAATGACACAGGTAGAAATAGGAAATCGGATTGATATGGCCACCCGTGCTGTATTTGTCGCTGGCCGAAATATGCAGCGGACCGAACAGGTTCCAGAAACCGAAGAAAAGAAATCTTAAACGGGACTTGAGGTTGAGGATGTTGGGTGTGGTGATGAGCACAAGGCCACCGGGTTTGAGCACCCGTTGAATATCGCGCAGCACAGCGCGATGGTTCTCCACATGTTCAATCACCTCGGTGAAGGTGATCAGATCAAAGGTTTCGTCGGGGTAGGGCAGGGGTTCGAGATCGAGATTGACCACATCCACCTTTTGTCCGGCAAGCTCCATCAGACTGTCGATATAGTCGCAGGCGCTGCTGTTCATCTTGAAATGCTGCCCCAGCAGGCGGATCAGGCTGCCGTCGCCGCTGCCGATATCGAGATGCTTGCCGGCCATGTCCGGGCAGTTCGCCCTGATGGCATCAAGCACGGCCATATGAAGGGTCGGCGTGCTGTATTTGGCCTTGTCAGCCATGGCTGTTGTT
>CAZQTO010000027.1:0-18887 GCA_964596375.1 uncultured Zetaproteobacteria bacterium | reverse complement strand
GGCCATATGAAGGGTCGGCGTGCTGTATTTGGCCTTGTCAGCCATGGCTGTTGTTTCGCGGTAAGGCTGCGAGAACTTAAGCCAGCTTGTCGTCGGCGACGTGGTAGTTGGGGTCTTCGCTGAAATTCACCTCAACCAGATCGGCAGCGGTGGTCAGCAACTCGACACACTCCCGGCTAAGGTGGGTCAGATGCAGATGCTTGCCGGCCTGTTTGTATCGCTCGGCAAGATTGTCGATTGCTTCGATGGCCGAGTGGTCGGCAATGCGCGACATGGCGCAGTCGATGTACACCTCGTCAGGATCGTTGGCAGGATCAAACAACTCGCCGAAACGATGCACCGAGGCAAAGAACAGCGGGCCATGTACCCGATAGATGCGCGACCCGTCCTTCTGATCCTCACGGATGGCATAGATATGGCGCGCCTGTTTCCAGGAGAACATCAGCGCACTGGCAATCACGCCGATAATCACGGCGGTGGCCAGATCGGTGAACACGGTGACGACGGTAACAAGGATGCCGACAAACGCATCCTCGCGCGGAACCTTGTTCAGCAGGTTGAAGCTGCCCCACTCAAAGGTGCCGATGACCACCATGAACATCAGGCCGACGAGGGCGGCCAGTGGCACCATGGCAATCAGATCGGAACCGAACATGATAAACATGAGCAGGAACAGGGCCGCCGCAATACCGGAAAGATTGCGCAGGCCGCCTGAGGAAACATTGATCATGGTCTGGCCGATCATGGCGCAGCCACCCATGCCGCCAAAGAAGCCGTTGACCGTGTTGGCCACACCCTGACCGATGGATACGCGGTTACCCTGACCGCGTGTCCCGGTCATTTCATCGACCACACTCATGGTCAGCAATGATTCGATCAGGCCAACGCCGGCCAGAATCACGGCGAAGGGCAGAACGATCCACAGGGTCTCCAGGTTTATCGGTACGGCAGGCAGGTGGAAGGCCGGGAAACCGCCGCTGATATCGGCAATATCGCCCACCGACTTGGTGTCTACACCGCCGAAAATGACGATCAGGCTGATGGTGATAATCGCCGCAAGTCCCGCAGGGATTGCGCGGGTCACTTTGGGCAGGAAGAACATGATGGCCATGGTCAGGGTGACCAGGCCGAGCATGGTGAACAGCGGCGTACCTGTGAGCCAGTGCATGATGCCATCGGCTCCTTCAATCTTGAAGTGATCCATCTGGGCCAGAAAAATCACGATGGCCAGACCATTCACAAAACCGAGCATCACCGGATAAGGCACCATGCGGATGTATTTGCCGAATTTCAGGCCACCGAAGGCCACCTGCAACAATCCCGTCAGCACGACAGCCGCGAACAGATATTCCACGACGTGCAGGGCGACCAGCGACACCATGACCACGGCCGTGGCGCCTGTGGCGCCGGAAATCATACCGGGCCTGCCGCCGATGATGGAAGTGACAAGACCCATCAGGAAGGCGCCATAGAGGCCTACCAGTGGATTCACGCCGGCCACGAAGGCGAAGGCTACAGCCTCCGGCACCAGGGCAAAGGCGACGGTCAGGCCGGACAGAACATCATCGCGGGCACGGGCGGCGTGGTCGTAGTAAAGCTGGAACATGCGGACTCCTGAGTGTGTTCGGCTTGTGCAGACTAGCGCCGGCCCTTTTTATCTCAAGGTGAGGAGGTAAATGTGGCTCATGCAGCTGCTTGAGTGATAGGTTTTGACTTAAATCCGGAGGGGGGTGGCGCAATGTTTGACCGGGAAAGAGAGGAGTCCTATCCATGTTCAGATCAATAAAGATTCCCCGATTATTTTCGGGCTATCCTCTGGACAAAGCTCAGGACATTGATTTCCAATGCCAGACCATCATATTTATTGCCTCTATAGCAACGCCTACAGCCGCCATTTTCGCCATGATCAATATTGCATCAGGTCGCATAGGCCTTGCCCTGGTTGAGGTTTTCACCTTTTGCATTCTGCTGCCATGTTTCAAGGTCAATCAGTATAGAAAACTTCTCCCCTATTTTCGCAATATTATCATGACCACTGCCCTTATCATGTTCATCGCAGTGTTTATCGATGGCGGTATAGCAGACCTCGGCATCATATGGTCTCTGGTCGTGCCTTTTCTTGCCTTTCTGTTAGTGGGCCTGGCTTTAGCCTGGTACTGGGTTTCCGCCTATGCATGCGTGATTGGGCTACTGATTGTCATGCATGTCACGGGGATGATTACACTTCCATATAGCGATGCTGTTCTTATGTATTTTCCGGGCGTTTTCTTATTTTTCTCCTTGATTGCCGCGGCCTTTGAACTACAGCTGGAACAACTGCATGTTCGTCACCATGAGATGGTCGAGGCTCTGGAAGACATGCAGCAGGGGCTCGCGGAACACGTTGCCATGAAAACCAGCGAATTAAGAAAAACCAATGAACAGCTGCAGAAAGAGATCGAAGATCACAAAAACACAGCCAGAGCCTTAAAGGAAAGTGAAGAGCTCCTCTTGCATGCTCAGAAGATGGAGGCGCTCGGCGTTCTGGTCGGCGGCATTGCCCATGATTTCAACAATATACTGGCCAGCATCTCGTGCAATGTGTTCCTGCTGCAAATCAAATTAAAAGATGATGCGGAACTGATGACCAGAGTGTCGATGATCGATCAGGCCCGCAGTCAGGCTGCCGATATGATTTCACAGCTACTGGCTTTTGCGCGTAAGAAACAGGTCGAACTGCATCATCTATCCCTGACCACATTTATGAAAGAGGCCCTGAAGCTGACGGTGCTCAGTATTCCTGAGAATATACGCGTAGAACAGGACATATGTTCGGATGAGTTGCCCATTGAAGGCGATATTACCCAGTTGCAGCAGATCGTGTTGAATCTAACCAATAATGCCTGCGATGCATTGGAAGATTCCACCACGCCTGAAATCACCATCAAGCTGGATGCCTACACCCCGGATGCCCCCTTTAAACAAAAATACAGTCACCTGAGCATGGCTGAGAAATATGCGCACTTAAGCATCCATGATAATGGCATTGGCATGTCCCACGAAGACCAGCAGCGCATCTTCGACCCCTTTTTCACCACCAAAGAACAGGGTAAGGGAACCGGACTCGGCCTGGCCATGGTCTTTGGTTCGGTACAAACCCATGGTGGTATCATCCATGTAGACAGCAATCCCGGTTGCGGCAGCACATTTGATATCTATTTTCCACTGCAGGAACAGCCGGGTGATCATGTCGCCCCTTCGCCATCACAGGAAATATTCCATGGTCAGGGTGAAATGATTCTGTTTGCTGATGATGGAGGCCCGGTACGCGAATCGATGGGCAAGGTATTGGAAGCCATGGGTTACCGGGTGATGCTGGCAAGCAATGGCGAGGAAGCGGTGGCTTTGTTTGCACAGCATCAGGATCAAATCGCCTTAACCATCCTTGATCTGGTTATGCCGGGGATGGGTGGCAGGCAGGCAGCCGAGGAAATCCGCCAGTTGAATCCCTCAGCGCCGATATTGTTTGCTACAGGATACGATAAAATGAAAGAGCCCGGAGATCGTCAGGAGACATCCCCTGAACTAACCCTGCGTAAGCCTTTCGATATCAATGAGTTAAACAGAACCATCCATCAGCTTATCACCCAGTAAAGCCATCGGTTTTCCACATCGCCACGCCCGGTATGGGTGTTCACGAGTCCTTGGGCAGCAGGCCCATCTTTTGCGCAGTCACAATCGCCCGGGTTCTGCTGTTGACACCAAGGCAGGCATAAATAGCCATCAAATGCTGCTTCACCGTTCCTTCGGTCAGGCCGAGTTCGCGCGCCACTTCCTTATTGGACATGCCCTCGGCGAGCAGTGTCAGGACCGCCATCTGGCGCGCTGAAAGCTGACTGCCCCCGGGCACTTCATCGGCTGAAAGCAGCGAACGATCAGGCAGATAAATACCACCGGCGATGATCACATGCAGTGCATGCTGCAAAACATCGGGGTTTGAAGCCTTGGAGATGCATCCTGCTGCACCGGCAGCAATGATTTCCCGCATCATGCTGCATTCTTCGCTTGCCGAGATCACGGCAACAGGCGCAGGTGCCGCTTTCTCTACCAAACGGGAAACACCCTGTGTGCCATGCATACCGGGCATATATAGATCAGTCAGAACAAGGCCGAAGTCCTGATGCTTGTCCAGGGATGCAAGGGCCGCATTGAAATTCTCCACTTCTACCGCCTGCGTAATCAGGCCTGTGCCGAACAGAAAGCTGCGCAGGCCGTCGCGAAACAGTGCATGGTCATCAGCAATCAGAACTTTCACGGCCTCATCCCCATCAGGCAAATTGTAGGCGCATTCATCACTTTAGTTAAGCATTTAACGCCTGCCTGCCTGAGCCGCCGCGCCACCCGACAGCATTGCCCCTCTAACCAAAGTTATACCACCCCTAACCTCTGCTGGATTGCATTTCATGCTGCGCTGGCAAAAATGCGTATTTGGGTGGGGCGGCAAATGAAACCGATGGCTGTCTGTTGTTCGCCTTGAGCAGTTCGTCTTAATCCTGTCATACAAGAAGGCATAAGACGCAGACACTCCGGGGAAATGGGGGGGGGAGAAAGGAGGGGGTGGACGCATCCACCCCCTCTTCCTTTTTGTGTCCATGGTTTTGAGACAGGCTCAAATAAGACGGGCTCAAGCAAGCTTCGCGCAATCTCAAGCCATCCAACCATCACAGCCGTCATGCCCCTGGTTCTGAACACACCCATCCTGTCCTTTGGCTTAAGCCTGAGTCGGGTTTCGACGACGCGCCCAAACCACGCTAAGCTGCGCTATGCCCAAGCGAGATAGCATCATGAATGCACCCGTTCATCCTATGGAAGAGCTTCTTTTAAGCGGCCCGTTTTATCGCGGCAGACGGAGGGGCTTATGAGCACTTCGCGTTGGTTTGGCATGATCATCGCGCTGCTGTTTGTGGCAGGCACAGGCCTGGGCCTCACTGCCTGCAGTAAATCGCTGAGCTCGAACGTGAATACTGCGCTCGATGTCGCCAGGATCGCCACGAGCAACAATCCGGCCAAGGCCATCGAGCGCACGGCCAGAAGCATGGGCAAATCCTACGAGCGCAATCCGGCCCAGGCCTTGCGGGATCTGCGCGTGATGCGTGCCCAGTTCAACAAACTCATGGCGGTCCTGTCGGGGCGGGCCGGCAAGGAGTGGGGCGGTAAGAATACGCGCACCCCGGATCGCGCCCACTATGTGAAATATACGCATAACTACAAGAGCCGGGCCGTGGTCGATTTCGACAGAGGTCGCGTCACGGTTGAGACCCTGGAAGAGGCCGATCCCGTAAAAAGCCTGAAGAGCGCGATCGTCACCACCTTGCTCACACCGGATGATCCGCGTGCTGTCGATCTGTTCTCCGATGCCGAGATCAAGCTGACCAGCCGCTCGACACCGTATCTTTACGGTCTGGTGCTTGATCGCGCAGGCAAGCCGATTGGTCATCCGAAGGCGGCGGAGAAGTTCGCCGACTGGCTGGTTGAGCAGGCCAGAAAGACAAAAACCATCCAGACAGACACTGGCAGCAAGACGGTTCACTTCATCAATCTTGCCATGGTCAGCAACTTCAAGGACAAGCAGGCAAAGAAGTATCAACCGGCGGTGCAGCGCTTTGCCAAACGATACGGTGTCAGCGAAAGCCTGGTGTTCGGCGTGATTCGTACCGAAAGCAATTTCAATCCCTTTGCGGTCAGCTCCGCCCCTGCTTTCGGTCTGATGCAGTTGGTGCCAAGCAGTGGCGGTCGCGAGGGATACAAGAAGGCGCGTGGCAGGGATAGGGCACCATCCCGCGATTTCCTGTTTGTTCCCGACAACAATATTGAACTGGGCGTAGCCTATCTCGGGGTGCTGTTCGATGAGCAGTTGAAGGGCGTGTATAATAATACCTCGCGCGAATACTGCGTCATTGCCGCCTATAACACCGGCCCGTCGAATGTGTTGAAGGCATTCTCAAAGAACCGGAGCGTTGCGCTCGACCAGATCAACAAGAGCCGACCGCCGCAGGTCTACGACAGGCTGGTGAATCATCTTCCCTATAAAGAAACCCGCCGCTATATCCAGAAGGTGGTGAAGTACCGCAGGGATTACGTTCGCCTGTAGGCCGGCCACTCAAACCAGGCAGCTCAAACCGGACCGCTCAAGACAGACAGGGTTTCGACGGCGCGTTAAAAGCGCAGTAAGCTGCGCCATGCTCATCGCGAGGTACCATCATTAACGCACCCGCCCATTTCGTGGAAGAGGTTGTCTTATCCGGTCCGTTTTATCGCGGCAGCCAGCGCCTGCGTATTGCCCTGGTCGGTCAGCCGAATGCCGGCAAGACCACCCTGTTTCAGGCTGTGGCCAGTACCAGTATCGATCGCGGCCATCTGGCCGGCACGGATGCGGCTTATCAGCGCTGTAATGTGCAGATCGGCCTGGATGAGGTGGAACTGGTCGATCTGCCCGCTTTCCGCTCCCTGCAGAATCTGCAGGGCGACGATCTTGAAGGCCTGAAATACCTGCTGTGGGGCGATTCCCGCCCGATGATTTCAGCACATGAGGGTGATGAACCGCCTGCCCCCTTTTCGCGTCCGGACATGCTCATTCACATCGTCGATGCCAGCACCCTGCTGCGCCATCTCGAACTTACACTCGAATTGATCGAGCTGGGACTGCCCATCGTCATGGGTCTGAACATGATGGATGAGGCGCGGCGCAAGGGCGTGCAGATCGATATCCCGCTGCTGGAAAAGGAATTGGGCATCCCTGTTGTACCGATGACCGCCATCAAGGGTCTGGGCATCGCGCGGCTGTTTGATCGTGCGGCGCAGGCGGTGCGCGAAAAGACATGCCCGCTGCCGCAGCCTTCGGGCGAGCACATCCGCCAATGGGGCCTGAAAATGCATCAGGCGGTGGATAAGCCGGGGATTCGGCGGGCCTTTGGTGTGCCGCAAGCCTTCCTGATTCGCCAGCTCAAGCAGGCCGATGCCTATTTCCGCACCGAGCTTGCCTGTCATTTTCCCGCTGCCGCAGCCGAGGTGGAGGCGATTCGACGCGCCGCTGATGAGGCTTTGCCGAGGCCCTTGTCTGAAGAAGTCGTGGCCGATTATCACCACCGCGCTGCGGTCCTGTTCGGCAAGGTGGCACAGCTAACGCACCGTTCCAAGACTATTACCTGGGAGGACCGGCTGGATGCCGTCTTCCTGCATCCGAGTTGGGGCCTGCTTGGCAGCCTGGGTATGTTTGCCCTGGTGCTGTTCGTGGTCTTCGAGATCAGCACCGGCATCGATGCCGCCACCTCGGCCAGGTTGGCCGAGCTGGTCGCGCAGTGGCAGCCGGTAAGCACCATCGGTGTCGTCGGGCGTGCCGTGCTCGATGGCCTGGTCGGCCTGATCGGTATTGTGGTGCCCTATATGTTGCCGCTGGTGTTGATGCTGGTGCTGCTCGAGGAATCGGGCGTGATGCAGCGCGTGGCCTTCGTGGTGGATCGCTTTTTTCACTATATCGGCCTGCACGGCAAGGTGGCCGTGCCCTTCCTGCTCGGCCTGGGTTGCAATGTGCCGGCCATTGCCGCGACCAGATCGGTGGTTTCGGGGCGCGACCGCATTGTGGCCTCTCTCCTGATTACCTTTGTGCCCTGCTCGGCACGCTCGGCCATTATTCTGGCACTCGGCGGCAAGTATCTCGGCGGGCTGGGGATATTTGCCATCTTCATGCTGAATTTGTTCATCATCGCCTGGCTGGGAAAACTGCTGGTCAAGCGCTATCCCGATATCAGCCCGGGTATTATTCAGGAAATCCCGGCCTATGCCGTGCCCAGGATCAAGCCGGTGCTGCATGCCACATGGCAGCGGACTCAAGACATATTGACCATCGTGACCCCGCTGTTGATCGGCGGTTCCATCGTGCTGGCCCTGCTGCATCATGTCGGGGCCGATATGTGGATCAATCAGGCACTTACTCCGATCAGCGTTTGGGCACTCGGCCTGCCGGTGGTGCTTGGTGTGCCGATTCTGTTCGGTGTTCTCAGAAAGGAACTCAGCTTGCTGATGATCTATCAGGCGCTGGGCACCTTCGATGTCGGTGCCGTGCTCGACTGGGTGCAGATATCCACCTTCCTTGTCTTCCTGATGTTCTATGTGCCGTGCATCTCCACCTTTGCCGTGATGCTCCGGGTGATCGGGCGGCGCGATGCGCTGTTCTCCCTTGTCCTGTCCATGGGCGTGGCGCTGGTGGTGGCGCTGGCCGTGCGCCTGCTACTTGAAACCGGCCGCTTCCTGCTCTGAGTATGATCTGCCCGAAGTGCGCCGCCGAGCAGGCCGACGATGCTTTAAGCTGCAGCGCATGCGGCATCGTGTTCGCCAAGTATGCGCGCTATCAGGCTAAGCAGGCGCAGCGCACCGAAGCCAAACAGCAGGCCATCGCATCCCTGCCAATCCCGCAGGCCGATAACGAGCTGGCGTTCTACGGGCGGGGTTTCGTGCTTCTGCTGCTCATCTGGTTCAGTTGGGGCCTGATTCCGGCATCCCTTGCTTCGAACGCCGCAGGACAAAGCTTCCTGCACCTGATCAATCTGCCCTTCCACGAGGCCGGGCATATTATCTTCCGCCCCTTCGGAGCTGTGCTTACATCCCTGGGCGGCAGTCTCGGACAATTGCTCATGCCGCTGGTCTGCCTGTTCGTGCTGTGGTTCAAAACGCGCGATGCCTTCGGGGCAGGGGTCTGCGCCTGGTGGTTCGGCGAGAATTTTCTCGATATGGCACCGTACATCAACGATGCGCGCAGTCGGTCACTACCATTGCTCGGTGGCAATATTGGGGAGACTTCGCCCTACGGCTTCCACGACTGGGAGTTCATCCTCAATGAAACCGGTTTTGCACGCTTCGATCACAGCATAGCGACCAGCGCGCATGTGCTGGGCAGTATCGTGATGCTGTTCGCCATCGCCTGGTGCGCCTACTGGCTCAAGCGGCAGTACGGTATTCTCAAGCAAGGGTGAAGGCACAGGTCTGGCTCCAATTATAGAAGCAACCTATAGGTTGCCTAAATGACACACTCTGTATCCTTATAAGTTGCTTTTTATGTCTGGCTTTAAACGCGTTGCGGTCAAGGTATAGCTTGACCAATAGCTTGACTTATACTTGACTCATGAACAGTTCTGGAGGCTTGCCATGAGCGTGGGAGGCATTGGGGGGTGGGAGAAAAGCGTTATGAGTGACTATTCTGATTACATCGTCTTTGTAGACGAAAGCGGGGATCACGGGCTTGATACGGTTGATCCAGGTTATCCGATTTTTGTGCTCGCGTTCTGTATCATGCGAAAGGATGATTATATCCATCAATTAACCCCCGCTATTCAGGCGGTAAAGTTCAATCACTTTGGGCACGACAACATCATTCTCCACGAGCGCGATATCCGTAAGGACGACAAAGCATTTTCTTCGCTGAAGACCAAGGAAAAGAAAGAAGTGTTCCTTGGCGACCTGAGCCAGATTGTTGCAGCCACCCGGTTCACGCTTGTTTGTTGTGCCATCAAGAAAGATCACTTGAAATCCAGATATTCCGAGCCGGGGAATCCTTATCATATTGCGCTTGGGTTTGGGCTAGAGAGAGCCTTCTATTATCTGCAAACGCAGGGCGCGACGGACAAGAAGACGCATATCATGGTGGAGATGCGAGGGAAGAAGGAGGACAACGAACTAGAGCTTGAGTTCCGCCGGGTTTGTGATGGCAACAACTACGTTCGGGAAACTCTGCCATTTGAAATCACATTTTTAGATAAGAAGTGTAATTCTCCAGGGTTACAGTTGGCCGATTTGGTAGCTCGGCCGGTCGGTGTTCATGTGCTGCGTCCGGATCAGCCCAATCGTGCCTATGATGTGCTGCAAGAGAAGTTTTACAGAAATCCATCGGGAAGGGTTCAAGGATGGGGGCTGAAATGTTTTCCCTGAAAAAACAAAAGGCCCCGATGCATCCACCGAGACCCTTTGCCGACCGGGAATCCCCAATCCATAAACTTGATGCCCGAACTATAGCCGGATTTGGGATAACTGCAAACAAGCATGAAGGGTGAGACGCTGACAGCGGCCACGCATCCTGAGTTGATGGGCTGGGTGGATAAGCATGCAGGGTTGGAGAAGCTGTGCGAGCGCGGCGGTTGGCCGGATGGGGCAACCCTGCAGATCGATGTGTGCAGCAAGAATGGGAATGAGATGATTGCCGATATCTATTTTGAGGAAGTGATTCAGGAAATGTCCGAATGCACCCCCACCCGCAACGTGCGTTGCGGCCAGTTCTCCCTCAGCTTTGATTCTGAAGGCTCCCCCCAATCCATCCGTCTGCTTTATCCGATGTGAGTTGCCCACGGGGATTCTGATTCACTCGCCGCGCCCGAAGAAATCTTCTAAAACCCTTCTTTCAGCCCCTTCATCCTTTTGCCTCAATCCCTAGGCTTGCCCCGGCCCAGCTCTATCCAGCTCGCTACTGCGCTTCATCATTCGAGGAATCTTCCAACGGCAATGTATTCCTTTCTGGAAGTTCGGACCGAAGTTTTTCACGCATCTGACGAATTAACTTCTGATCATATTTCGATAGAAGCATATCTAGAATTTTCCCGCGCATTTCAGCAGTGATGATTCCTTTTGCTTTGAATATATGTGGGATTTCCCCGCCAAACACAAATATATAACATATGATAAAAGTGAATAACTGTTCTATGTGCTCATATTGGATTGAGTTCCATAAGCCGCCTGGAGACATAAACTCCGCTTTGCTTTCGAGATTTAGGTTTCCAGTAAACTGCCTTTCTAAGGCTGAAAAATCTTCCCATGAATCTATATCAGCAATAGATTTTGACATCAACTCAATATCTGACATCAATGAATAAAATTTAGCTAAACTCCTGCCATCTATTGAGGATTTCTGCTTAATATTTAGTGATGTATATACCCTTGAGCCAGAAATAAACATTGGGTAAATTAAATGATAAACATTGGTCCAAAATTTATCGATATTGAACACTGCTTGGTGCGCCTTTAATGTGTTTTCCATATTGGATGGAATATCTTTTCTATAAAGTCGGGGTCCCCATTGAACTTTTCGCCGCAATACATACCGCATGGTTAAGTTTTCAGATTCTATTCCATGCAATTGAATTGGCTTCTTTTCAATTTGAGCATATCCGATTATGCGCCCATACATTAAGTATCGTGAATCAACAGTGATAACTAGGTCACCAATATTTATACCATGAACAAATTGTTTAACCTGATTAAAATGAGAACTAATTGTGCGATCAGGCCTAGGGTTTTTAGATGCCTTATTTTTTGAATTCATCATTTTTTTAAGCTCGGGATCCTCAACGATGAACGGATGTATCTCTCTAAGGTCTAGGAAATCTAAGTGCCCAATAGCAATAGTCTCTCCTTTTTCAAAGTGCCGGACGAACATTCCGCCTTGGGCTCGCACAACCCAAATTCTTTGACTCTCAGGCCTTCTATAAATCTCAAACTCCATACCCTTCCCCCTCTTATACTCAATTTTCAATGCAGCTCTTATTTTTTCCGTCACCCTATTTGTCATGTGAGTGTAGCCCTATAACATAATATATGCACTTATTACGCGGGAGGCTTGGTGCCATTCGAGATATGGGCGGAGTTGAGTATTTCCTGGCAAGGTTCGATGGATTTGCTGGGCCCCTTGCTCGATGCGGGCGTGCTCGAGAAGATCGGCGGCAATAAAACAGGCCGCTATGTGCTGACGCAATCTTGAAAGACGTCCCCGAATCCATCCGCCTACTTTACCCGATGTGATTCAATTATGGGTTCGGCATTCCCGAACCCACTTCAATGTTCTATGCTACTCCGGTTGATTGTCGGGGAGAGGCATGAATATTAATCAGTACATCGAAACGATAAACAAGCGCTTTCAATCTGGAATTTCTAGTGAGCATTCTTTTCGCTCGGACTTGGAATTATTAATTCGTGCGCTTGTACCAGATGTAGAAGTCACCAACGAACCATCAAAAGTTACTGACTGTGGCAACCCAGATTACGTCATCACCAATAACAAAATTCCTGTCGGTTTCATCGAAGCCAAGGATCTTTGTAAAGACCTGAATAACAAAGCCTATAAAGAACAGTTTGATCGTTACCGCAAAGCACTTGATAACCTCATTATCACCGATTACATCTGGTTTCAGTTTTTCCAGCATGGTGTGTTGGTTGCTGAAATCCGTATTGCTGAGAAAAGGTCGGTTACGATTCTTCCTTTGTCAGAAGAGATCGCGCCACTACCTGAAAACTTTGATGAGTTTACCAATCGGATTCAGGACTTTTGTACTTATATCAGTCAAACGATTAAGTCACCGAAAAAGCTTGCCGGAATGATGGCTGCCAAAGCACGCCTGTTGCAGAATATTCTAGAGAAGGCGATCACGTCTGATGAAGAGAGTCACGAGAACACTGCTCTGCAACAGCAATACGAGAGCTTCAAAGACATTTTGATTCACGATCTGGAGCCGAAAGAGTTTGCAGATATTTATGCCCAGACTCTTGCTTATGGCATGTTTGCAGCTCGCTTGCACGATCCAACGCTTGATACTTTCAGCAGACAGGAAGCAGCAGAGCTTATTCCGAAGACCAATCCGTTCCTGCGTAAACTGTTCGATCATGTGGCTGGCGTTGATATTGATGACCGTATCAAAACAACCGTGGATAACCTTGCCGATGTATTCCGTGCCACGGATATTGGATCGTTGCTAAAGGGTTTTGGTCGTTCGACCATGACGCATGATCCGATCATTCATTTCTACGAGACCTTCCTTGCCGAGTACGATCCTAAACTTCGCAAGTCGCGTGGTGTTTGGTACACGCCGGAGCCAGTTGTAAATTTCATCGTGCGCGGTGTCGATGAAATTCTCAAAACCGAATTCGGTTTGAAGGATGGTCTGGCGGATACATCTAAAACTACTGTGGAAGTTGAGGTGACTGGCAAAAGCAAAGGTCAAAATAAAGGTCGGGCAATTAAACAAAAGAGAGAAGTTCACAAAGTTCAGGTGCTTGATCCGGCCACTGGCACCGGAACCTTCCTCGCTGAAGTTGTGAAGTTCATTTACGAAAAGAAGTTCAATGCAATGAAAGGAGCGTGGAGCGGCTATGTTGAGGAGCATCTAATTCCCCGCCTGAACGGATTTGAACTATTGATGGCTTCCTATGCGATGGCTCATCTCAAGCTGGATATGCTACTGACCGAAACAGGTTTCAAGGCCAAGCAGGAGAAACGCTTCAACATCTATCTCACCAACTCGCTGGAAGAGCACCACCCAGACACCGGCACACTTTTTTCCTCATGGTTAAGCAGCGAAGCCAACGAAGCCAACCACGTAAAGCGTGATACACCTGTGATGGTGGTAATAGGCAATCCGCCGTATAGCGGTGAAAGCGCCAACAAAGGCGACTGGATTATGCGGTTGATGGATGACTACAAAAAAGAACCTGGTGGCAAAGAAAAGCTAAAAGAACGCAATCCAAAATGGATCAATGATGATTACGTCAAGTTTATGCGATATGCGCAACATTTCATTGAAAAGAATGGGGAGGGCATCTTAGCTTTCATTAACCCGCATGGTTTTTTAGACAACCCAACCTTTCGAGGCATGCGCTGGAATCTACTTAAAACCTACGACAAGATTTATACCATTGATCTGCATGGAAATAGTAAGAAAAAAGAAACCGCGCCTGACGGCTCACTAGATGTAAATGTCTTCGATATTCAGCAAGGTGTTTCAATTAATTTCTTTGTCAAGACAGGCAAGAAGAATCCAAAAGAATTAGCAAAAGTATACCACAATGATTTGTATGGGCTGAGAAATCATAAATATGATTTCTTGAGTGAGAGAGCCCTAACAGATGTAGACTTTAAATCGTTTCATCCATTTGAACCGAATTATGTCTTTAAATATCAACATCAAGGTCTTGTCAAAAAGTATGGCTGTTATTTTTCAGTTACGGAACTCTTTTTAGTAAATGTGATGGGTTTTCAAACTCATAGAGATCATTTTGCAGTAGGATGGGACAAAGATGAAATTGATAGTCGAGCACAAGACCTACGCTCACATGAATTATCAGATGATGATATTTATGATAAATATCAGATAAAAGATAATAGAGATTGGAAGCTATCTCATGCAAGAAAAGAAGTTATTGATGATGCGTTCTGGAAAAATAAAAACACACTATGTAATTATCGTCCTTTTGATAACAGGTACTCTTATCTTAGTTGCGTGATGATGGATTATCCAAGAACGGAGCTAATTAATCACGCTCTTAATAAGGACAATATTCTGCTCGGTGTTGGCCGACAAGGTATGGCAGTAGGTGCTATCGAGTGGTGTTTAGCAACAGTGTCGAAATATGCTATTGATGCAAATTGCTTTAGAAGAGGTGGTGTTAATGTTTTCCCTCTATATCTATATCCTGATGAGGATAGGCAACAAAGTCTAGGGAAAAGCAGTGAACGCAAACCCAATTTGAATGCAAAAATCGTTGAAGCGATTGCTCAAGGTTTGGGTTTAGAGTTTGTGCCGGAAAAGGAAAGTGATGAAGGTACGTTCGCGCCGGTTGATCTTCTGGACTACATCTATGCCGTGTTGCACTCGCCGATCTATCGGGAGACTTACAAAGAGTTCCTGAAAATCGATTTCCCACGTATTATGTACCCCAAAGATGCCGATGTCTTTTGGGAGTTGGTGAAGCTTGGAGGGCAGTTGCGGCAGGTGCATTTGCTTGAGTCGCCAACGGTTGAGGATTATATCACCAGCTATCCGAAAGATGGCGATAATGAAGTCACCCGAAAAATCACCAAAACTAGCCCCGGTTATGAACCAGCATCTGATACTCACGGCAAGGTATGGATTAATGAAGATCAATACTTTGAAGGTGTACCACTAGTTGCATGGGAGTTCTATATTGGTGGTTATCAACCTGCTCAGAAATGGCTCAAAGACCGCTCAGGCCGCCAACTCAGCTACGACGACATCCTGCATTACCAGAAGATCATCGTGGCTCTCACTGAAACTCATCGGATCATGCAAGAGATAGATATATTTGCTACGGAGCTGGTCGGAAGCTAATGGAGTTCGATTATCGAGTTAGTATTCACCGGCATTACTTCGCAATCTGCCTTTCAAACGTAAGTGCTTATGAGGGCATTTGTGCAGAGATGGAAAAAATTGAATCGGCATCGATTGGAGCGGATGAGACTCATATCGCTCAGATGAATCTTTCGGTTCTTTACGAAAAGCGGGAACAAACAGCCACCGTTCCAATAGTGTTTGCTGCGATGTGCTTAGAAGCATTTGCATATGATTACGGAGCATCGAATTTGGGGGATGCATACGTTCAGAAGCATTTAGACAAGCTTGATATGATATCAAAAATTACTGTGCTATCGAAACTTGTAACTGGCAAAGATTTCCCTGCGCATGGCCAAGCATATGAAGGAATGGTCAAGCTGGGAAAGGCTAGAAATAAGCTTGTTCACTATAAGTCGAAAAAGTTCTCTATGTCCGATTTAAACAAGGCCAGTGAATATCACGACAAACTAAACAACGAGCTTAGAGAAGAAATGCATGCATCAATTGATACTGTGAGAGCGGTAATGAAAGAGCTGGACAAACTACATGGCAAAGAAGGGGTTTACGAATACTCAATAGAGCCTACCCAATGCCATGCGTAGCGTAATGTGGATGATTGCGGGATGAGGCTGAAGGCATGAGCGGAAGCTGGGAAGGAATGATTCGGAGGGTTCAATGAAAGTTTCCGAGAAAAAGGGCATGAAAAAACCAGGATCAGTTAAAGCTCTCGAAGAACTGGGTCGAGTACGGCTTTCGAATAGTTTCTTTATGCGCGATTTTCTGTACAGCGAAATCTCGAACTTTCATGGTATTCCCAATATTCCGGATAATCCCGATTTGGCTATTGAAGTGGGGTCGAAGCTTTGCGAAACCCTGCTGGAGCCTTTGCAAGAGACATTCGGACGCATCGAAATTCGATCGGCATATCGATCCTGTGCGGTCAATGAGTTCGGTAACAAGAACAAATTGAACTGTTCCTCGAACGAAGCTAATTATGCAGGCCATATCTGGGACAGATTGGATGCTGACGGCTGTAAAGGAGCGACGGCTTGCATAGTTGTTCCTTGGTTCACCGAACGTTTTCGGCAGGGCGCTGACTGGCAAGCAATGGCCTGGTGGGTGCATGATCATTTACCCTACAGCGATATGGAGTTTTTTCCTTCCAAGGGACTTTGCGCTTTTAACCTGAGTTGGCATGAGAAGCCGAAAAAGACGATCTACAGCTTTATCGATCCGAAAGGGTGGTTGACCAAGCCCGTCATGGGAAATAACACCGGCTCCCATGCTGAGTGGTATCCTGGATTTCCGGGTTTGAGTTGATGATTCGGAGGGTTGAATGACGGATTCCGAGAAAAAGGGCATGAAACCTACGACCAAGATATATATCGGCATCGCCATTGTGGTCGTGCTTGTGGTGATGGCCGAGATGAGCATCTCCGTCTTTTTCGCCAACAAGTACGCCGAGCAGCATCCCAACGAGCAAACCACCCTGCACATGCATTGATGCTGAATGGGATGTGTTCAAGGATGGGATGGTTGAATATTACTAGCCGGAAATGCGACCACCCCGGCTATCCTCCGAAGAGGAAGAGCTCCATGAGCTCTTGTTACCGGGGTGGGACCTTTAAGCTGAAAACCGGAGCCAACACACAAGGAGTCGCACCAGCCATATTGAGGCGAAAAATACGCTATGATTGCGGATAGTCAATACGATGGGTCTATTCGCGGAGAATGGCTGAATGGCTGGGAGAGGCATTCGACAAGCCTTGAGGCGGGAAGGAATGATTCGGAGGGTTAAATGAAGGGTTCCGAGAAAAAGGGCATGAAACCTACGACCAAGATATATATCGGCATCGCCATTGTGGTCGTGCTTGTGGTGATGGCCGAGATGAGCATCTCCGTCTTTTTCGCCAACAAGTACGCCGAGCAGCATCCCAACGAGCAAACCACCCTGCACATGCATTGATCAGGCATCATCTTAAGCAGCAAGAAAAAGGGCCCCGAACGGGGCCCTTCTGCGTTGCGGTTTGGTTTATTCCTTCGGCAGCTTCTTACGCCCGGTGACCATGGCACGCGCCAGGTTCTCGCGGTGCAGCAGGCTGGACACCGCCACACCACCCAGATGCAGGGCGATCAGCAGCAGCATGAAATACACGGCGGCCTCATGTGCCTCTTCCCAGAATTCGTCTTTCTCGCCATAGCCGCCATGCCCATTCCAGTCGTCGTCAGCCTGTGCAACAGGGATGGACAGCGTGATGGCCGGTGCTGCGGCCAGCGGGCCCTTTCCCTCGGCCTCATAGGCCTTTAAGCCTGTCCAGCTGACGGCTGTAAGCCCCAGTATCAATAATACCACCATCACGCCGCCGGCCGGATTGTGGCCGAGGTAGTGCTTCGGGTGGGTGCTTAACAGGCTTTTCAGATAGGCCATGATCTCAGCCGGGCTGTAGATGAAATCGGAGAAGCGCGCATATTTTGTTCCAACCAGTCCCCAGACGAGGCGATAGGCCAACAGGCCGATGATCACATAGCCGGCCCAGGCATGCAGGGTCTCGGTTTCGATCTCTCCGGTGATGTAGGCGATGGCGAAGAAGGCGACCAGCGCCCAGTGGAACACGCGCACGCTGATATCCCAGACTTTAATCGATGACGCGT
Organism: uncultured Zetaproteobacteria bacterium; assembly: GCA_964596375.1. Classification (GTDB taxonomy): domain Bacteria; phylum Pseudomonadota; class Zetaproteobacteria; order Mariprofundales; family Mariprofundaceae; genus UBA1543. The sequence continues at coordinate 1,092 of CAZQTO010000027.1, read as the reverse complement.
CTTGCATGGTATTGCCTCCTGTTGTGAAGATGAAGGCAGTGTAGGGGCGGGGGCTGAACTGAAGCTGAAACCGCTTTTGAATTGAGGGATTATGGCTTTGGCTTGTCTTGCAGCCCCACGCCGACTTCAAGCTTGAGAGCTGAAAGCGAGATATTCACATCGGCAAGGAAGAATATCAGGCCGGCAATCAGCGAGAGCATGCACAGCACAAACAGGCAGGTGATCAGGATGGTCGCCTCAAGCTGCAGCAGCGCAGTAAGGAACAGGGTAATGACCAGTGCTGCGGCCAGCAGCAGGCTGGTGGAGGCCAGCACGATGGCCAGGCGCAGCAGGCGCCCCCGGCGCATGAGGATATCGATCTGATGCTGCACATGATGGGCCTCGCAGGCGGCATCGCTGCGCAGCAGCTTTGCCATCTCCCTTGAGCGATCGATGACCCGTGCAAAGCGGTTGGTCATGGAAAGCAAAATCAAACCGACGCCCGATATCACGATGACCGGGCCAATCGATAGCTGGAGAGCAGGAACAAGGTATTGCAAAGACATGGGTATGCATCCTCTGTGCGTCGTTGCGGCCATGGCTTATGCATGCAGGGCCGTTTGGCCATACTATATTATATATAGCGGTGCTGTTAGCGAGCGAACGGGCGGATGCAAGCCCGGTGTTTGCATCGAACTTAAGGGTGTGGCTGTTTATGGCTTGATTCAGTGCTGCTGTTGTGGCTGAGCGGGGCACAGGCCCGGCATGGGAAAACGGGGCTGTAGCGCGGTATGCAGGGCTTTTCCGGCGGGCTGCGACAAAGGTGTTGACGCGCGTACGTGCACCCCTATAGTTCGCCGCCCTTCGGGGTGTGAAGCAAGCTGTTTTAACGCGTTTTGAGTAGTTTGAAAAAAGGTGTTGACGCAGCGATTTGCCTCCATATAGTTCGCCGCCCGTCAGTCATATGTTGCAAAACGATGACAGACGGGAAGCACATCCGGCCTTGCATTTCCCTTCGGGGACAATATGATTCCGGACCCCGCAGAAATGCGGTTCGTTCTTTACAATTTGTGGTTTTTGCTTGAGCTGTGGACGTGTTGGGTCATCTTGCTT
>CAZQTO010000026.1:0-20761 GCA_964596375.1 uncultured Zetaproteobacteria bacterium | reverse complement strand
ACGGCATTAACTGCCAACGACGACGTAGAACTCGCTTACGCTGCGTAAGTGACCCTGCCGGATAGGTCGCCCATCGCCTAGCCGTCCAGGGCCCTTAAGATGGGACCGCTCAGACTGCTGGAGGCTCGTGGCACCTGGGTTAAACAATTACGAACCGACCTGGTGATGGCTTTGTCCGTTTGGTTTTCATTGGGTGCTGTTCGAACGGAATAAACATGTAGATCCATTGGCTGATGGTTTCCGGACGCGGGTTCGACTCCCGCCGCCTCCACCATACAAGACAACCACCGAAAGGTGGTTTTTTTGTTTGTGGCGGGAGGAGAAGCCGCGTAGCGGGCTCGACAATAAGCGCCGCTTGCGGCGCGTTTGAACGCCCGAACGTAGTGAGGACGATACAATTTCAATCAAACTGAACGCATGAGCAAAGTGAGGGCGGCCCGAAGGGCGAGGCAAAGCCCGAGTACTCCCGCCGCCTCCACCATACAAAAAAACCACCTTTCGGTGGTTGTTTTGTGCCCGGATGAAACCCTGCGGGTATTCGACAATCCCCCATACGCGTGGTTATGCTTAAGTCCTCAGCCTGAATATGCTTCGGGCTTTGACCTTGGAGAGGGAAACATGCCACTGGTTGCACATCATCCGCTGCCCGCTTTCGAGAAACTTCGTCAGCGTGGTGAGAAGGTTTTATCGCTTGATGATGCACTGCGTCAGGACATCCGCGAGTTGCATGTCGGCCTGCTCAATATGATGCCCGATGCAGCACTCACTGCCACAGAGATGCAATTCATGCGCCTGGTCGGCAGTTGCAACCAGATCGCCCAGTTCTTTGTTCATCCATTCACCATCCCGGCATTGCCGCGCGGCGCTGAATCACAGGCCTACATCGATCACTACTACAAGAGTTTCGACGATATCCGCACCATGGGCCTGGATGCGCTGATCATCACCGGAGCCAATGTCTCCAACCCGTCGCTCGATCAGGAGGCCTTCTGGGAACCGCTCAGGGAGGTTATGGAATGGGCCGATGGGCATGTCACTTCAGTGCTGTGCTCCTGCCTTGCCACGCATGCACTGGTCAAACAGCTGTATCATATCGAACGCCAACTTCGCCCTGCAGGCAAGCTGTGGGGGGTATACAGTCACCACGTCGTGCATAAGGAACACCCGCTCTTGCGCGATATCAACACCCGCTTCGATGTGCCGCATTCGCGTTTTAATGCCGTGAGTCGCGAATCGCTGGAGCAGGCCGGCCTGACCATCCTGATTGAAAGCGAGGAAGGGGGCGTGCATATGGCAGTCAGCCCCGACCAGTTCAGCATTGTCTATTTTCAGGGGCATCCGGAATACGATACCAACAGCCTGCTCAAGGAATACAAACGCGAGGTCAAACGCTTCTTCGCGGATGAACGCGACGACTACCCGCCCTATCCAGAGCATTACTTCAACGATGATGCCATGGCCATTGCCGAGCGTTACAGGCAGGCCGTACTGACAGCAAAAAAGGCAGGTCAGAGTATGCCCGCCTTTCCCGAGGATCATATCGAGCCGCTGCTCGACAATACATGGCGCGATACCGCCAAGAGTATCGTCAATAACTGGCTCGGCCTGGTATACGAAAACACCGACTTCAAGGATCGTGGCCGCATAGCCCGTCCATCTTAGACACACAACCAGAGGAGAAAATATGAAAAAAGAAACCATTGCCATCCATGCCGGCTACGAAACCGACCCGACGACCAAATCGGTCGCCGTGCCGATCTATCAGACGGTTGCCTACGAATTCGATAATGCGCAGCACGGCGCCGACCTGTTCAACCTTGCTGTGCCCGGCAATATCTACACGCGCATCATGAACCCGACTGCCGACGTACTGGAAAAGCGGGTTGCCGAACTTGAGGGTGGCATCGCCGGCCTTGCCGTCAGCTCAGGCAGTGCGGCCATCAACTATGCAATCCTGACCATCGCCGAAATGGGTAATAATATCGTCACCGTGCCGATGCTCTACGGCGGAACCTACACCCTGTTTGCCCACATGCTGCCCAAGCAGGGCATCGATGTGCGCTTTGCCAAGGACGACAGCCCGGCAGCTCTGGAAGCGCTGATCGACGACAAGACTTCGGCCATCTACTGCGAATCCATCGGCAACCCGGCCGGCAACATCGTCGATCTGGAAGGCATCTGCAAAATGGCCGACAAGCACGGCATCCCGGTCATTGTCGATAACACCGTTGCGCCGATGCTGATCCGGCCGATTGATTACGGCGCCACGATTGTCGTCTATTCGCTGACCAAATACATGGGCGGGCACGGCACTTCGCTGGGCGGCTTAATCGTCGATTCGGGCAAGTTCCCCTGGGCCGAGCATGCCAAGCGTTTCCCGATGTTGAATAATCCGGAACCTTCGTACCACGGCGTGGTGTACACCGATGCACTTGGTCCAGCCGCATTTATCGGCCGTGCCCGTACCGTGCCGCTGCGCAACACAGGCTCAGCCATCAGCCCGTTCAATGCCTTCCTGATTCTGCAGGGCATCGAAACCCTCGCCCTGCGCATGGAGCGGCATTGCGACAATGCCATCAAGGTGGCCAAACATCTGGAGGCCCATCCTGCCGTTGCATCGGTGCAGTTCGCCGGCCTGAAAAGTTCCAAGTACTATGCCCTGGCGCAGAAATACACCAATGGCCGGCCTTCGGCCCTGCTCACCTTCAACATCAAGGGCGGCTTTGATGCAGCGGTGAAATTCTACGACGCGCTGGGCCTGTTCAAACGTCTGGTGAATATCGGTGACTGCAAATCGCTGGCTGCCCATCCGGCTTCGACCACCCACCGCCAGCTGACTGAAGCGGAACTGGTAACTGCCGGCGTGACGTCGGATATGATTCGCCTGTGCATCGGCATCGAGCACATCGACGATATCCTGGCCGACATCGACCAGGCTTTGGCTGTCGCCACAAGCTGAGCTTCAGCACTCTCGGTATAAGGCCTCAACTCAAGGCCGCAGCACCTGCTGCGGCCTTTTTGTTTCCGGCCTGTCGGATTTTCCACTAGGCTTGGCGCATGACCAATAACAATATCTTCAAGAAGATTTGCATCGCCAACAATCTCCGGCATTTCGAGATCAAGGATATTTTTAAGCTGGGTGGTTTTGACTTCAGCAGCAGCCGCATCAAGTCCTTCATGGCCGGCTCGCAAAACAAGAACTACGAGAAACTATCCGACGAGCATTTTGAAGGCTTCCTCAACGGCTTCATCATCTACTCGCGCGGCCCGCTGGATGAGCCCACAGCACTGCCCCGAACCATTGAAAATGCCATTATCCACCTGATCGACGACGGCAACATCGCGGCTATCGAAGAGATTCGCAGTCTGATTGAGGATGTGAAAGGTGGCACAGAAGAAATCGATTGAGGCCTGCAATGAAGCCTTTATGAATCGCCCTGCAGATCGTCGCTGAAAAAGCAAAAGGCATTTCGCGTTTTTTTGGCATTATACATGGCGACATCCGCATGCTTGAGAAGGGTTTCGCTATCCCTTCCATGCGTCGGATAAATAGCGATACCGATACTGCATCCAATCTTGCTGGATGCTCCCTTAAGGTCGAATGGCTCAAGCAGTGACTGCAGAATTTTCCTGGCTACAAGCTCCACATTTTCGGGCACCTTCGTCTCGGTAAGAATCACGGTGAATTCATCTCCACCCATGCGGGCCACCGTATCCATTTTACGCACACACGCCAGGAGACGGGTTGATGCCTCCCTGAGCAGCAGATCACCCATGTCGTGGCCCAATGCGTCATTGATTTCCTTAAAGTGATCAAGATCCAGGAACAACAGCGCAAACTCCTGTTGATTACGCTGTGCCATTGCCAATGCCTGTTCCAGACGATCATGGAACAGCGTGCGGTTAGGCAGGCCGGTTAATGTGTCGTTATGGGCCAGTTGCTGCAGCGCTTCCTCATCCTGCTTGCGTTCGATGACGGCAGCCAGAGTATCGGCCACGGTCTTGAGATATTTTCGTTCGCTTTCCTCGCTGATGTGTCCTGCTTCAACATAGCAATTGAGCACGCCAAGCAGGCGTTTGCCCGACAAAATCGGGATGCAATAGTGCCCATGCGGCTGAATGCCGTCATATCTAATTTCATGCTCATCATTTAGGTGGTTGACGAAAATAATTTCGCGCGTGGCTGCCGCCTTGCCGCACAGGCAATGACCAAAAGGCAGCACCGAACAGGATTGCAGCAGGGATTCAGGCAGATTGCGCTGCACCACCATTTCCAGTGTTTCCTCACCTTGGACGGCCATGAAAATCGAGCCCTTATTCAGAAGGGAGAACGCCGGAATGGAGAGGACGGTATCAAGGGATTTGGCCAGAACCTCCTTCAGGGTCAGCGGTGGTAGCGCGATATTCAATATCGAATCCAGCACGCGCTGAACATTCAGCGCCAGTTCAATCTCGCGCTGCGCATGTTTGCGTTCGGTAATATCGCGCAGCACGCCAATGGCATTCCATTTGTTATCAATCAGGGTGCCCGATAGAGCGATCTCAACGGGGAATTCCCTACCATCCTTGTGCATCGCAGCCAGTTCCAGTGTTTTACCAATTGCCTCTCCCTCACCTGTTTTCTGAAATGCGGGGAAGGCCTTGAGATGAGCCTCGTGGAAACGCTGCGGGACAATCAGATCGTGCAGGTTCTTGCCCAGCGCCTCAGCCTCTGAATAACCCAGAATCGCTTCGGCAGCATGGTTCCAGAAGGAGACATTGCCATCATTATCCATGCTGATGATGGCGTCCTGTGCCGAAGCGCTTATTTTTTCAAAACGTTCTTCACTCACTCTCAGGGCTTCTTCGGTCCGCCCCAGAATAAAATAAAACAGGATGAGAATGAGCATACCCATGAACGCGGAAATACCTGTGAAATACAGCAACTCCAGCTTTGTCTGGCTGATGAGAGGTGTCATGTCACGCAGCATGACCAGTGTGGCAACCGGTCGCCCGCCGGCATCATTCATGGGAATGATACCGGCCCAGTAGGTCAGCTCATGTAAATCAATATCCTGCCCGATTGTGATGCCCGAAGACTTGGCAGCGACCATCCTGTTCAGTATGCCAACAGGTACATTCGGCAGGCTCTGGGATACCAGAACAGCCGTCGACAACTCATTCCAGTCGAATGGCCGACCAAGCATGCGCATCCCGTCTTCCCAGGCACTTTGCTTGAGATATTGTTTATCGATTAACATCAAGAGTTCGACATGAAACATGGCGCGCGTTTCAAAAATGATGCCATCAATCTCCTGTCCGAGTTCAAGATAACCAATCAATTGCCCGGCTTCGAAAACGGGAATGACGGAGCGCAGCGTGAATGTCCCCAGCGGCCCCAACTCTATCCCCGAGAACAGCGCACCGCGCTTCTCAGCACCAACAGCTGTGAAGCGATCAATCTTGTCGCCATATTTTTCCGGCTTGTGCACACGCAGCAAATTGATGCGCTGCGCGTCGTGGAAATAGAAGTGCGTGACGTTGTTCTGCTTATTCAGGCGCTCATAAATAGGGGTCGCGAGCGCCAACAGCCTTTGGCGATCCCCGGCCTTCAGGGCAGCGATAAGCTGTTTATTCTGGACAATGAAATACAAGCTGGATGCCATCACCTCGGCCTTGGTATCCAGGGCTGACTGAAGGTGGCTCTGTATGGCTTCAGCTTCCAGAAGAACGGTGTTTTCCTTCTGATGCTCTTCCAGGTGGTTGACAAAATAGACGCCAATCGAAAAGACAGCCAGCCCAGCCGCTATAAGCGGCAGGATGATGCGTTTTTTGAGTCCGATTGAATGCATACGTTCAGCTTGCGCTACCCCGTCTTCCTTTTATAGACCGTCCTTGGATTGACTGCAAGGTCTAATAGGGCACCCCGATGGCACGGCAGAGCTACTGCATCAACGGCACGCTAACCTCAAAATATCCGCCGATCAGGGCAGGAAGATCAGGCTCCAGCATCAGCTCAGGCACCAGCGGCGCAATGGCGATGAAATCCTTGCGCTTGATCTCCTCAATCAGCGGATGCCCTACGTCATAGCCTCTGGGCGGACGTTTGAGCGCATCGCCGCTCATGTGAAACCACTGCGCAAACTCGTTATTCTCCAGAACATCCTGCCAGCGAGTCGGGTGGGCATCGATATAGCCGCGAATCTTCTTGAGTGTATCGGCCTCCGGATGCCAGATGCCGGCGCCGACAAACACCTCATGGGCCTCGATGTGCAGATAGAAACCGGGGGCATGAACATCCTTGCCCTGCCTGTGGCGGAACTGAATGCCGATATTGGTCTTGTAGGGCAGTTTGTTTTTCGAAAAACGTACATCGCGGTGCACGCGCATCAATGAGCCACCGACCTTGCGGTCCTCGGCCGTGAACTCCGGGGCGAAGCGTGCCAGTTCAGGCGCCATGGCGCGGATAAAGGCCAGTGCCGGCTGGCGCACCTGTGCTTCGTAGTCGGCCTTGTGCTCCTTGAACCAGTCGCGGCTGTTATTTTCTCCCAACTCGCGCAGGAAGGTGAAGGTTTCCTCGGTGAAACAGGCGACCATCCTACTCTGCCCTGAATCCGATATGTTTGTGCGAGCCATCGCAATACGGTTTCATCTTCGAAGCCCCGCAGCGGCATAGAGCCGCCTTACCGCTTTTGCACACGGCCATACCCTTGGCATCAAGCAGCGTGAACGGTCCTTCAATAAGCAGCGGACCGTCGGGGATCGTGCTGACCGAAATCGTTCCATGCTCCGCCGCCTCAGAGGGCATGGGGATATCCACCAGACCTGCATCGCAAAAACCGATCTCCCGATGCGAGTTGTCGCAGTGCGGCATCAGGCGTGAGGCACCACAGCGACAAAGGGCGGCGCGTCCTGTTACCTCAGGCACGCCATCCACCTGTATGGCGGCATGCACATACAACGGACCGTCGGCTATGATCTGGATGGTATTTTCCTGAGGTACAACATGCATCGACACCCCGCTGCTCTTGTCGATACAGCGCAGGGCCCCGGTCGGGCATTCGCCACAAATCCGCGCCACCTGTTCGGCTTCCGCGCCATCAGGATGCACCCAGCGCCCGGTACGGCGAGCATCAAATACTGCGGGCAAATCGCGCGTGCAGTCACCGGTATGGATGCAGCGTCCGAGTTCGAATTCAACAATCACCTCTTCACCCGTGTAGCGGTGAATGCGGCTCATGCCTTCTTCCTGTCGGCTTCCTTCTCTGCGGCAGCGTGTTCCTGCACAGCATGGGCCTCTGCCTTGGCGATAATGCGCAGCAGGTCCTCCTCGCTGATGTCCTCAACCAGATCCATCTCATCCATGGCAGCGCGCACATGTTCCGCACGAATACCCGATGCCGTGATCAGGGACTTGGCCTGGGTCGCCTTCTTGGCCCATGCCGCCGGATACCGTCGGGTACTGAGCAGGTTGTTAAACAACAAGGCCACGCCTAGCAGAGCGAACGCATTGAGCATGATTGGTTCCAGCACATAGTTATAACCCAGCGCATGAATCTCATCCCCACCAATCACTGCAATCAGCGCCGTTGCGCCACCCGGCGGATGCAGGCAGCGGGCATAATGCATGAGCAGCACGGCCAGCCCCACGGCAATGGAGGCAGCCAGCCATATCTCATCGATCTGCTGTGCGCAGGTAACGCCGACAACAGCCGAGAGCAGATGCCCTCCCGTGGCCGGCCAGGGCTGTGCCAAAACACCGTGCGGCACGGCGAACAGCAGCACCGCACCCGCGCCCATGGAGGCCACGATCAGGGTGACCGATAAAGGCCCGAGGAACTGGATGCTGATGCCCCAGCAGATGGCGATGCCAAGCAGCGCACCGATACCGGCCAGAAAACGTTCGCCGTGGCTGACGTGAATCATATCCACACCCAGCCAGTGCAGCAGGAATTTGACTCGTTGTTTCATGGCTAAAGACTAGCCTGCATCAGTGGTCGCCAGCAATCGGACGTTTTCAATCAGGTTCATCAATCGACGAAGGGCCCGTGCTGATGGATCGGCTCATGATGCGGCGCGCCGAAGCACCACATCAACTTTGCGCCGTCGCGACTGTGCAAGGACAGGGTTGTTTCTTTTTCAACAAGTGCTGCATCACCGGCAACCAGAGGCTGGGCGGGAGAATCGTCTTCCGTGCGAAGTGTCGCCTCCCCCTCCACGACATAGATAATGCCGCGCCAACCATCGTCAATATTGCGCTGCATGCGGCTTCCGGCTGCAAGCGAAACCTCCAGATACTCGACATCGGTGTGCAGGCGAACAGATCCACGATAACCGACGATATGCAGCAGACTGACACCACCCGTCTCCTCGCGTGGCACCGCATCGGCATCAACCTGCTGATATTCGGCATCAATTCGCTTCAGGCGTTGCGGCAGATTAATCCACAACTGGATGCCGGCCGCATGCCCGTCCGGCATTTCCGAATGGGTGATGCCGCGCCCGGCAGTGAAGCGCTGTGCCCCACCGGCATGCACCGTGCCTTCATTGCCGAGGTTGTCCTTGTGCTGCATGCCGCCGGCGAACATCCAGGTAATCGCCTCAAAACCGCGATGCGGATGCGGCGGGAATCCGCCCTTGGCAATATCGAAATGATCCCACAGTACAAAGGGGTCGAAATTCATACGGCCTGCCACCGGCATTAGCCGCTTGACGGTGACCCCGTCACCTTCGGGCACGTTCATGGCTGATACGATGCTGATGCTCATGCAAACCTCCCCCGATCATGCACTGCCAGAAAATCGAGCTGCGGGCCCTTGGGCACAATGCGTGTCGGATTGATGGATTCATGCGAATAGTAGTAATGCTGTTTGATGTGCTCGAAATTCACTGTCTCTCGAATGCACGGCTGTTGATAAAGATCGCGCAGGTAGGCCCACAGATTCGGCATGTCCGATATGCGATTGCGGTTGCATTTAAAATGCCCGACATACACCACATCGAAGCGAATCAACGTGGTGAACAATCTCCAGTCAGCCTCGGTAATGCTGTTGCCAACAAGATAGCGCTGCTTTTCCAGACATGCTTCCAGCTCACCAAGTGCTGTGAACAATGCCTCGTAGGCCTCTTCATAGGCATCCTGTGCGGTAGCAAAACCGCACAGATACACACCGTTATTCACCTTCTCGTAGACAAAGGCATTGATGGCATCGATCTCACCGCGCAGCGCCTCCGGGTAATAGTCGACCGTATTGCCGCTCAGTTCGTTAAAAGCCGAATTGAACATGCGGATGATCTCGGCAGATTCGTTGCACACAATGCTCTCGTTTTTTTTGTCCCACAGCACCGGCACGGTGACGCGGCCGGAATAATTCGCGTCAGCCCTGCTGTACAATTCGTGCAGGTAGTGCAGGCCGTAGAGCGGCTCGACAGGATCGAATGCCCAGCCCTGATCCAGCATATGCGGATGCACAACGGTAAGCGGAATGATTTCCTCCAGACCCTTGAGCTTGCGGAAAATAATCGTGCGGTGCGCCCACGGGCAGGCCAGCGAGACGTAAAGATGATAGCGCCCGGCTACGGCAGGGAAATCAGGGCTGCCGATGGCGCTGCGGAACTGCGCCTCGGAACGCACAAAGCGGCCATCCGAACTGCTGGTGTCGTACCACTGGTCGTGCCATTGGCCGTTCACCAGCAAGCCCATCAGGCATCATCCAGTGCTGGATAGTCCGTGTAGCCATGTGCATCGCCACCGTAGAAGGTGGCCATGTCCGGGGTATTCAGCGAAGCATCCCTGCGGAAGCGCTCAATCAAATCGGGATTGGCCAGGTATGGAATGCCGTAGGCCACCATGTCCGCTGCTTCCGATGCGATGACTGCATTGCCCCGCACCTTGTCATAGCCGCCATTGGCGATATAAAGCCCATTAAAGCGATCGCGAATCTGCTGCATATTGACGGCATCATCCACTTCGCCGGCCATGCTCACCTCAACCACATGCAGGAAGACAGGCTTGAGTTCCGACAATGCTGCAGCGACGTGATTGAACAGGGCCTGCGGATTGGAATCGTGCATATCATTGAAGCCATTCACCGGCGAGATGCGCACACCTACCCTGTCAGCGCCAATCTCATCACATACAGCTCCGGTCACCTCAAGCAGCAGACGTGCACGGTTGGCGAGCGAACCGCCATAGGCATCGCTGCGCTGATTGGAACCGTCGCGCAGGAACTGATCCAATAGATAACCGTTGGCCGAATGGATTTCAACGCCGTCAAAGCCGGCCTTGATAGCCATAGCTGCGGCATGACGATATTGCTCGACGATCTCCGGAATTTCCCTGAACTCAAGGGCTCTCGGGGTGACAAAATCCTGCAGGCCCGTGTAGGTGAAAGCCTGACCGGCAGGCTTGATGGCGCTCGGGGCAACCGGCAAGGCGCCGCCGTGAAAATCAGGGTGGGAAACGCGGCCGCAATGCCAAAGCTGCACGAAGATATGCCCGCCCCTGTCATGTACGGCAGAGGTGATCTGCTTCCAGCCTTCCACCTGCTCCTCGCTGTAAATGCCCGGTGTGGCCGGATAACCGACAGCCTGCTCGGATATCTGTGCTCCCTCGGTAATGATAAGACCGGCCTCGGCACGCTGCGCGTAATATTCAGCCATCAGGGCTGTTGGAATCCCTTCCGGTGCCCGGTTGCGCGTCATCGGCGCCATCGCCATGCGGTTGGCAAGACTCATCAGGCCAAGCGTGACCGGTGAAAACAGATTATTGTTCATTGCGCTTTCCTCTCCTTTTCTGACTTTCTTTAAAGGCTCTTATGGCTGCCATCGCAAAACGGCGGGTTCTTGCTGTGCTTGCACTGGCAAAGAGCCACGTTCTTTTTCTCACTCAGTTCAAAGGCCTGCGGCACGATATCCGTATCGGCATGCGAACCGTCACAGAAGGGCTGATTGGCGGATTTTCCGCAGGCGCACCAGTAATAGGTGCCGGGTTCCAGCTCCATCACCTTCGGTGCCTTTGCGGCAATAACGCGTTCATTCATACATATCTCCTTGATGTTTTGCCTTGTACAGAATCAGGCACAGAGGCATACGGCCCTCTGTGCCCATGCTCTGGATTCAATTACTGCTTCACGCCTTCGATAGACAGGAAGATTTCCACATTCTCGGCAAGCGGGCCGAGCATGCCGGCCTTCTTCATATTGTAGTCGGAGAGATGCAGTGTGGTATGACCTTCAAAACCGCGACGGTAACCGCCCCAAGGATCGGGGCCGGTACCGATCTGGCTGACTTCGATGGCGATCTCCTTGCTCACGCCATGCAGATTCAACGTTCCGTGCACAATCCCCGTGTCGTTTCCTTTGTCTTCATACGAAGAACTGGTGAAGGAGGCTGTCGGAAACTGCTCCACATCGAAAAAATCAGCACTCCTCAAATGCTTGTTGCGCTCGGCATGGTTGGTGTCGAGGCTGGCTGTGTCGATGGTCACGCTGACCTTATTGTTGCCCGGATCGGCTTCATCATAGGTGAACTTGCCATCGAATTTCTGGAATGACCCGAGCAGCCAGCTATAGCCAAGATGCTTGATCTTGAACTGGATGAAGGCGTGCTGTCCCTTGATATCAAAGTTGTACTCTTCAGCCTGAGCTGCAGTGGAAAGACCTATGGCGACGAGCAATGCCGCGCCCAGTAGTTTTATTTTCATGATATTTTCTCCTTGTTGTTTTCCTTGGTTTTCGGGCTTATCCCCGATGGTTTGCGGGGCAGGCCCAGCATGCGTGTCAGGGTTGCATCCCTGTCCACAAAATGGTGCTTCAATGCAGCCGCACTGTGCATGGCGACCAGACCCATCAGGGCCCAAGCGGCTAGCAAATGCAGCAGACCGATCATGTCTGCCTGCTGCTTGTCGAACTGGAACAGGGCTGGAACGGTGAACCAGCCGAACACATCCACCCCCTTTCCCTCGGCTGTGGGAATAAGATAGCCGGAAAGGGTAACGGTGAACATCAGGACATAGTGCGTGCGGTGCACCATCAGGGCGATCAACTTCTCCCACCACAGGCCCATCAACCCGGGGCGCGTGTTCACCAGCCGCCAGATAAAGCGAAAGCCCAGCAACAGGAGCAATAGCATGCCAATGGCTTTGTGCAATTCGGGCGCACGGTGATACCAGGCATCGTAATAATTCAGCTGGGTCATCCACAGACCAAGCCCGAACAGACCGAAGATAGCCAGTGCCATCAGCCAATGCAGGCCGATACTGATCCAGCCGTAACGACTGCTTGTATTAGCTAACACGCCAGGCCCCGGAGCAGCAGTGCCAGCAGCCGGGCAAGGTCGGCTTCAAGGGTGGGCAGCAGGTTGTTCTTCAGATTGATGGGCGAGTTGTAACGCAATGTCGCCTGATGAATATCATATGCCGTTTGCTGCGCATCACAGGTATGGAAGCTGCCCTGCTCGACACCGCGTTGGACAATGCCGGCCAAGGCTTCGATCACCTTGCCCTCATACTCAAGCAGCAGGTCGCGATGCCGCATATTGACCAGTTGCATCATATCGAACAGATGCCGGGTTCCGGCATAATGCGTGTGCCCCAGCCGCAAGCGGGCCAGCAGAAAGGCGGAGAGCGCATCGCGGGCATCGTCCTTACCCCGGGCAGCCCGGATGCCTGCAGCCAGCTTACTTTCCAGCAGGCGCCGCATATTCCCCACGGCAATGGCTTCCTTGTTTTTGAAATGGCGATACAGATTGCCCACGCTCATATCGCAGTCGGCGGCAATCTCGGCCATGGTCGTTTTGCTGTAGCCATAGTCGGAAAATCGCCGCTCGGCCGCATCCATGATGGTATCCTGCACATCGCTCATGGCGGCATGATGCCAAGGTGAATAATGAATATCAATACATAATATTCACTTTATGCGCAGCTATACAGTTTCATGTATGGCTGAGCTATACTTAGTTGCAGTGACACCGTCCCCGGGAAGTCTGCAGCGGGGATGATGTGAGCAAGGCTGTTCAGGAGGTTCTGCATGCCCCGCTTGAAAGGCGACCGCGCACACAGCCATCAATGGGGCCTCAGGGTCGGCACGGAAATCGTCGCCTCAACCATGCTCGGACTGGGTGCAGGCTTCATGCTCGATCGCTGGCTGGACACCCGACCGTTGTTTCTATTGCTGTTTTTCGCCTTCGGCGTGGCTGCCGGTTTTATCAATCTTTATTACGTCATGGGGCTGGATCATAAGCCCGGGAACGATCGCTGATGCAGCATATGCAACCCCTCCATCCCTTCACGGTGCACACGCAACTTCCAATGGAATTGTTCGGCGTGGACATCTCCCTGACCAACACCGCCATCGCCCTGCTACTGGCCAGCGTATGTTCAACTGCAATTCTCATGCTCCTGCTGCAACGCCGAAGCGTTCTGCCGGGCCGCGGGCAACTGCTGGGCGAACTATATTACGACTTCGTTCGCAACATGACCCTGAAAAACATCCACGAGCATGGCGAGCGCTATGTTCCGGTCATGTTCACCCTGTTTACCCTGATTGTCGGCAGCAATCTGATCGGCCTGATGCCCGGTTCTTTCGCCCCGACCACACAGATTGTCGTCACCGGCACGCTGGCCGCCGCCGTATTCCTGTACACCATCTACCTGCGCATCCAGCTGCACGGCTGGCGCTTCATCCTGACCTTTGTTCCGCATGGCATGCCCGCCTTCCTGCTGCCCCTGATGATTCCCATTGAGGTGCTATCGTTTCTGGCCAGGCCGGTCTCACTGGCCGTGCGTCTGTTTGCCAACATGACCGCCGGTCACACCGTACTTGGCGTCATCGCATTCTTCGGCCTGCTGGCCCCGTGGTATGTCCAATGGGTGCCGCTCTCCCTTTCGGTGGCCCTGCTCGGCGTGGAAATCTTTATCGCCGCTATTCAGGCCTACATCTTTTGTGTGCTAAGCTGCGTGTATATTGATGATGCCATTCATCCGCATAGTTGAGGGGTTATTCAAAGGAGGGGAAGCATGGAAACTCAATCCGCCGCACTGATCGGTATGGGACTGGCTGCTGTCGGCATGGCCGGATCGGGTATCGGCATCGGCTACATCTTCGGCAAGATGATTGAGGCGGTCGCCCGTCAGCCGGAGGCTGAGCCCATCCTTTCCAAGTATGCATGGATCGGCTTTGCGCTGGTCGAAGCCATTGCCCTCTACGCCCTGGTGCTGGCCTTCATCATCATGGGTCAGGCATAGGGCCCGAGGGAAGATAAATCGATGCCGCAATTTGATGTCACTTTTTTTCCATCCGAAATCTTCTGGACTCTGGTCTCCTTTGCTCTGCTCTTCGCCTTGCTCAGGTGGCTGGTATTGCCGCGTCTGGCAGCCATTCTGGATAAGCGAACACGCATCATCGAAGAGGAAATCGCGCAGGCAAAAAAGCAGCGCGAGGAAGCCGAAGGCTTGAAGCTGGATTATCAAAAGCAACTGGATAATGCCTCTGAGGATGCGCGCCGCATGTTCGATGAGAGTGATGCGCGTGTACGCCAACATCACAAGCAAATGATGGATGAGTGGAAGGCCGACATGAAGCGGCGCGAGGCAGCCTTCCGCGAAGAATCCGAAATCGCCACACAGCGGGCCGTGCGTGAAATCCGCGCCGAAGCCGCGGATATGGTGGTCGATGCAACGGAGAAGCTGATCCACGAGCACGTGGGGGAACAGGAAGCGGAAGACATGCTCAACGAAGCGATTGCCAAACTCGATACCAGCGGAAAAAAACTCCGCAAACATTAAACCTCAATACATTCCTGATTGACTCTTTTCGGAAAATGCCGGGCACTCAGAGCACATACAATCACAAGACAATTTACAGTGGACTTCGGACTGTCTTGAGGCAATGCATGAATGCAAGAGTCCATTTTACATGCACTGACCTGGCAGGGATGGCACATTGACTTGGGAATATTTCAGCCCCACCTTTGTCTGATGCGTCAGATTGCAAGAGACCCCTCATATGATATTGCTGAAAACATTCAGCCTGCCTTGAAATGTTGATGCATTCAGGTACTGCTGATGTGGGCTTGCGTGGTTCTCTTGAGGACGCTTCTGGTATGACTTATGGAAACTGTCATTCGAGCTCAGCTTATCCGGATGCTCCCCTGATGTCTGGTGGGGGCATCGATGGCTAATGCTGTCGAAAGAAGCTTGGAGTTTGAAACATACTGGCAGAGGCTGGGCTGCAATTTCGCTCAGGTCGACAGGGTGTTCGATGCCCGCATGCAAGAGGCCAAGGCTTTGCTTTCTGTCGATGGCATCGTTTCCTATATCGAGAATGCCCACGTTCTTGGCAAGATGGGGCGTGGGCCGGAACCGCTGCTTGCGTATCTGGAAGAAGCTCCGGTTGTTGCCGGCCAGGTGGGTGAAGAGGTGTTGGTGGATCTGCGCGAATTTGCGCACGACATAGCCAGCCACGCCAATTTCGATGCCATGGCGCCGTTTCTGCAAACCAGTGGCGCGGTGTCCCGCCGTTTACAGAGCTACGAACAGTTCAAACAGTATATCGAACTGATGCGGAATATGATGCTGCGCACCTCCGGCTCTGTTCATGGACAGCAAATATCCATCCCCAGCCCCGGCTTGCCGCCACTGCTCCAGCAGGCACCGCGTCTGCTTGCCTCTTTATCCCTGGAGGGATTCAAGAACTGGGTCGAATACGGCATCCTTTCATACAGGAATCACCCCGAACGGCAGGAGGATTATTTCGGTCTGCACTCGGCCGATGCACATGCGGTGATGCAGCGCGAACGCCACGGCACACTGTTGGTTGATCATGAGCGTAAGCTTGATTGCTATATGCGTGGTTTGTGGGGTGATCATGATTATTTTGTACCCTACTCACTGGCATTCGATGAGTTACGCAAGCCTGTTCCATATTATAACGCGCTGGGCATTCATCTTCCGGATGTTTATGAGCCAGACCGAGGCCTAACTGGTATCGATCGCTATCGTGCTGCACTGGCGCACATGGCGGCACATCGCCGCTGGGGCCAACAGTTGGCTGCAGATAACATGAGTCCGTTCCAGCGTATCGCCATTGAAGTCTTCGAGGATTCCCGTGTTGAATACCTGGCCATGCAGAAGTATCCGGGCTTGCGAAGAATGTTTCTTGCCCTGCATCCGATACCTGATGAAAAGGGGCTGGAAGAGGAGGGCGTATCCCTCATTCATTTGCGTCTGGCCATGATTTCCAGAGCAATACTTGACCCTGAATACACCTATGGAAACAAGGATATCCGGGAGTTTGTCATCCGTTTTTTCACTGTGATGGGAACAAATGAGTCCAGCAGTTCGGAGATGGCAACCATTGCGATTTCATTTATAGCCCGCACGCGCAGGCAAAGTGATGCATCTCCAAAAATATATCTCGACAATGTGAAGGTGGATTACCGGGATGATAATCGCCACCTGTGGTTTCATATCGGAAGCGGTGATGAAGAAGAGTCCTTCGACAGCTCCAACCGGAAGGCAACGACGGAGGAAGAACAAAATGGACTTCCACTGCGTCATTACCATGAATGGGACTATAATATGCAACACTATCGCCCGGACTGGGTAAGTGTTTATGAGGCGATTCATCCCAGCGGGGATGCATCGAAAATTGATGACCTGTTGGCCAAACACAGGGGCTTGGCCAAACGCCTGAAACAGTTGCTAGAAATGCTCAAGCCTCAGGACAGGGTGCGTATTCGTTATCAGGAAGAGGGCTCGGAACTGGATCTGGATGTGGCGATTCGTTCGCTGATCGATTTCAAGGGCGGGGCGGCTCCCGATCCGCGCATCAATATATCCCACCGCACCGATGGTCGTAATGTTGCCGTTACCTTGCTGCTTGATCTGTCACAATCGCTGAGCGAAAAGGCGGATGGCTGTGACCAGACAGTTCTGGAACTGTCACAGGAGGCCGTATCGCTGCTGGCTTGGGCTATCGAGCAGGTAGGCGACCCATTTGCTATTGCAGGCTTCAACTCCAATACCCGACATGATGTGCGCTTTCATCATATCAAAGGGTTTTTCGAGGGTTGGGACGATGCAGTAAAATCGCGTCTGGCTGCAATGAAGGCGGCCTACTCGACGCGCATGGGCGCTGCGATGCGGCATGCAGCTCATTATCTGAAAGCACAGCCAGCCGATAAGAAGCTGATGTTGATTCTCACCGACGGTCAACCGGCCGACATTGATGAGGATGACGCTCAATTGCTGATTCGGGATGCCAGACAGGCTGTGAAGGAACTGGATCGCGATGGCATTTATACCTATTGCATCAACCTCGATCCCAAGGCCGATGAATATGTCGCTGATATTTTCGGACGCCAGTACACCATCATCGATCATGTGGACCGGTTGCCGGAAAGGTTGCCGGAACTGTTCATCTCTCTTACGAAATAGCGCCCAGCATCATGCATAATCCTCGGCAGGATCAGGATTAGTCCCGATACAGATCGTCTCGTATTAATGGCAGTTCCGCCGGACCCTTGCTGGCATGCTTGGAGGCGACGACCTGAAAAATGTGCATGGAGCCATCGGTGAAGCCAATAGCCACACCGGCAAGATAGAGCAGCCACATGCGGTATTTTTCCTCGCCGACAATGCGGATGGCTTCATCGCGATTGGCCACAAGGCCATCGTGCCATGCCTTGCAGGTCAGGCCGTAATGCTCGCGCAGGCCCTCCACATCGTGCACCTCGAAACCGCTGATCTGTAGCTGGTTTACCGTATTCCCCACGCTGTCCAGCTCGGAGCCGGGGAAGATGTATTTGAGCAACAGTTTCCGTTCAGGCCTGATGCGCTTGACCGCCTTGGCATTGGGTTTGGCGCGGCTGGCGATACCGTGGTTCATCAGGATGCCGCGATCACGCAGCAGGGCATTAATCTTGCCGAAGTAGTTCGGCATGTTCTGGATGCCGATATGCTCGAACATGCCGACGCTGGAAATCTTGTCGTAGGTGCCGTCCAACTTCGCGTAATCGAGCAGCTCGATTTTCACCCGGTCTTCAAGCCCGAGCCGTTTGACCTTCGCCTTTGCGAAATCGTGCTGCGTCTGCGACAGGGTCACACCATGCGCCTTCACTCCGTAGTGCTGCGCTGCGTGGCAAACCAGCCCGCCCCAGCCGCAACCGATATCGAGATAATCCTCGCCCGGCTTCAGCCGCAACTTGCGGCAGATATGATCCAGCTTGTCCTTCTGCGCTGTGGCCAGTGGTGTGTCCACTGTCTTGAAATAGCCGCAGGAGTATTGCATCTCGGGATCGAGAAAGAGGCTGTAGAACTCGTTGCTGATATCGTAGTGAAACTGGATGAAATCCATATTGCGCCGCTTCGATTCCACCCGCCCGCTGACCTCGCTGGCATAGGTGTGATCGATACTGGCCGGCGGTGCCTTGGTAAACACAAAGGGCCAGAGGTTTTTCAGCATCAGGCCCTTGCTCAGCTCGCGCGTGCGCCTGTTTTTACCCTTCTTGCGCAGCACACGGATAAAGTCATACATGCTTTCGCCGGAAAAATCGATTTGACCCGAGGCATAAAAGCGCAGCAGGTTTTCATAACCCGGTCGACGCAGCAATGCACCAAGCACACCGGGATGCTTGATATGCAATTGGCATAGTGGATCGGCATTTTCACCCAGCGGAATCACCGTGCCGTCCCACAGGCGGACCGAAAACCCGGCATCGAGTTTTTCGCCCAGATGCTCAAGCGCAATACGTGCTCCATGGATAAGGCGTTCTTCTGAAAACATCGATTTCCCCCGCAATAATAAGTGCCAGTTGCAAAAAGCTAATAAACAGATGGTTTAGCGCAAGCCCTTACAAACCCCGGTCTTTTCAGGCTGCCTGCAAAGGGTGCAGCCAACTGCTCAGGGTAATCAGGGGAAGCCCCATCAGGGCTGTGGGATCATCGCCCTGCATGCGTTCAAACAGCGCAATACCGAGAGACTCGGACTTGAAACTACCGGCACAGTCATACGGCTTGTCGGCATGCAGGTAGGCATCGATCTCGGCAGCGCCCAGCTTGCGAAAATACACGCGGAAGGGCACGCAGGCATACTGCTGTCGGCCATTGCGGATCAGCGCCAGACCTGTAAGGAAATCCACGGCTTTGCCGGAAAGAAAGGATAATTGTTCGGCTGCTGCCTGATGATTCCCCGGCTTGCCGAGCACCGTATCATCGCACACGGCCAATTGATCGGAGCCGATTACCTTCGCATTCGGATACTGTTTCGCAACGTTCCAAGCCTTGCCTATGGTGTTGTGGCGCACCAGATCTTCGGGCGGCATCGTGCCGGGAGGCTGTTCTAAAAAATCAGGGGAAATACATTCAAACGGCAGACCGAGGCGGGCAAGCAGTTCTCTGCGATAGGGTGAGCTCGAGGCCAGAATCAGCCTCGCGACATCACTCATTGTATCGTCTCTTCACCATCACCGTTCAAATCCCACGGCTCGGCCGACTCACCCTTGATGTGGTAGTCGCCACTGGCCCAACGGCCCAGATCGGTCGTCTGGCAACGCTTGCTACAAAAGGGCAGGAACTTCGAATCAACCGCGACCTGCTTGCGGCAAACCGGACAAGGCCTGCCAGCTTCGTTCGGGCTACTCATGCCACGGGTACCAGCATGGCCTGATACGGCACATCGTCTTCGGCCTGCATCGCCGCCTTGCCGGGCAACCAGGATTGAAAGCGCAGGCGAATCGCCATGCGATTTCCGGAGATATCCGGCACGAGGCCTGCCTCCACCTGTTCGGGTGTCAGTCCGATAATCAGCAAGCCGTATTCTTTGTCTCGATCCAGACGAAGATGGTCTGCCCCATCGACAGCCTCATGATGTTCCCAGCCGACATAGTCGTGCAACATACCGTGCAGGCCGATGACAGCTTCACTGAGGTTGCGCAGCGCATCGTGCAAGCCCTGTCGCCGCTCCTGATTGTTCCACAAGGTGTGCAGGGCATGTGGCAAATGGCTTTGATGACCCAGCCAGTCATGCTTTTTCAAGCCGTTCAGCCAGGCGTGAATCAGCGCATCCGAAGAGAGAATGGTCATCGCATCCTCAAGACCACTACGCAGGTTTTTTTCGTGGCGTTCCAGGGTGGCGCAGGAGCGCATGATCTGCTCACAGTAACGCGGATGTTCCTTGGCCAACGTGTCGAGATGTACCTGCATGATCGACAAAAGCCCCGTAACATCGGCCAGACCCGGTCGCCTGCCCTGTTCGCCAAACAGGCTGATACGCAAATCGGCACAGGCCTGCAACCAGACGTAGGGCTGTCCATCGGCATTGCTCTGTGCCAGACAGGACAACGCATCGCGCACCTGCAAAAAGCCCTGCATACGCGGACTAAGGGGAAAGGAAAATCGGATCAACTGACTCATGCGTACCTGCGGAAGTTTAAAGATGGAGCGGGTGAAGGGAATCGAACCCTCGTATTCAGCTTGGGAAGCTGCTGCACTGCGTATAATTTGATCATTAAGCCTCTATTCACCCGCCTTGAGTTTATTGGAGTTTTTTAGCGTGGGGGACATTGATCACTAGCTCCCCGCCACCCTCGTTTTTTCGATATTGAATTGGAGCGGCCAGCGGGAATCGAACCCGCGTCATCAGCTTGGGAAGCTGGGATAATACCATTATACGATGGCCGCTAAATGATCCAATTAAACAGGCTGAATAGTGGTTATATTCCCTATCAATTGCAAACCAAGCCTTTTCATTTTCTCAACGAGCATTTTCGGCCAAAGGTGGTA
>CAZQTO010000025.1:0-21182 GCA_964596375.1 uncultured Zetaproteobacteria bacterium | reverse complement strand
GACATGCATGCGGCAGAAGTGATAGAAGCCCTGCTTAAGCAATACCCTCAAACAGAAATTTGTGGCATCGCCGGTCCGGCTATGCAGCAGGCGGGATGCAAGCCCATTGCCGACATGAACGAACTCAATGTCATGGGCGTGGTGGATGTACTCAAATCTCTGCCGCGTATTCAGAAGGTTCGACGTCGTGTTCTCGATTATCTTGCCGCCAACCCTGTCGATGTCGTGATTCTTGTCGATTTCCCGGGCTTCCATATCAATATCGGCCGTCGCATTCGGAAAATGGGCATCCCTGTGCTGCAATATATTGCCCCGAAGCTCTGGGCGTGGGGTTCGTGGCGTGCGAAAAAGCTGCGCGCTTCGCAGGACCGCTTGGCCAGCATCCTGCCGTTCGAACCAGCATGGTTTAAAAAACACGGTATCAGGGCCGAATACGTCGGCAACCCGAGTGCCGCCAGTTGCAGCAAAGGCTGGGGAAGGGATGTGTTTTTCAAGAAACTCGACTTGCAAGGCGAAGTAAAGCTGCTTGCCATCCTGCCGGGCAGCAGACCCTCGGAACTGGCACAGCATGTGCCGCTGCTTGCCGAGACATGGCAGGAGTTACGCGTCAGGCGTCCTGAGCTTCGCGCTGTGGTGCCGCTTGCCCCCGGCGTAGATGCATCACTGCTTACCCCGCTCACGGAACAGGGCGGTGTGCAATTGATCCAGCGCATGCAGGATGGCTACCGGCTGCATGCCGATGCGGCCATTGCCGTATCCGGGACGGCAACCCTTGAACTGGCTCTGTGGGATATCCCTACAGTGCTGGTTTACCGCACCTCGCCGTTCACGGTGTTCATGGCACGGCGCGTGGTAAAGCTGGAACATATTGGACTGGCCAACCTTCTCCTGGGTAAAACGGCGATGCCGGAGCTGATTCAGGAACAGGCCAGTAGGGAGAATATCGTTGCAGAGGTCGAGGCATTGCTGGGTGATGGCGGAGCCGCATCCAGGCAGCGCAAGGATTTTGCCGAATTGCGTGCTTTGCTGGGTGATATGGACCCGGCTGCCCGGGTGATGGAGATGGCGGTAAATCTAACAGGGGAATCCGGCTAAAGCTGACTCTTTGTCCAGCGTACGATATCTGCAGACCCCATGGCACCGGAGACACGACTGATTTCCACGCCATTTCTGAACAACGCCATGGTGGGAATACTCCGGATATTGAACCGCGCCCCCAGCGTCTGCTCTGCTTCCGTATTCACCTTGATCAGTCGCATGCCTGGCTCGAGTTGAGTCGCAGCCTCTGCAAACCAGGGCGCCATCGTTTTGCACGGGCCGCACCACGGAGCCCAGAAATCGACCAGCAGCGGGATATCGTTTCTCTTCAGATGCTTGAGGAAGCGTGCCGTATCAAGCTCCAATGGGCTCCCACTGAACAGCGTTTGATGGCATTTTCCGCAATTAGCCGACTTTCCCAGATTGCTTGCAGCAATTCGGTTCACGGCATCGCAATGTGGGCAGACGACATGCAGGGATTCACTCATATCATGACGCCGCTTTATCTGTTCGACGGTTACGGAAAAAATCTTTTAACATGGCTCCACACTGATCGGCCATGATCCCGCCGACCACCTCGGGCTGATGATTCAGACGCTTATCGGATAGAATCTGATACAGCGACTCGACGGCCCCGGTTTTCGGATCGGCGGCACCGTAGACCACACGACCGATGCGTGCATGGATGATAGCCCCGGCACACATCGTGCATGGTTCCAGCGTGACATACAGTGTGCTTCCAGCCAGTCGGTAATTGCTGACCGCCGTGCAGGCTGCACGGATCACGCGCATCTCGGCATGCGCACTGGCATCATGCATGGAAATCGGCGCATTGTGTGCCGCATGCACCGATCCATCGCTCAGCACCAGCACGGCACCCACAGGGACCTCGCTGTTTTTTCCTGCAATTTCAGCCTGTTGCAGAGCAAGACTCATGTATTGAATATCTGTATCGAGACTCAATGCTGATTCCTCAGGCGTGGATCCAGAGCATCGCGCAACCCTTCGCCAAGCAGATTGTAGCCGAGCACAGTAATGAGAATCGCCAGGCCGGGATAGAAGGAGAGCCACCAGGCAATCTGAATATTGTCCTTGCCCTCGGTCAAAATATTGCCCCATGAGGCATCCGGCGGCTGTACGCCAAGCCCCAGAAAGGAAAGGCCCGATTCGATAAGCACGGCGCCTGCGATGCCCAGCACCGCAGAAACCAGTATCGGGCCCATGGCGTTGGGCAGCAGATAGCGCCAGACAAGGCGCATGGCTGAGACCCCGAGGCTTTCTGCAGCCATGACAAATTCACGCTTGCGCAGCGATAACAGTTCGGCACGCACCAGTCGTGCCACGCCCATCCACGAGGTCAGGCCGATGACAATCATGATGTTCCATATGCTTGGCTCAAGAAAGGCAATAACAGCCAGAATCAGAAAAAAGGTGGGGAAGCACAGAACCATATCCGTGGCACGCATGATCAGTGCATCAGTCCTACCGCCGGCATAACCGGCCATTGCGCCGAGCATCACGCCGATGGCGATGGCAATGCCCACGGCGACAAAACCGACAGCCAGCGATACGCGCGCTCCGTATAGCATGCGTGAGAGCACATCGCGCCCCAAGGTATCGGTGCCGCACCAGTGTTCAATGGAAGGGGGCAGGAGTATCCACTTCACATTGATATGATTGGGATCAAAAGGAGAGATCCACGGGGCAAGCACGGCGAGGATCGCGACCGTGCCAACAATGGCTCCGCCAGCCAGCATCAGCGGGCGCTTCATTTGCCACCATGCCGGATACGTGGATCGGCCCATGCATAGGCCACATCGGCCAACAGATTACCAAGCAGGGTCAGTACCGCGCCAATCACCGTGATGCCCATGACCAGAGGATAATCGCGCGCCAGAACCGCTCCGTAAAACAACAGCCCCATACCGGGAATTGAAAACAACTGCTCAACAATGACCGAACCGCCAATCAGCCCGGGAACGGAAAGGCCAAGCAGGGTGATGATGGGCAGCATGGCGTTTTTCAATGCATGGCGGTAACGAATCGTGCTTTCCGGCAAGCCCATGGCGCGTGCCGTGGTGATGTAGTCGGAGCGAATCACCTCCAGCATGCCGGAACGCATGAATCGGCTCATACCGGCCAGGCCGCCAATGGCCGAGACAAACACCGGTAGCAGCAGATGCTGCGCCAGATCCCATTGCTGTTGCCAGAAGCCCATCTGTTTCCAGTCATAGTCGTGGATGCCGGAAATCGGCAACCAGGAAAGCTGCACGCCAAAGGCCATCATCAGCAGCAGGCCAAGCCAGAAGGAGGGGATGGCAAAACCGATAAACACGAAAACCGTCATGCCCCGGTCAAACCATGAATCTCGTTTCACCGCCGAAAGAACCCCGATGGGAATGGCGATAGCGAAGATAAAGGCCATGGCCAGTACATTGATCCAGATGGTGATGGGCAAGCGTTCGAGCACCTTGTCCAGGACAGGGCGGTGATCGGCAGCAAAAGATTCGCCGAAATCCAGGACAGACAAGCGCTGGAGCCAGTTCCAGTACTGTTCGTACAACGGCTTGTCGAGGCCGTAGTAGATACGCAGTCGGTTGATGTCCTCAGCCGACACCTTGGGATTGAATTCCTGCCCGATAACCACCGGCTCGCCCGGCGCCACATGCATAATACCGAAGGAGATGATGGTGATACCGAACAGCAGCGGAATCATGCCGGCCAGTCGTTTGAGCAGGTAGCGTCTCATGGGGCCATCCTAGAAGGCCGGGACAATGATTGCATCCGCTGGAAGGGCCACAAAGTCTTACAATGCTAACGGCGATGCTTTCGCGTGAGCTTCAACAAAGATTTCAGCCTTTCTGGGGCTATGCAATTGTGCAAACCAGGCTTGGTTTGCTGCATCCCTCTCAATGCCCTCGACCATGTCTTGCAAATCGATGCTTCCCGAGGCTTGGTAAATCTCCATAAAGGTTGTTCGCTCCGGCTGGTGGCGAACCATAAGCCTTGCTGGAATATTCAGTGTTTGGCCCATCTGTCTGACCCAGACTTGCAGAACTTCCTCAAGCTGTGCATCGGCGTGATACCAGATAAATGCGGCTTTCTTTTCATTGGAAAAGAGCTTCGTATCGGCATCAGGCATGACATGGCTCGATAACACGCATGGATTCTCCGTTTTCAAGATGCAATGGCGTTTGTTCATTCACCGACTCAATAGGCAGCAATGCAATGCCAAAGCATTGGCCATCAGCATCAAAGGCCAGCGAGCGTATCTCACCGATGCGTTGTGTCGAAAGCACAGGGCAGGGGAGTGAAGGAGCAGCAATGCCATGCTTGGTATCGGGTAATTGCACGCGATACAGTTTCTTTTTGATGCCGCCCCGCCAGCGCATGCGGCTGGTCACTTCCTGGCCGACATAACAACCCTTATCAAACGATACGCCATCAAATTCGATCAGATTGGCATTGAGTGGATGCAGGCTCGCATCCCATTCCTCACCGAAACGGGGCAGACCACGAATGATGCGCATGGCTTCGCATTGATCCTCAGGAAGCTGCCCGGGTGTTTGCTCAGCAATAGTTTGTTTGCTGCCGATTAACCAGAAGCCGCGCGGCTCCCGGGGCATAAGCATGGCTACTAGTTCGCCCTGCGCATCCCGACTGCATGCCAACCAGTTGTCCTGCGGCTCGGGCAGGCCGAGTTGGGCAAGAACTTCACCGGTATGGGTTCCTTGCAGTGAAAAAACACCGAGTTCTTCGACAATACCGATGCGCAATTGATAACCCAGTGAAAAACGACGCAGACGGGCGACAGTTTCCACAGCAACATGAGCTGGCGTAAGGATAACCAATTCATCGCCTTTGCCCTGACAGATATATACTTCGCTGAGCGCCTTTCCCTGCGGGGTCAGCAAACATGCATGAATGCCCTGTTCAGGCTTGAGGCGGGTGATATCCTGCGTAATCTGTCCCTGCAGAAAATCGCGCAAACCATCCCCGGATGCCTTGAGAACGCGCCAGCAACTGCGCTCGGCAACAATATGCCCGTGCATCAGTTGTTCCGCTGTTTGCGGTAAGATGAATGGGATAACCATGGCGCAAAGCTATACCCGACTGGCCTGCTCGGATATAGTTGCGCCCAGAAAACAAAGTCGGAGGCATCATGAGCAGTAAAGAGTCCAGCGCAGAATTGGCCGCAGCAGAACGCGTAGCAGACGCGCGGCAGCCGTTTCCCAACTCGACCAAGGTATATATCGAAGGCTCACGGCCCGATATCCGGGTGCCGATGCGCCAGATTACACTTTCTCCTACACAAACCTCAGCCGGCGTGGAGGAAAATCCGCCGATCCTTGTTTACGACACCTCTGGACCATACACCGATCCGGAAATTGCTATCGATCTTGATAAGGGGCTGCCAGCGATTCGCGCCGGATGGATTGAAGAACGCGCTGATACTGAGGAGTTGCCAGAGCTCAGCTCTGATTATGGTCGCGAACGTCGTGATGATGCTGAGCTGGATGTCCTTCGTTTTAACCATGTTCGCCGTCCGCGCCGCGCCAAGGCCGGAGCCAATGTCTCGCAGATGCATTACGCCCGCGCCGGTATCATCACACCGGAGATGGAGTTCGTGGCCATTCGCGAAAACCAGCGCCGCGAGCACCTGCGCGAGATCACCCGCCAGCATCCCGGGCAAAGCTTCGGAGCCTCCATTCCGGCGGTCATTACACCTGAATTCGTGCGCTCCGAGATAGCCAGAGGAAGGGCGATTATTCCAGCTAATATCAACCATCCGGAACTTGAGCCAGTGATTATCGGCCGAAATTTTCTCGTAAAAATCAACGGCAATATCGGCAATTCGGCTGTAAGCTCCAGTATCGAGGAAGAGGTCGAGAAGATGACCTGGGCCACCCGCTGGGGCTCGGACACCATTATGGACCTGTCCACCGGCAAAAACATTCATGAAACACGCGAATGGATCATCCGCAATGCGGCAGTGCCGATCGGCACCGTGCCGATCTATCAGGCTTTGGAGAAAGTCGATGGCGTAGCCGAAGACCTGACCTGGGAAATCTTCCGCGACACCTTGATTGAACAGGCCGAACAGGGCGTGGACTATTTCACCATTCATGCCGGCGTGCTGCTGCGCTATGTGCCACTGACTGCCAAACGGCTGGCCGGAATTGTCTCCAGAGGCGGGGCCATCATGGCCAAATGGTGCCTGGCACATCACGAAGAGAACTTCCTGTATACCCATTTTGAAGACATCTGCGAAATCATGAAGGCTTATGATGTATCATTTTCGCTCGGCGACGGTCTGCGTCCAGGTGCGATTGCCGATGCCAATGATGAGGCACAATTCGGCGAGCTCAGAACCTTGGGCGAATTGACCAAAATCGCCTGGAAACATGATGTGCAGACGATGATTGAAGGCCCGGGCCATGTGCCCATGCATATGATCAAGGAAAACATGGAAGAGCAGTTGAAGCACTGCGACGAAGCGCCATTTTATACGCTTGGCCCGCTGACCACCGATATTGCCCCAGGTTATGATCATATCACTTCCGGTATCGGTGCCGCCCAGATCGGTTGGTATGGCTGCGCCATGCTGTGTTACGTCACACCGAAGGAGCACCTGGGGCTACCCAACCGCGACGATGTGAAGACCGGTGTGATTACCTACAAGATTGCCGCCCACGCGGCCGATCTTGCCAAGGGACACCCGGGTGCACAGCAGCGTGACGATGCGCTTTCCAAGTCGCGTTTCGAGTTTCGCTGGGAAGATCAGTTCAACCTGAGCCTCGATCCGGACACTGCGCGTTCCTTTCATGACGAAACCCTGCCCAAGGATTCCGCCAAGGTGGCACATTTCTGCTCGATGTGCGGCCCGAAATTCTGCTCGATGAAGATCACCCAGGATGTGCGTGACTATGCCAAAGAACATGGCCTGGATACGAACAAGGCACTGGAAGTGGGAATGCAGGAACAGGCGGATGAATTTCATCGGAAGGGTAGCGAGATTTATCATAAAGCCTGAGCTATAATCTCAATAGAATGTTCTGAATCGGAACCCGAGGAGACAGGCACATGTTAAAGGCACGCGACATCATGAATACCAAACCCGCATATTGCGGCTTGGATACGCCGCTTAGTGAAATCGCGCAGCGCTTCGCCGATGAAAGCATCAGCGGTTTGTTGGTTGTGAATGATGATAAACGACTGCTTGGCGTCATTACTGAGTCTGATCTGATTGATCAGCAGGCGAGACTGCACGTGCCCACGGCCATCGCCATCTTTGATATGGTGATTCCACTGGGTGAAGGGCGCTTTGAACGTGAGCTTGAACGCATGCAGGCTCTGACCGCCGGGGATCTGATGAGTGGCGGCCCGGCAACAACTGTGAGTATTGATGCAGGCCTTAATGATATTGCAGCCCTGATGCATGAGGGTGATGTGCAGTGCCTACCGGTGGTGAAGGGCGACAATATCGAAGGTGTGATCACTCAGCACGATGTGATTCGTGCTCTGGCCCGCCGTCAACCTCACTAATTAATCCCGTTGCCTTATGCATAAACGCCTGAACAACGAGGCGGAAACCCTCGAATTTGCCAAGGAATTCTCTGGCAGGCTTAAGCCAGGGGATATCATTGCCCTAAGCGGAGAGCTGGGCGCCGGTAAAAGCGTGCTGGCTCGCGCTTTGATGCGTGCATTGGGCGTCCTCGATGTAGCACTTCCCAGTCCGACCTATACGATCATCCAGGAATACGAGGGCAGGGGGGGGCGGATTGCCCATATGGACTGGTATCGCCTGGAAGGCGCGGATGAACTGGAAGCCATCGGTGTACGCGAATATTTCCGTCCACCATGGATATGCCTGATCGAATGGCCGGAGCGTGCGCTGCAGCTGCTGCCTGATGAAACGATCCACATAAACCTGCATTGCGTCGAAGATAATCAGGAAGCCCGACAGCTTGAGTTAAACGATCCAAAAGCCAAATGACAAGCCTGGTCCAGAGTACATGCATGCAAGCGGATTTGCCCGACAACATTCGTAGAATAGCTCTGGAGAACGGCTTCGAACGCTGCCATTTTTCGCGGCCGAAACTGGGTGAGAAGCACCATGCGGCGCTGGATGACTGGCTGGAGCAGGGCATGCAGGGTGACATGGCATGGATGGCCGAGAAGAGTCGCGTGCTGCGGCGGAAACATCCTGAATCAATGCTGGAGGACGTGCGCACGGTCATTAGTGTAGCCATGCGCTATTCACCGCCGACGTATACGCTGAATGCGGCAATCATAACGCAGGATCGTGGCGTCATCTCCGCCTATGCGCACGGCGACGACTATCATGAGGTGATGAAGAAACGTCTGAAAGCGTTGGCACGCGATCTTGATGCGCTCCTTGGGCCGCATGAGCAGCGGGTGTATGTGGATACAGCCCCTGTGCTGGAGCATGCAATGGCCGAGAACTCAGGGCTCGGATGGCAGGGCAAACATTCGCTGACCCTGAATCGGCAGCTGGGTTCCTGGTTCTTCCTTGGCGAGTTGTTCACGACTGCCGAAATTGAAGTGGACGAGAAAGCATCCTTTCACTGTGGTACATGCACCGCCTGCATCAATGCCTGTCCGACCGGGGCCATCGTCGCACCCTTTGTCGTGGATGCACGACTGTGCATTTCCTATCTAACCATTGAACACAAAGGTCTTATCCCACGAGAGCTACGACCCTTGATGGGAAACCGCATTTACGGTTGCGACGACTGTCAACTAGTTTGCCCGTGGAATAGTGAGATAGAAGCCCCCGGGAAAGATTTACTTGCACCCAGAGGGGAGAATTACCTGCCGGAACTTGCTATGCTGCTGCAGCTCGACGAAGCTGGCTTTCGCGAAAGTTTCCGCAAGTCGCCGGTCAAGCGGATAGGCAGAGTGGCCCTGCATCGCAATGTTTGCATTGCGATGGGCAATTCTGGCGATAAGGGGTTTGTGCCGCTTCTGATTAAAGCTTTGGACGATGCGGCTGCAATGGTACGCGCGCATGCCGCTTGGGCATTGGCACGACTGGCGCCTGAAGATGAGCGGATTCACGAGGTGATTTCGCAGACGATGGATAAGGAACTGGATCAACAGGCTTATGAAGACATGCGCCTGACTCTGAAAGAAAAGGAATAGAGGAATGACAACACCCAAGGCATTTATTTTCGATCTCGATGGCACGCTGGTGGATGCGTTACCTGACATCCAGGCCAACGCCAACCGCGCGCTTAAATCGCTTGGTTATGATTTCCAGATGAGTCTGGAAGAGACCAAGCCGCATGTTGGTGGCGGAGCACAGAAGCTGGCTTCCAATGTGCTCGGCAAGCCGATGGATGATCCGGACACCATGGCGCTTTACCATGCCTTTGCCGATATCTATGAGCAGCATCCGGCCGACTTTGGCGGGCCGTTTCCTGGTGTCATGGAAGTGCTGGATACGTTGAAGGCGAAAGGAATCCCGATGTCCTGTGTGACCGCCAAGCCAGCCAAGGCACGCGTTCAGGTACTTGATGCGCTGGGGCTGACGTCCTATCTCTCACTTGCCCTGTCGCCAGAGGACGGCTTTGCCAAGAAGCCTGCGCCGGACATGCTCGTGGAGTGCTGTCGAGTCATGGGTGTAGATACCGCCGATACGGTGATGGTCGGCGACACCCGTTTTGATATCGAGGCAGGCTTTAATGCCAAGTGTCTGAAGGTTTGTTACTGCGAGCACGGTTATCAGGCGCTGCCCGAAGAGTTTGAGGGTAAGGTCATGCGCCTTACGAATTTCACCGAGCTGCTAAGCCTGATTAATGACTGATTTCTCGCGAAGAATATCCGGCATTTACGGCATTCTGCCCGAGGGTCTGGATACAACCGATTTGCTGGAAAAGGCGGATGCAGCCTTGTCGGGTGGGGTTAAAACGCTGCAGCTACGTGATAAAGGCCTTGGATTCAAGGTAACGCTAAAAAGAGCGAAAGCACTACGCCAATTAGCGCACGAATACGGTGCGCGCCTTTTCGTTAACGACTCCCTACAGCTTGCCGGTGAGAGCGAGGCCGATGGCGTGCATTTGGGACGCAGTGACATGCAAAGTATCGCGGCAATTCGCGCCGAGCACGGGGATAAGCTGCTGATCGGAGTTTCCTGTCAGGGCGATGCCGCCTTTGCCCGGTTTGTGCTGAACGAAGGGGCCGATTATGTTTCCTTTGGCGCGATCTTTCCGACCACAAGCAAACAGGAAGCTGTACCGATCGGCTTACCCAGGCTGGCCAAGGCGCGGCAGATCTTCCCCGAAGCAAACATCTGCGCCATAGGGGGCCTTACTCAGGAGTCGCTACCGACCATTCGCATGGCAGGCGCCGATAGTGCAGCGGTCATTTCATCACTGTTTGCAGCAGCGGATATACAACTGCAGGCACGTAATATGGTGGAAATATGGAACAACGCCCCGTCTGCCTGAGTATCGGAGGCTCCGATTCCTGCGGTGGGGCCGGCATTCAAGCCGATCTGCGTGTATTTTCGGAGCTAGGGGTAACAGGCTGCTCGGCCATCACAGCACTCACTGCGCAAAATCCAAACCAAATCACGCGAATTGAGCCTGTATCACTCGCCCAACTTGATGCTGAACTGCACACCGTATTCGATTATTACGATGTGGCAGCGGTCAAAACCGGCATGTTGCTGGATGCAGAACACATTGCTGTCGTTGCCGCAGCCTTACAGCAGCGGCACAAGCAGGCCACATTGATTATCGATCCGGTGATGCTTGCCAGCAGCGGCCGGCGCTTACTTGATGCCCCGGCTGTTGAAACACTTGTTAAAGCTTTACTACCAATGGCCACACTGCTTACCCCCAACCTTGACGAAGCTGCGGTATTGCTAGGACGACCGGTGGCTGATGCACGCGCCGATTGCCGAGAGCTCGCTGAGACTTATGCCTGTTCCGTGCTGCTAAAGGGTGGACATGGGGCAGGGGAGATGCTGCTCGACATTCTGTGCGAGTCGGATGGTCGTCTGATATCAATTGAACATCCACGGTTGGATTGGGATGCATCCAAAGCGCATGGCAGTGGTTGCCGGCTGGCTGCTGCTATTGCTGCTATTCTGGCTCAAAACAAAGCACCCGACGGTCTTGCCGATGCGGTAAGGCAGGCAGTGGGTATTTGTAGCCAATCATAATAAACGTTACCCTGTCACGTAAACCTAACGGATGGGGATTCATCATGGCCAGACCAAAGTACTGCATCACGCCAACTGACAGCAGCTTTGCCCGCCGCTGGGTGGAAAGCAAACTGGCCAATCCGGCATGGCTTGGTCCACACACCTATGAGGCGTACCAAAGCCTTGTAGAACGGGAAGAAACAGCCGTTGAGCTCAATGTATGGTGCGAGACATGGCTGGACGAAGCCCTGTGGACGCAACTAAAAAACGCCATACGCGCCGCACGTCGTCGGGCAAGGGTGGACGATATGGTTTCCGTTACCCTGTCACGTAATGCATGGGGTATGCTCAGTTACTGGGCACAACGTGAAAACTGTACCTTATCCGAACTTATTGTGCGCAGGCTCGGTAACTCAAAACCTGCCGACGAATAGATATTTCAGGGCTGAAGGGTTTCCTGACCACTCATTGAATGCCTTAGCTTTGCTTCTGCGTAAAGAATCTCCATATCATCAAGTGACATCTCATCTAAATCCAGGGAACGCTCCTGGGCCAAACGCTCCAATACACGAAAGCGGCCCGAAAATTTACGATTGGTATGCATCAGAGCCAGTTCAGCATCGATATCAAGCTTGCGGCCTAGATTTACCAGTGTGAAGAGCACATCACCGAATTCGTCCTGCAAGCGCGTATGGGGTGCCTTCTGCCTCACTTCAAGCTCCAGTTCCCCCAACTCCTCGTGCATCTTTTCAATCACATCACTGGCCTGGGCCCAGTCAAAGCCAACCCGGGATGCTCTGCGTTGCATCTTATGCGCCAGAGCAAGGGCTGGAAGAGGGGGCATTTCATCCATCAGGCTTCTGCGCCCCTTATGTTCTTCGTCCTTCAATGATTCCCATTGGCGGGACAGATCTTCCGTTGCCGCCTGTGCAAAGACATGTGGGTGGCGGTATATCATTTTATCGATCAGAGACTGAGCTACATCATCAAGGGTGAACTGCTTATTTTCACTTGCGATCTGCGCATAAAATAAAACCTGCAGCATGAGATCACCAAGCTCATGCTTGAGTCCTTGCCACTGGTTATGTTCGACGGCGGCCTCGATCGCTTCGAAAACCTCGTGAACTTCTTCAAGCGTGTAGGTCCGTAATGATTCTAATGTCTGTTCGGCGTCCCATGGGCATTCTTTACGGAGAACATGCATTAACTCTTTTAACTTATCGTAATAGTTATCCTTATTTGTAATACGCTCTGGCATATCGTCTCCGTGTTACTTTACATAATATACATTATGCGACCTTTGTTAAATGCCGCATGGTGTGCCCTATATCACTTGCACTGGGACAACCAATTACCCTATCCTGCCAGTTAAGCCGAAACAGCCAAGGGAGAAACAGAAATGGACATATCCGAATTGCTTGCCTTCACGGTCAAGAACAAGGCATCCGATTTGCATATATCATCGGGCGAGCCACCTATGATTCGCATCCATGGTGACATGACCCGAATCAAAGTTCCGGAGATCGATGCCCGAACTGTTCAAGCCATGGTGTATGACATCATGACCGATGAACAGCGAAAGCACTTTGAAGAAAACCTGGAACTGGACTTCTCCTTCGCACTGGGTGATCTGGCCCGCTTTCGTGTTAACTCCTATTGGCAGAATCGCGGCATGGCTGCCGTCTTCCGTGTCATTCCGAGCGAGGTGTTAACACTTGATGCTCTAAAGGCTCCTGAAATATTTAAGGACATTGTCATGAAACCAAGGGGTATTTGTCTTGTCACGGGCCCTACCGGTTCCGGCAAGTCAACAACGCTTGCGGCCATGATCAATCACCGCAACGAGCTTGAAAAAGGCCATATCCTGACCATTGAGGACCCGATCGAATTCGTCCATCGCTCAAAAAACTGTCTTATATCGCAACGCGAACTTGGCCCGCACACCAAATCCTTTGACAACGCATTGCGCAGTGCCTTGCGAGAGGATCCTGATGTCATTCTGGTTGGCGAAATGCGTGATCTTGAAACAATCCGCCTTGCCCTGACTGCCGCTGAAACAGGCCACATGGTATTTGGCACCCTGCACACCTCTTCCGCTCCAAAAACAATCGATCGCATTATTGATGTGTTCCCATCCGCTGAACAGGCCATGGTTCGCTCGATGTTATCGGAATCCCTGCAGGCGGTTATTTCTCAGAGCTTGCTTAAAACCGCTGACGGAACAGGTCGGATTGCAGCCCATGAGATCATGCTGGGCAGCGCCGCTATTCGCAATTTAATCCGTGAAAACAAAGTGCCGCAAATGGTATCTGTACTGCAAACGTCTCAACGCGATGGCATGCAGACTTTGGACCAAAACCTTCAGCAACTGCTAAAGGCACGAAAGATTACGCAGGAGGCTGCGCTCGAAAAATGCACCAACCGCAAACTCTTTGGCGAACAGTAAGGAAAAGAGGTCAATATTATTATGAGTAGCAACCCACCCAGTCAGACGCTGAACATCAAACAATTGCTTATGGTGATGGTAAAGAAGGACGCTTCCGACCTATACATCGCTGCCGGCCTCGCCCCTGCTTATCGTATTGAGGGCGTTGTTTATCCGCTAAAACAGGATCCCCTGAACCCGATTCAATGCGAGCAGTTGGCAAACTCCACAATGAATGAGAAACAACGCGCAGCGTTTGCCGAGGACTACGAGATGAACCTTGCCCTTTCCTACCCTGAGATGGGCAGGTTCCGGGTTAATATATTCCGTCAGCGTGGCAATGTCGGCATGGTTATACGGCAGATCAAGACCGTCATCCCCACTATCGACAGCCTTGGCCTGCCGCAAACATTTAAGGACATTATCATGGCCAAGAACGGCATGATCATTATGGTCGGCGGCACAGGCAGCGGAAAATCAACATCGCTGGCAGGCATGATCGATTGGCGTAATAGCAATCAGGCCGGTCATATCATTACTGTTGAAGACCCGATCGAGTTTGTTCACGAGCACAAAAAGAGCGTCATAACCCAGCGTGAGGTTGGCACAGATACACTGGAGTTCGAAAATGCATTGAAAAACACACTTCGCCAGGCTCCTGATGTCATCCTGATAGGCGAAATCCGTGACAGAAAAACGATGGAGCATGGGCTTGAATTTGCCGAGACAGGTCACCTCTGCCTGGCCACCCTGCATGCCAATAATGCCAATCAGGCTCTGGAGCGTGTCCTTAACTTCTTTCCTCGCGAAATGCATGATCAGGTCGTACTCAATCTAGCCATGAATATCCGTGCTATTTTATCGCAACGACTTGTACGCACCCTGGATGGTAAGCGGGCTCCAGCCATCGAAATCATGATCAATTCCCCTCGCATTAGCGACCTGATCAAAAAGAGTGATATTTCAGCGATCAAGGAAGCCATGACGGAAGGTGGAACCTACGGCATGCAGACCTTCGATCAGCATCTCCTGAAGATGTGGCGTGACGGCATCATTTCTGAGGATGAGGCATTGCGCAATGCCGACGCGGTGAATGACCTGCGTCTGAAAATCAAGATGGCCAAACTTGAGGACAACGGTGAAGGCTCTGGTAGTTCATTGGATAAATTCTCCGGAAGTGGTAACTCGGATTTAAAGATTTAGCAACAGGAGAAAATGATGGCAGAGGCACCTCCAATTGATGAACTTCTTAAGATTGCCTGTAAAAACAACGCCTCTGATCTGATTGTTCGTACCGGCGACCGCATTCGCATGCGGCTGCACGGCAGCATCGTCACCATCCCTGCCGACCGTTTCGCCCCCCCTGATCGCGACCGGGTCATTGAAATGATCCACCATCTGAGCAGCACCTTGGACGCCAGTGTCGATGTGGAATCGTTACAGCACCTCGATTTTCATTACCACTTGGGCAATACAGCACGTTTTCGCATTCATGTGATGCGAACCCAGAACGATTTTGGCCTGGTAGCACGCGTTATTCCCGTAAAAATACCGAGTTTTAGCGATTTACGCCTGCCGGAAGTGGTACGCAGTATTGCCGAGTATCGCAATGGACTGATCTTCATGGGTGGTGCCACAGGCTCAGGAAAGAGCACAACACTCGCCGCCATGCTCGACCACATTATCAGGCACAGAGCGGTGCACGCTGTCACCATTGAAGACCCGATCGAATTCGGTTATGGCAATGAACAGCAGGGAACTGTGTCACAACGCGAAATCGGGCGCGATGTGGGGACATTTGCGCAAGGCATGAATGATGCCCTGCGCGAAGCGCCGGATATCATTGTTGTTGGTGAAGCACGTGACAGATCGGTGGTGCAATCTGCTTTGCAGGCGGCCGAAACCGGACATCTTGTTATGGCGACTGTGCATGCAACGACAGCAACCGGCGCCATGCAGCGTATTTTGGCTGCATTCACCCAGGATGAGCATGCCACTGTACGCAAGCGTCTGGCCGAGAACGTGCGCGCCATCATTGTACAAAAACTCTTGCCCCTGAAAAATGGCAAGGGGCGCATCGTGGCTTTGGAAATCATGGTTCGTAATTCGGTTATCAAGCACTTCATGCTTGATGTTGATCGCTGGCGTGAGATTCCGCGTGCCATGGAGGAAGGTCATTCGCTGTACGGCAGCCAGACCTTCGATCTGCATCTGCAAAAGCTGGTGGAAGACGACCTTGTCGAATATGAAGAAGCACTGGCCAACGCCGTTAATCCGGAAGATTTCGCCATGCGCATGGGACGGGAGTAAGCCCCCTACTTCAGATGTTTTAATGCCTGCTGCATCAGGACGGTTGCCGAACGAATCGCCTCGCGGTCACCCTTGGCGTGTGGCACTGAAAACGGTGCACCAAAGCGCACCTTCCCCCTGCCCCGACGCAGAAAGGAATGCCACAGATGTACATGGTCAAATGGCCAGCTCCCGCTGATTCGGAAAGGCATAATCGGCGCTCCGGTTTCCATGGCGATAAGCACAGCTCCGGGCAACACCCGCTTTAATGGAATACCCGGGTTGGCCGCACCTTCGGGAAACAAGCAAAGCACATGACCCTCACGCACCGCTGTAATTGCAGCGGCCAGCGAGTGACGATTGGCACCTCCAGGGCTAACCGGAATAGCCCCGCAGGCATTAAAAAACCAGCGGGCATACCACATTGACTGGTAATACTCGCGCGCCATCATAAAGCAAAGTGTTCGATCCACCGCAGCCTGGACCAACAATGGATCAACGCCGGCACGATGATTACCAACCAGGATCAGCGGTCCCTCGGGCAAGCCAACTGTCTTCCCTTCCAATCGTTGCCAATGTCGACAATACATGCGATTCAGCCAGCGTAAAACGCTGTTCGGCCCTCTTCTTCCGGGATATTTCATTGATAAAACAGAAAGATATGCATCAGGATTGAATACCCAAGGCGCGCATCAGCCCTTCAGCCTTGTGCCCGGTTTCTGTCAACTCGGAATCAGGATCGGAATCCGCAACGATGCCGGCACCCGCTGCCCAGTGCAGTTGCTGATCATGATGCCAGAAGGTTCTGATCAGGATGTTCATGTCCGCTGAACCATTCCAGGCCGTAAAACCGACACCGCCAGTGTAGGGTCCCCTCGCCCGCCCTTCCAGGTCATGGATAATCTCCATGCAATGCACCTTTGGACAACCTGTAATGGTGCCACCGGGAAACATGGCCTGAAACACATCCGTCAACCCGAGGCCATCGCGCAGGCGACCGCGAACATTGGAGACGATGTGTTGTACCGTGGCATAACCCTCAACAGCCATCCTTTCATTCACCTCAACGGTACCGGGCACACACACACGCCCCAGGTCGTTGCGTTCGAGATCAACCAACATGATGTGCTCGGCCCTTTCCTTGTCGGACAACAGCATTTCTTCGCGCAGTTCTGCATCCAGCTCACCACCGATACCACGTCTGCGGGTACCCGCTATAGGACGTGTATCGACTATGCCGTCCACAGAAATCCGAAACAGACGCTCGGGCGAGGCAGATAGGACATGCAGTTCATCGCTGCCGCATTCAACCCTGACAAAGCACGAAAAGGGTGCCGGGTTCACCCTGCGAAGTTGTTGATATAAATTGGCAAGACCCTGCGCGGTGAAGGGCAAGGACCAGAAGCGGGCAATATTGGCCTGAAAAATGTCACCGGCAGCAATCAGTCCTTTGACTTTTTCAACCTGTTTTCTGTATTGCGCGCCATCGCTCACCTGGATGGCGGAAAGGTTAATGGGCGGAAACGTACTCGAAACATCACATATGACCGGGGTGCAGTTATCCAGCATGTGCTGTAAAGCATCCAGCATATCCTCACTTTCGGCAGCCAGATGTATCAACCCATCGTCAAAACAAAGCGACCAGTCGGGATACAGTGCCCATAGTATACAGGCAGGAGGTCTACTCACCGGCTCCGGCAGATTCTCAATCAGGCCAGCCGCTTCATAGGCAGCATAAAATAAATGGGCAATACATGGCGATGCGCCGGAGCCTCGTTGTTTTATCTCCTTTTCCCAAACGACAAAGAAATCCCCACCTGACTGTTGGTGGGAGGAGTCCAAAACATGGCGATGACCGTCTCGCGAAACCAGATGCTGCGCACCGGAGCCATCAGGGCTCTCCAGAATGGCTGAAAACTTCTCGGGAAAGCATGAAAAAAGGTCGTAAGCACTACACTTACGACCTTTTTGTGAAACAGTGCGAAATCGCACGCGGGAGTGTCCTTTAGCCTAGACGAACTTGCGCAAGACCAGCGATGCATTGGTGCCGCCAAAACCGAAGGAATTGGAGATGGCAACACGGATATCCGCCTCACGCGCATGATGCGGCACATAATCAAGGTCGCAACCTTCATCAGGGTTATCAAGATTGATGGTGGGCGGCACGATGCCGTGATGCAAAGCCAGCACTGAGAAAGCAGCCTCGATACCTCCTGCTGCTCCCAGCAGGTGCCCGGTCATGGATTTGGTAGAAGACACCATCAACTTATTGGCATGTTCGCCAAACACAGACTTGATACCCTGCGTTTCACAGATGTCACCGGCCGGCGTGGACGTGCCATGCGCGTTGATATAATCCACTTCATCGGTGTTAATACCTGCAGAAGCAAGGGCCACCTGCATACACCTTGCACCACCCTCCCCTTCCGGTGCCGGAGAGGTCATATGATAAGCATCGCCAGACATGCCGTAGCCAGCAACCTCGGCAAGAATCGTCGCTCCACGTGCTTTTGCCGAATCGAGAGATTCAAGCATCAAGACACCTGCACCCTCACCCATGACAAAACCGTCCCGATCTTTATCCCATGGGCGCGAGGCCTTGGTCGGCTCATCGTTACGTGTGGAAAGCGCACGGGCTGCAGAAAAACCACCAACTGCAAGTTCGCAGACACAGGCCTCGGTTCCCCCGGCAATCATCGCATCGGCATCGCCGCGTGCAATGATTTCAAAGGCATCACCAATAGCATGTGTTGCCGTAGCACAAGCCGTCACCGTAGCGGAATTCGGCCCCTTGGCTCCAGTCAGCATGGATACCCAGCCTGAAGCCATGTTGATAATGGTCATCGGGATGAAGAACGGGGATATCTTGCGAGCACCACCGGCTTCATAGGCTCGCATGGTGCGCTCGATTGCCGGCATACCACCGATACCCGAACCAATCATCACGCCAACGCGCTCAGCATTGGCTTCGGTAATTTCCAGACCGGACTGTTCCAGTGCCATGCTGGCCGCAGCAATACCGTATTGGATAAAGGTATCCATCTTGCGGGCATCTTTGCGGTTCACATACTTCTCAACATCGAAGTCGGGCACCTCGCCTGCAATGGTGCAGGCCATACCTGTGGCTTCGGCATCGAAATAGGAAATCCGGCGAATGCCGGATTTACCTTCAAGGATTCCAGACCATGAGGTTTGCGTCCCCGTACCGAGCGGAGTGACCAGCCCGATACCGGTGACGACAACGCGTCGTGTCATGAAGATTTACTCTGCTTTGGCAGCGATGTAATCGATGGCGTTTTGAACCGACTGAATCTTCTCG
The DNA here is from genome assembly GCA_964596375.1 of uncultured Zetaproteobacteria bacterium. Taxonomy (GTDB): domain Bacteria; phylum Pseudomonadota; class Zetaproteobacteria; order Mariprofundales; family Mariprofundaceae; genus UBA1543. The sequence goes on along the minus strand of CAZQTO010000025.1, from coordinate 1,937 downwards.
GCATCATCGTCAGGAATCTCGATACCGAACTCCTCTTCGAATGCCATCACGAGCTCAACTGTGTCCAGCGAATCGGCACCCAAATCATCCACAAAGGATGAATCCGAACTGATTTCACCCTCATCAACATTCAGCTGATCGGCGACGATTTTGATTACTTTTGCTTCAATTTCTGCGGACATTTATATCTCCCTAAATAAAGATTCCGGCTTCTATCATAGCCCTGAGACTTGCACAAGCCGTTTTGCAAGTCGAGGCATTCGTTTCCTGTTCGGTCATGCTGCACATGCCGAACTTACATATACATTCCACCATTCACATGCAGCACATGGCCGGTGATATAAGCAGCGCCATCTCCTGCAAGAAATGCTACTGCGTTTGCAATATCCTCTGCCGAACCGAGTCGTCCAAGCGGGATCTGATCGCTTAACTTGGCATGCGCGTCCTCACCCAGATCAGCAGTCATATCTGTGGCAATAAAACCCGGAGCAACGGCGTTGACCGTAATGCCGCGCGAGCCGATCTCACGCGCCAGCGAACGGGTCATGGCATCGACACCACCCTTGCTCGCACAGTAATTCAGTTGCCCGGGGTTACCCATGGATGCAACTACCGAGGAAATATTGATGATGCGCCCGAAACGCCCCTTCATCATCGGCCGGATGGCTGCCTGCGAAGCATGAAAAACCGAACCCAGATTGGTATCCAGCACTTCCTGCCATTCCTCGGCTTTCATGCGCATCGAGAGATTGTCGCGGGTGATGCCGGCATTGTTGACCAGCACGTCCAGTCGTCCGAAATGCTTCACCACATCGCCGACAAATCCCTGAATGGCTTCCCTGTCTGCCACATTGACCGCAGCAGGAAGAACCTCAATACCATGTGCAGCAACCAGCTTGTCTGCCGCCTGACGGATGGTTTCATCCCGCGTGCCGCAAATAGCCAGCGAAAAACCATCGGCCGCCAGCTTGTCGGCAATGGCATAACCGATGCCTCTGCTGGCGCCGGTAATCAGCGCGACCCGATTCTGTGTTTCACTCATTCTGCCTCTCCTGACATAGCCTCAATGGCCTTATCCATGGCTTCGGAAGCATCCGTAGCAGACACGCTCATGTCACGCTCCACACGACGAACAATACCGGCCAGAACCTTTCCAGGCCCCATTTCTACGGCCTGATTCACGCCCTGCGCATACATCTTGCTGACTGTTTCGCTCCAGCGTACCGGCGATATCAACTGATTCACCAGCGCCTCACGAATGGCGTCCGTATCCTGCAAAGGGGAAGCCGAAGCATTGCTCCATACCGGCATGGACGGCTGGCTGATGCTTATATCGGCAAGACGCTGCTGCAACTGATCGGCGGCCGGCTGCATTAATGGCGTGTGTGACGGTGCGCTGACCTGCAAAGGCAAGGCGCGCTTGGCGCCAGCACTTTTAGCCAGTTCAATTAAACGTTCAACGGCAGCGACATGGCCGGCGACAACCAACTGCCCCGGACAATTGTAATTAGCAGCCCATACCTTGCTGTCAGCATTACTGGCTTCGGCACATAAAGACTCAAGCACTGCATCATCCAGACCGAGAATAGCTGCCATCAGACCAACGCCTGCCGGAACAGCATCGCTCATAGCGCGACCACGGAAAGCCACCAGCTTCACAGCATCGGAAAAAGAAATGCTGCCCGCCGCAACCAGCGCCGAATATTCGCCCAGGCTATGGCCAGCGGCACAGGCTGCGTCTGGTCCGCCACGCTCACGCCACAAGCGCAAGAGCGCCGTAGACGCAGTTAACAGGGCCGGTTGTGTGTATTCGGTCTGATCCAGTTTTCCATCGGGGTTGTCGGCAACCAAAGAGCGCATATCGTAACCCAGCGCCTCTGAGGCCTCGTCAAAGGACTGCGCCACAACAGCCTCGGTAGCCAGAATATCACACAGCA
>CAZQTO010000024.1:0-21561 GCA_964596375.1 uncultured Zetaproteobacteria bacterium | reverse complement strand
GCCCTGGTGCTGGCCACACCGATGGCCATTGCCGTCGGCACGGGTGTCGCCGCCAGATACGGCGTTCTGGTGCGCAATGGCGAAGCCCTGGAAGGCTTGTCCGACATCTCCCATGTGGTGCTGGATAAAACAGGTACCCTGACCGAAGGACGCATGCGTGTGACCGATATTCAGGCCCTGAGTGAGCGCAATCGCCTGCTGCAACTGGCCGGCGCTGTGGAGCGGCATTATTCCCACCCGCTGGCCGCCGCCGTCTGCGCGGCAGTGGAAGCAGATGGCCTGGCATTTCCCTCCTGCAGCAAACCGCAATTGCTTGCCGGACTTGGCGTGGGAGCAAAGGTTGAAACAGCAGATGGCCTTTGCGAGGTGTGGATCGGCAACCGGCGATTGATGCACAGTCGCAGCATCACGGTTTCCGACGCCATATCTGAAGCCTGTGCCCGCATTGAGTCGGAGATGGGCGTGGCCGTCCTGGTCGCCGCCGATGGAGAGCTTCTTGGCCTGCTGCGCATCGAGGATCAGTTGCGCGAGGGTGCGGCTGAACTCATCAAGGAACTCTCCCGGCAAGGCATGGGCATTACCCTGCTGACCGGGGATTCCGCTGCCGCAGCCGGACATCTGCAACACATCCTGTCGGCACAGATATCCAAACCGATCAGGGTGATTGCCGATGTGCTGCCCGAAGGCAAGGTTCACGAGGTTAAGTCTCTGCAACAACGGGGTGAACGTGTACTGATGGCGGGAGACGGTATCAACGATGCCCCCGCTCTGGCGCAGGCGGATATCAGCATCGCCATGGGGCATGGCACGGATGTGTCTATGGAGTGTTCGGATATCGTACTGATGGGCAGCGATGTGCGTAAAATCCCCTGGTCTCTTGCTCTGGGAAAGCGAACGCTTACAACCATCCGCCAGAATCTGGTGCTTTCACTGGCGTATAATATCATTCTCGTACCGGCAGCCATGGCTGCCTGGGTGACGCCGGTATTCGCAGCGCTGGCTATGCCGCTGAGCTCGCTGCTGGTGATCGGCAATGCCATCCTGATCAGACGGCATATGCAGCACAGGCGATCCGTCTGATATGTTGCTGCGTGCATGGCTGCAAATGTGAGAGCATCTGAATATGAGCAGTCATAGAGAGGAGAAATGAGCGTTATCTACGGTTTGATTCCGGGCATGATCCTGTTGGGGCTGGTCAGCGTACTGGTGTTTTTCTGGGCGGTAAAAAACGGCCAGTACGATGATATGGAAGGCCCCGCGCACCGCATCCTCGATGACGACGATATGGATGAAGATAATAACGACAAGGACCATCGCCCTTGATAAGCCAAACCCTGCCCATGTCTTTACTGCTGATGCTGTCGATGGGCTTTATGGGAAGCCTGCACTGCATCGGCATGTGCGGCGGGCTGGTGAGTGCGGTGAGCATGAGCCGCAAACAGGTCTGGTGGTCCGGCCTGCTGGTCTATCAGTTCGGGCGCATAAGCACCTATGCCATGCTCGGCCTGCTGGTCGGCTTGAGCGGTGCGGCCCTGAGCGCATTCGGCGGCGACCAGTTGCAACGCCTGCTGGCCCTGTTCGCCGGCCTGCTGATGATTGGCTTCGCCATGAATCTGGCCGGCTGGCTGCCCGACCCCTTGCGGCACTTTGGTGCATGGGCAAGCAGGAAAACAGGACTGGCTCAGCTGGCCATGCGCGTAAGCAAAGGCGGACGTGCCTCAAACTGGTATGCGCTCGGGCTGGTCAATGGCCTGCTGCCCTGCGGTCTGGTTTATGCCGCTCTGTCGCTGGCGCTTGCCAGCGGCAATGCCGCTCACGCTACACTGATGATGGTCGCCTTCGGTCTTGGAACGGTCCCGGCCATGATGCTCGTGCCCTCCGCCCTGCACGGCATGACGCCGGCCCAGCGATCAATCTCCCTGCGTATCGCCGCAATCCTCATCATCCTGCTCGGCCTGATGACCATTTATCGTAGCAGTATGCAGCCGGGCCATATGAGCGGAGGCATGCACGAACAGCATAGCAAAGGTTTCGATTACCTTGCTGCAGCGGGATTGGAGAAGGTCAGCATCGGCAAAACATCTTTGCCAAGCATGGCACTCAGGCCGACCCTGTCGTAACGATACAGCACCTGTTCTTCATCCAGATGCTGCACACTGTCCGGCTCTCCGAAACGTGCCTTCAGGTTTTCGGCAGACACATCCAGACTGGGTATCAGGGTCAAGGATTCAACCATTGTATCGTAAATGTCGCTTAAATCCCTGGCGGCAAGCGCCATACGCACCACACCGTTCTGGGATTGCTGGGGGGTGGATGCGCGTGATTCGATAGCAAACAGCTTCGCCTGATCCACATCCAGCAGCAGAATCACCCTGGTATGGTCGGCGATGGACGGGAAAAACGCCTCCATTTTCAATCCCTGCTTCGCATGCCCTTCGGGATAGAGATACAAAGCTACCTCGGCCTTGCTCTGCAGGATGCTTTCGGCCTGTTTGAGCGTGGTTGCACCCAACGTAAGGCCCAGCACATGCAGATGCCCTGTGGAATCCACGTGCGTGTCCGGTGTCGCGCTGCCCTGCTGATAATGCGTGCTGGTCCATAAAAATACGCCTGTCGTGAGCACGACAACGACCAGCAAGGCAACCAATCCGATACGATCATAATTCATATGACAACTATCGCGCAATGCCGTTGAAAGTCCATCCGGCTGCCCGAGTTCCGGACAACTCTATTCTAAATATAAAGACCTTTATTCAAGATATAAAAGCCTGCGGATTCTCTAACGGTGACAATATCACTTACAAACCTCATATAGTAAATAATCATATGCGAAATTAATGCTTTATTGGAGGTGGAATGTCTATCAGATGGATCATTACCATTGTCATTTCTATTTTTCTTCCTGCCTGCCAGCACCCCTCACTGACAGCTCAACAACAGCATCAATATCAAACAGAGGCGAAAACGATAGTAAGTCAGTTTACCGGCATACTGAAACCTGAACTCAAACAGGCTCTACAATCCGGTGGGCCAAGCAAGGCCATTGAGGTTTGCTCGCAAAAGGCACCGGCCCTGACCAGACAGTTGAGCAAGAAAACCGGCTGGTCCATCAGGCGCGTTAGTCTGAAACCACGCAATCATCTCACGGCCATCCCTGATGCATGGGAGAAAAAGATTCTACAGCAATTTGACCGCGATCAGCTTGCGGGCAAGTTGCCAGCCGGGATGACAGCCACCCGTGTTGAGCATAGGCAATTCAGATTTATGAAAGCTCAAATAGTAGAACCGGTCTGTCTGCTTTGCCACGGCACGCAGATCACACCTGATGTGGCAGCGGCATTGAAAAAATATTACCCGATGGATCAGGCGAGGGGCTATGAACTCGGGCAAGTCAGGGGTGCATTCAGTTTAATGAAACAGTTGAAATAGACGTGCACTGAGATGGGAGGAAGTCATGAAACGAGGGCTACAATTTTTACAGGTGCTTATATTGACCTCCTGTTTTCTCGGCGGCATTACCTGGGCAGAGGATGGGCATAGCGAGGAAAAAACATCGCATCTGCTGAGCAACACAGCGGATCACACCAAGTTCCAGGTCTTGCAGAAAGACTTCAAAAACGGACCGGAAGTCACCGAAGCCTGTCTCTCATGTCATAACAAGGCTGGCATGCAAATTCAAAAGAACATTCATTGGACCTGGTCTTACCACAACGAGAAAACCGGTCAGTTGCTGGGCAAGGAAAACGTCATCAATAACTTCTGCTCCAATGCGCGTGGCAATGAGGGCATGTGCGCCCAGTGTCATATCAGTTACGGGGCCAAAAACTTCAAACTTCCGAAGAAACAGAGGCAGATCGATTGTCTGGTCTGTCATGACACAACCGGCAGCTATTACCGCCTGCCGCCAACCAAGGGAAGCCCGGCCTGCTCAATTCTGTTTGCCGGAAAACAGTCGATCGACTGGAAAAATGTATCGCAGAATGTCGGCCTACCGGGGCGCGCCAACTGCGGCTCCTGTCATTTTAATGGTGGCGGCGGCGATAATGTAAAACATGGCGACCTCTCTTCTATCCTGACCAGTCCGCCGAAATCGGTGGATATCCATATGTCGCCGGATGGTCAGGATTTTTCCTGTACGGCTTGCCATGTAACCCAGAATCATCAATGGAGTGGCAGTCGCTATCAGGGTCTGGCTACAGATACCAAGGGAACTGGGAAACCGGGCTTCCGGCGCCTTGCCACCTCGTGTGAATCGTGTCACGGCGTTGAACCGCATCCGAAAAATTCGGCCAAACATCTAGCTCTGAATACGCATGCCAGGCGCGTCGCCTGCCAGGCATGTCATATTCCGGAATTTGCTCGTGGTGGAGTCGCAACGCGCACCTTCTGGGACTGGCGTACAGCCGGGCGCACCAAAAATGGCAAGGGTTTTATGGAAAATGATTATACGCAGGGCAATGGAGAAAAGCGGGAAACCTATTGGTCAATCAAGGGTAATTTCAAGAATGCTGAAAACGTCGTGCCTTATTATGCCTGGTATAACGGCGTGAACACCTATACCACGGTGGATAAGCATTTTGATCCGAACAAGCCTGTGGATATCAATCATCTGGAAGGATCGTCCGATGACTCCGCATCGCGTATCTGGCCGTTCAAGCGCATGGAAACCTGGCTGCAGTACGACAAGAAACTTAATAATCTGGTGTACACCCACCTGTGGGGCAATGATGATGAATCCTTCTGGGGCAATTTCAACCTGCCCAAGGCAGTGGCGCGAGGCATGAAGGATGCAAACCTCCCGTTCAGCGGCGAGGTGGGCTTCATCAAAACCTATTCCTATTGGCCGACCACACACATGGTCGCGCCCAAGGATAAGGCATTGGCATGCATGGCGTGTCATAGCGCTGGCGGCAGGCTTGATGGTATTGACGGCGTATATCTGGCTGGCCGTGATCGCTTCCCGTGGCTGGATCAGGCGGCATGGATGGCTATTGCGCTCACTGGTATTGCCATACTGATTCATATGTTAATGCGCCTGTTTGCAGGTATGGGGAGGAAACAGTCATGAGTATGCATCGGATCATGATTTACACACGCTTTGAACGGCTTTGGCACTGGCTGCAGGCAGGCGCTATTCTGTTACTGCTATTCACCGGCATGCGTATCCACGGCGTGCATAAACTCCTCAGCTTCGAGACGGCAGTGAATATTCATACAGTTGTCGCAATCGGGCTGCTGATATTGTGGTCCTTTGCCACATTCTGGTTGTTTACCACTGGCAACTGGAAACACTATATGCCGACGAAGCATGGATTGTGGCGAATAGTCCGTTTCTATTCCTATGGTGTTTTTCAGGGTGAACATCACCCGTATCGAAAGGCATTCTGGCGCAAGCACAACCCCTTGCAGGCGGCAGCTTATCTGGGTTTAAAGGTGGTGATCTTTCCCATGGTGTGGATATCCGGGATGGTTTATCTCTATGTTGTATCCGGTGGCACATGGGCAGGGCTGCTCAATTTTCCGCCGGCAGTGGCGCTGATACATACGATGGCGGCGTTTGCCCTGATCATATTCCTGCTTATCCACCTTTATATGCTGACCATTGAGGCCGGTTTCATACACCATCTGAAACCCATGCTTAATGGCTTTGATGACGTGGACCTGTCTCGTGTGGAAGAGGCTTATCTGGAAGCGGATGAACCAGGGCACATCAAGGATGAAGTCAAAAACTGAGATGTTGATGATTGTTTTGCTTGCCATACCAATGAAGCCGGGGCCTCCTATCCGCCGCTGCCACATGGACCGCTAGGGGTGCAGCACAAATTCGCAAAAGAATCCGACAGGAAAGATCATGCGCGACCGAAATCACCCTGCGCAGGCAATTGTTGCTGAGTCGATGCGCTGCTAAGATGGAGCGATAAGAACGCGAGGGGATCCAACCATGGCCAAAATGAATATCGTATTTATTGCTTCCGAGGCTGCTCCACTGGCCAAGACAGGAGGTCTTGCCGATGTGGCAGGCGCCCTGCCGCTGGCACTTTCGCGCCTCGGGCATAAGGTCAGCGTTATTCTCCCCTATTATCGCAAACAGGTTGCAGCCAGTGGTGTGTCTGTCAAATCATTGAAGAAGTCGGTGAATATCTGGGTCGACGGTATAGATCGCATCGCACCCCTGCATCAGGCCACAGTGGACGGCGTCGACTTCGTGCTTGTGGAACAGGACGATTTCTTTGCCCGTGACGGCCTGTACGGCCCTGCTGGTGGCGCGTATGAAGATAACTTCCCGCGCTACCTGTTTTTCTGCCGTGCGGCTCTGGAGGCTTCCTGCCTGCTTAAAAAGCCGGTCGATGTCTTTCACTGCCATGACTGGCAGACCGGCTTCATTCCGCTGCTGCTCAAAACACAATACCAGCACCAGCCGCGCATCGCCTCTGCGAAAACCGTGTTCACCATCCACAACCTTGCCTATCAGGGTGTGTTCCCCTCTTACTGGCTGCACCGCCTCGGCCTGCCGGCTGATTATTACCATACCGGCAACTATGAATTTTACAGCCAGATCAACTGCATGAAGGCCGGTATTGCATCGGCCGATCACATCACCACCGTAAGCCGCACCTATGCCGAGGAAATCCTGACGCCTGAATACGGCTGCAACCTGCAGGGCTTTCTGGGCGATCATGCCGGCAAGCTTTCCGGCATCGTCAACGGCCTGGATATCGAAAACTGGGATCCGGCCACCGACAGCGCTATCGCCGCCAATTTCACGGCCGGCAAAATGCAAGGCAAAGCTGCCTGCAAGGCTGAACTGCAAAAGCAGACCGGCCTTGCCACCGGATCGGACAAACCACTGTTGACCCTGATCTCCCGCCTCGCCGAGCAGAAGGGCGTGGATCTTATTCTCGACTGCATCCCGAAATGGCTGCAGGAGGGTTATCAACTGGCCATTCTCGGCTCCGGCGAACCGGCATGGGAAGCCATGCTGAAAGGTCTGGCTTCCAAACGACCCGAACAGATGTACTTTTTCGACGGATTTAATGAAACGCTGGCCCGACAGATCTATGCAGGCGGCGATGTCTTCCTCATGCCCTCGCGCTTCGAACCCTGCGGCCTCGGTCAGTTGATGGCCATGCGTTACGGAAACATCCCTGTTGTCCGCGCGACTGGTGGCCTGAAAGATACGGTCACGGATTATGCACAGGACAAGACAGGCGCAACCGGCTTCGCCTTTGAGGAAGCCAACCCGGAAGCCTTCCGCGCCGCACTTGCAACAGCAACAACCGTCTGGGACAAGCCGGCAAGCTGGAAGCGCATCATGGGCAACGCCATGCGCCGCGATTCCTCATGGGATGCCTCGGCCAGCACCTATCTTGAGCTGTATACCTCGCTGAAAGACTGAGAATTAGTGTTAACAGACCCTAACTCGCTTGTCCTGGGAGTGGATGTCGGCGGCACCAACATCCGCCTTGCTGTCGTTGATGCAAAAGCCAATATCATCGGACGCAGGCAACACGAGGCAAGACTCTCGCAGCATGGAGCAGGTTCGGATGCCGCGCAAAGCATGACGCTTGTGCTGGACGCGCTGGAAGATGCTATCCGTCCGCTGCTCGAACGGCACCCGGACATTGCGGGTATCGGCGTCGGCTTTCCGGGCTTCTTCGACAATCAAACCGGCAGCATGCTGTACTCTCCCAACATCCCCGGCCTGAGCAATGTCCCGCTGGCTGAGCAACTGACCAAACGTCTGGGGAGGACGGTACAAGTACAGAACGATGCCTCTCTCGCAGCCCTCGGCGAATTTCGTTTTGCTTTCGGCGGCAAGCTGTCTTCCCTGCTGCACCTCACGCTCGGCACCGGCATCGGCGGCGGTGTCATCATGTATGGCCGGCTTTACACCGGCGATGGCGGCATGGCGATGGAAATCGGCCACCTGCGGGTTGCGCCTGAAGACAGACTTTGTGGCTGCGGCGCACGTGGTTGCATGGAAACCTGGGCCAGCGCCAGCGCCGTGGCTGAACGTTACAAAGAACTCTCTGGCATGCAGGCCGATGCCCGCAAGGTGGGCCAGCTGGCAACAGCCGGAGATGAGCACGCGCTTGCCGTGTTAAATGATGCCGGGCGCATACTCGGTCGCGGCATTGCCGAGGCTGTCAAGCTGCTGGACATCAGGCAGGTCAGCATCAGTGGCGGCCTGACCGGATCCTGGAGATATTTTGCTCCGTCGATGCAAAAGGAACTCGATGCAAACCTGCTGCCGCCACTGGTCGGCAAGGTATCCGTGCAATGTTCATTGCTCGGCGACGATGCAGGCATCTTAGGTGCAGCAGCACTGGCTCTCGGCGGCATACATAAAGGCTGAACCCAGCCTCTCGGAAAGGCCTGCCGCAAGATCAGCTTTCTCGCATCAGATCCTCGCCCATCAAGACCGCACCCATCAAACAAAACCGGCGCCATCTTAACGATGACGCCGGTTTTTCATTTCCCTGTATGGCTGAACCTACAGATAGGTCATCAGCCCCATGGTCAGCGGATGGGCCAGATCAGCATGGGTCGGATAAGCACGGATATGATAGGCAAAATCTCCGCTGTCGTCCGGTAACAGATTGACCTGATACACGCCGTCAGTGGTATGCTCCATGCCGACCACGCGATAAGGCTTAAAGCCTCCCTCGCGGGTTGGGCGAAGCAGCATCACCTCCACCTGCACATCATCAGCAGACAAACTATCTAGATCAACCTTGATGCTCAGCTGGAGTTCCTTGCCATACGTCGTATCAAACTCGTTTTCGCTGTCACTACCACTGAGCATGTGCAAGCTGATCTTGCTCCATGACTTGCGCACCTTGGCCTTCCATTCGGCCAATGCTTTGGCGTGCTTGAAGGTATTGGCTGCCAAGCGTTTGCCGTGCTCTGAGGCAGGAACATAAAACCGCTCGGTATACTCCGCCACCATACGATCGGTGTTGAAATGCGGGATGCTGGAAATCATGGCACGCTTGGAAATGCCGACCCACTCATCGGAGAAACCACTCTCATTGCGCCTGTAATAGGTTGGTGCCACGACGCGTTGCAGCAGATGATACAAGGAAGCTGCATCATCCTCATTGCGCTGATCTTCATCCTCGATATCCCGTTCGCCACCAATGGCCCAACCATTATCGCCCTGAAAACCTTCAGGCCACCAGCCATCCAGAATGCTCAGATTCGGTACACCATTCATCGCTGCCTTCATGCCAGAAGTTCCGGAAGCCTCCATCGGACGAATCGGGTTGTTCAGCCAGACATCCACACCGGAAGTCAGATAACGTCCCAGGGTCATATCGTAGCCTTCGAGCATCAGGATGCGTCCGACAAACTCAGGCTTGCGGGCGAGTTCGTGAATGCGACGAATCAGTTCCTGACCGGGCTTGTCGGCCGGATGCGCCTTACCTGCGAACAGGAAAACAATCGGACGCTTGGCTTCGGTAAGTATCCGAAGCAGGCGCGCCTCATCATGGAACAGCAGGGTGGCGCGCTTGTAGGTGGCAAAGCGGCGGGCAAAACCGACCACCAGTGTGCGCACATCGAAATGCGCGGTCATGGCCTGTACAAGATATGCGCTTTCACCGTTACGGCGTGCCTGACGCTCCAGTTGCTCGCGCACATACACCAACATACGCTGCTTGTTGGTCTGGTGGATGCTCCAGTAGAGATAATCAGGGATCTCCTGAACATTCTCCCAGTAATCCGGATCCAGCATATGGCCGCGCCACTGGCCACCCAGATGCTGGTTGAAAGCGCTGATCCATTCCGGCGCCAACCAGGTCGCCACATGCACGCCATTGGTTACCGAGGTGACAGGGTTCTCTTCGGGAGTCAGATCAGGCCACATCGACTGACAAATCACCGAGCTGACCTCGCCATGCAGCTTGGCCACGCCATTGACATAGGACGCGCCATGGATGGAAAGTGCTGTCTGATTAAAGCCATGCGCACCGTGACCGAAATCTCCACTTCCCAGTTCATGCAACTGCTTGGTGCTGACACCCAACAAACCGGCAAAGCCACTCATATGGCGATCGAACAATTCAAGCGGGAAGATATCGTGACCGGCGGGAACCGGCGTATGCGTCGTAAACACAGTGCAGGAGCGCACGGCCTCCAGCGCCACTTCGAAACTCAGGCCGGAATCCGCAACCAGTTCACGTATGCGTTCGATAATAATAAACGCTGCATGCCCTTCGTTGGCATGCCAAACCGTCGGCGTCACGCCAAGCAGACGCAGGGCGCGCACGCCACCGATACCGAGAACAACCTCCTGCTTGATGCGGTTGTCGATGCCACCACCATAAAGCTGGTTGGTAATGCCACGGCAATCACTACCATTCTGTGGCAGATCGGTATCGAGCAGCACCAGACGGATATGCCCGGCCTGCGCAATCCATACCTTCACATCGATTTTGCATTCCGGTGTTGCCAGATGAAAAACGACTTCCTTGCCATCGTCGCCGAGGGCCGGCTCAATACACAGGTCGCCAAAGCGGTTATCGTGGTATACGGCTACCTGCTGACCCATCGTATTGATGGTCTGGGTGAAATAACCCTGACGATAGAGCAGGCCGACAGCGGTGAACGGCAGGCCGAGATCGCTGGCCGACTTGCAATGGTCACCGGACAGGATGCCCAAACCACCGGAATAGATAGGCAGGGATTCGTGTATGCCGAATTCCGCTGAAAAATAGGCAACCTCATGCGACCCGGGCTTCTCAACCTTATTGGTGTACCACTGATGCTCTTCCTTCATATAGGAATCGAAATCGGAAACGACACCATGATACTGAGACAGGAAAGAACGGTCTGAGGCCATCTCATCCAGGCGATGCTGACTTACCCGGCGCAGAAATGCGCGCGGATTATGACCGCACACAACCCAAAGGATGGGATCCATCTGACGAAACAGGCCGCGCGCATCGGAATTCCATGCAAACCATAGATTGGATGCAATATCTTCAAGGCGTTTCAGGGCTTTCGGGATGGTCGGGCGAACCCGCAATAAATAGGTTTTTCCTTCGGACTTCACTTGATTACCTCACACAAAAATTAATGCCGCGGACCCTGTCCAAATGACCCTATCAAGTCAATGCAATCCGGAAGGCCTTGTGGCGCCTTATTTACCGGCCAGAAAGTATCTTTTTCAGGCCATGATCAGCGGGGTTTTTATGCCGGACAAAGCATGAAAAAAGGATATTCCACTAGTCACGCCCTGGTGGCATTTCTCCCCTGCCCTGGACCCCTAGATAAAAAAATGGGCCGTGCTGACGCACGACCCATTTCATCACATAGTGACAGATAATAGTTACAGATTACCCATCTTCGGCAAATCACCGACCAGCGGGGCCACATAATCAATCCAGGCCTGCGTTACATCATTGCCTGCATCATTGATGTACTCGTCCTTCATCTCGGTTGCTTCGCGGGCAACGGTTGACAACGGCGTAATGAAACACTCGCTGGCATATGGAGAGCTTGAAAGACGGCGGATCGCTACAGAGCCGGCCTCACCGGAAGATGCTGCATGGTTTACAGCATAATCGCCTACTGCGCGGGCTTCCTTTGCATCCACGGCGGAAATAATGGTCGGAAAACTGCGCTGCAGATATCCAAAGGTGTCTGCACGAACACGCGCACCCTTACCGAGAGCCTCTTTGGCAATCGCTGCCAGCGCATCACCCAAGGCACCTGTGCCGGAAAGCTGGATATTGCCGTGAGAATCGCGCTCCCCGGATGAGGCAATGGGATTCCCGTCTTTATCGGCAATGCCTTCAGAGGCGGCGACAACACAACGGCCGTATTTGGCTATGGTAGCCTTCACATCCTTTTTGAATGTCTCTTTGTCGAAAACACGCTCCGGCAGATAGATCAGATGCGGCCCATCGCCTTCACCCTGACGGGCAAGTGCCGATGCCGCAGTCAGGAAGCCTGCATGACGCCCCATCACGACATTGATCTTCACCCCGGACAATGCGCGGTTGTCCCTATCGTCGCCCATGAATGCCAGCGCCACGAATCTGGCTGCTGATGCGAAGCCGGGGCAGTGATCGGTAACCCGCAAATCATTATCAATGGTCTTGGGAATATGCACGGTGCAGAAATCGTAGTTCGCCTCTTTGGCCATCTCGGCAATGATGTGTGCTGTCTCGGCCGAATCGTTACCACCGATATAGAAGAAGAAACGCACATCGTTTTTGCGGAAAACCTCAAACACCTTTTCGCACTCAGCCTTACCCGGCTTCAAACGAACCGAACCAAGAGCCGCAGCCGGCGTGTTCGCCACTGCTTCCAACTGCTCAGCGCTCTGCGTCGTCAGATCAATGAAGTTCTCATCCATGATACCCTGAATACCGTGTCTGGCACCAAGAATGCCGGTAATCGCATCCTGCTGACGTGCTGCAAGAACGGCGCCGACCAGCGATTGATTAATCACCGAGGTGGGGCCTCCCGATTGTCCGATTACCATTTTACCTTTGAGCATATCTATCTCCCATGTAGTTTGAGCCGCCTGGCTTAAAGTTTTTATCGGCGCGGGATCATAGCAGACCTGCTTTGCATTCCTAGGGGGATCTGCATAATCAACAGCCGAAAAAAGGGGTGCATTTGACGCAGCAACAAAAAAAATTAGCCCGAATTTCAGCGCTACTGATCGACGCTGGTCAGAGCATCATCATGCCTGCTTTCAGCGAGTATGCATCGACCAATGATTTGAAAGACGATGGCTCGGTGGTCACTGAAACAGACCTGGCGTGCCAGCAACACATCAGAACCCAGCTTGCCGCCGCCTGGCCCGATATCGGCTTTCTCGGCGAGGAAATGACGAAAGAGGAGCAGCTATCCTGCCTGCACAGCGGCGGCAGCTTCTGGTGCCTCGATCCACTCGATGGAACCAGTAATTTTATTGCCTCCTTCCCGGCGTTTGCCCTCTCGCTGGCGCTGATCGAGAAGGGTCGGCCGACACTGGCCTGCATCGTTGACCCTGTGCGTAAGGAAATATTCTCAGCAGCCCACGGCCAGGGCGCCTTCCTCAATAATGCCCCTATACGTGCCCGCTCCGTCAGCAAGCTTAATGAGGCCATCGGCTTTGTTGATTTCAAACGTCTGGATGCAAACCGCAGGGGAATTCTTTCCACCCCCGGCTTGTATCGCAGCCAGCGCAACATCGGAACCTGTGCCCTGGAATGGGCATGGCTGGCGGCAGGGCGAGGGCAATTCATCATCCACGGCGGTGAGAAGATCTGGGACTTCGCCGCAGGCAGCCTGATCGCTGCAGAGGCCGGTTGCATACTGACTGATTTCAGCGGAAAACCCTTATTCGAGGAGCTTAAGCCCACCTCATCGATTCTTGCTACAGCCTCAGGAAACCTGCATGAAAGCCTGCTGCACTTTGTGCGCGCCTGAGTTTCTAATCGAAGAACCCACACCTATATTTGGGGTCGCCTTGGAGGTATTTTTCAGCTAAGATGCCGCTCCGCATAGCGGAAGATATTCGACCGGGAGGGTTTGATGGGCAAGGTAAGCAACCTTAAAATTGATTTGGTAGAGGTCTGCGAAGCAGCAGCCCGAGCATGCGCGCCATTTGTCGGCTCCGGCCAGAAAGATGAAGGCGACGGCCTGGCTGTTGATGCCATGCGCAAGCGCATCAATGAGGTTAAAATGAGAGGCGTGATCGTTATTGGTGAAGGCGCCAAGGACGAGGCTCCGGCCCTTTACGATGACGAACCCGTTGGCACAGGTGAAGGCATTGGCGTGGATATCGCCGTGGACCCGATTGAAGGCACCAACCTTTTCGCCAAGGATATGCCCGGCTCTATCGTAACACTGGCGGCCGCTCCCGAGGGCACAATGTACCGCCCCGGCTCCTGCTTCTACATGGATAAACAGGTTTACCCGAAGGCTGCGCGCGGCAAGATCGACGCAGAAGCCCCGATTGCAGTTCGCCTGCAACAGCTTGCCGATGCCTTGGGCAAGGAAATGGGCGAGCTGAAGATTTTCATCCTCGACAAGCCGCGCCATCAGCAAATGATGAAAGAGATCTATGCTGCCGGCGCCAAGATTCGCCTGGCTACCGATGGCGATGTGAATGGTGCCATTCAGGCTGTGCTGAATATGGGCTCGGATGCTCTGTTCGGTATCGGCGGCACACCGGAAGGTATTGTCACCGCCTGCGCTGCACGCGCCATGGGTGCTGAAATGTTCGGCCGCATGGCTCCACAAAAGGATTTCGAGATTGAGCTGTGCAAGAAGGAAGGGATCGATACCAAGCGCATCATTTCACGTGATGAACTGGTCACCTCCGACGACTGCCTGTTTATCGCCACCGGCCTGACTTCAGGTGCCTATGTGCGCCATGTGAAAACAGGCCACGACACCTACGGTAAGTTCATGACCACCGACACCGTGGTGCTTGACGGCGGCATCGGCAATATTCGTCACGTACAGACAACGCTTCACGTCTAGAGGGGTTAAATCACCGCTCGAGACAGCTACGGCATAAGGTTTTCTTATACCAAGCATAATAAACGATGATTAGATTTTATATATTAAATAAATAGCATTCATATTTGTGGCAATCTCACAAATTGAAAACAAGGGGAAAGTACATGAGTAATAGCAGCCGTAGACACTTGGCCAACGCCGTTCGCGCACTCGCAATGGATAGCGTTCAGAAAGCAAATTCCGGACATCCGGGCGCACCAATGGGCATGGCGGATATCGCCGAAGTCCTCTGGAACGACTACATGCAGCACAATCCGACCAACCCGAAATGGGCTGATCGCGACCGCTTCATCCTGTCCAATGGCCATGGCTCAATGCTTATCTACTCCCTGCTTCACCTGACCGGTTACGACCTGTCCATGGATGATCTGAAACAATTCCGTCAGCTGCATTCACGCACACCGGGCCACCCTGAGTACGGTTATGCACCAGGCGTTGAGACCACCACCGGCCCGCTGGGCCAGGGCATCACCAACGGTGTCGGCATGGCACTGGCCGAGAAGACGCTGGCAGCTCAGTTCAACAAACCCGGTCACGAAATCGTTGACCACAGCACCTATGTATTCCTCGGCGACGGCTGCCTGATGGAAGGCATTTCCCACGAAGCCTGCTCACTGGCCGGCACCCTGGGCCTGGGCAAGCTGATCGCCTTCTGGGATGACAACGGTATCTCCATCGACGGTCACGTCGAAGGCTGGTTCACCGACGACACCCCTGGTCGTTTCGAAGCCTATGGCTGGCAGGTCATCCGCAATGTGGACGGCCATGATGCCGTTGAAATCAAGAAGGCTATCGAGGCCGCCCGTGCCGAGAAGAGCAAGCCAACCATGATCTGCTGCAAGACCATCATCGGTTTCGGCTCCCCGAACAAGGCCGGCACGCATGACTGCCACGGCGCAGCTCTGGGTGATGAAGAGATTGCACTGGTTCGCAAGGAACTGGGTTGGGAACCTGCTCCATTTGAAATCCCCGCCGATGTATACGCAGGCTGGGACAACAAGGAAGCCGGTGCAGCTGCTGAATCTGAATGGGACAAGCGATTTGCTGCATATGCAGCTGCCTACCCTGCTGAAGCGGCCGAATTTACCCGCCGCATCACGGGCGAGCTGGCTGCCGACTGGGATGCTGGCGCTGATGCCTTTATCGCTGCAGTGGATGCCAAAGGTGAAAACATTGCATCACGCAAGGCCTCGCAGAATGCCATCGAAGGCCTGGCCAAGATTACCCCTGAATTCCTGGGCGGCTCTGCCGACCTGGCCGGTTCCAACCTGACCCTGTGGTCCGGCGCAAAACCGGTTATCAAGGATCCTGCCGGCAACTATGTGAACTACGGCGTACGTGAGTTCGGCATGGCTGCCATGATCAATGGTATCGCCCTGCACGGCGGCTTCGTTCCTTACGGCGCAACCTTCCTGATGTTCTCCGAGTATGCGCGTAATGCACTGCGCATGGCTGCCTTGATGAAGGTACGTCATATCGAAGTATTCACCCATGACTCCATCGGTCTGGGCGAGGATGGGCCTACCCATCAGCCTGTTGAGCAGACAGCAACCCTGCGCATGATTCCGAACATGGATGTATGGCGCCCTTGCGATGCCGTTGAATCAGCTGTGGCGTGGAAGGTTGCCATCAAGAACAAGACTGGCCCGAGCTCGCTGGTCTTCTCACGTCAGAACCTGCCGCATCAGAAACGTACCGCTGCACAGATCAAGTTGATCGAACGCGGTGGTTACATTCTGAAGGATTGCAAAGGCAAACCGGATGCCATCATCATCGCAACCGGCTCTGAAGTGTCTCTGGCCATGGAAGCTGCTGCAGCCCTGGAAGGCAAGAAGAACGTTCGCGTTGTTTCCATGCCATCAACCAATGCGTTTGATGCACAGGATGCCGCGTACAAAGAGTCCGTGTTGCCGGCAGCCGTGGCAGCACGTGTTTCGGTTGAAGCAGGCGTCACCGGCTTCTGGGCGAAGTATATCGGACTCAATGGCAAAGCTGTCGGCATGGACACCTTCGGTGAGTCGGCTCCTGCCGGAGAACTGTACAAACTGTTTGGCATTACCACTGAGGCAGTTGTCGCAGCGGTCAACGAAGTAGCTTAAATTAAAATCACACAGAGAGAGGAGAGAATATGACAATCAAAGTTGGTATTAATGGATTTGGCCGCATCGGCCGCATGGTGTTCCGTGCAATCGCAAAAGACTTCACGGACATGGAAGTCGTAGGCATTAACGATTTGCTGGACCCGGATTACCTGGAATACATGCTGAAGTATGATTCCGTGCACGGACGTTTTAACGGTGATGTGTCTGTCAACGGCAACAGCCTTGTTGTAAACGGCAAGAAGATTCGTCTGACTGCCGAGCGTGATCCGGCCAACCTGAAGTGGAACGAAGTTGGCGCAGAAATCGTCATCGATTGCACCGGCTTCTTCCTGACCACAGAAACCTGCCAGGCCCACATCAATGCTGGTGCCAAGAAGGTTGTTCAGTCAGCTCCTGCCAAGGATAAGACACCGATGTTCGTATATGGCGTGAACCACAGCGAGTATGCCGGACAGACCATCGTATCTGCTGCTTCCTGCACCACCAACTGCCTGGCTCCAATGGCCAAGGTGATCAACGACAACTTCGGCATCGTGCGTGGTCTGATGACCACCGTTCATGCTGCTACTGCTACCCAGAAGACTGTTGATGGCCCTTCCAACAAGGATTGGCGCGGTGGTCGCGGCATTCTGGAAAACATCATTCCGTCCTCCACTGGCGCAGCCAAGGCTGTGGGCGTGGTGCTTCCTGAGCTCAACGGCAAGCTGACCGGCATGGCCTTCCGCGTGCCGACTTCCGATGTCTCCGTGGTCGATCTGACCTGCGAACTTGAGAAGTCAGCCACCTATGAAGAGATCTGCGCTGCCATGAAGAAGGCTTCTGAAGGCGAGATGAAAGGAACCCTCGGCTATACAGACGAGAAGGTTGTTTCCACCGACTTCCGCGGCGTAAGCAACTCCTCCATCTTTGATGCAGGCGCTGGTATCGCACTCGACGGCACCTTCGTGAAGCTGGTTGCCTGGTATGACAACGAGTATGGCTACACCTGCAATATGATGAATCTGGTTCGTCATATCGCCAAGTAAGGCATCAGGCGTGGGGGCTTAAAGCCCCCACGTTTGTCATTGCCGGCCCCCGGGCAAACAAGCCAACGGATCGGTAGCGACAAACGTTAGCGTTTAACATCAGAGTCTATGTCATCAACCTGCCACTTTGTGTGACAAGCATGCCAGCGACTCATTCATAGGGAGTGAACCATGTCTGTAATTAAAATGACTGATCTTGATCTGGCCGGTAAGCGCGTGCTTATCCGCGAGGACCTCAACGTTCCGATTAAAGATGGTAAAGTGACTTCGGATGCCCGCATCCGCGCCAGCATGCCGACCATCACGCATGCCGCCAATGCCGGCGCCAAGGTGATGCTCATGTCGCATGTCGGCCGTCCGACCGAAGGCGAGTTCAGCGAAGAGAACTCTCTGAAGCCTGTTGCTGATCACCTCTCCTCCCTGCTGGGCAAACCTGTGCGTCTGATTCGCGACTATCTTGATGGTGGTTTTGATGTAGCCGACGGCGAAGTGGTATTGCTGGAAAACGTGCGTTTTAATGCCGGCGAAAAGAAAAATGAAGAAGCTCTCTCCAGGAAATATGCAGCCCTGTGCGACATCTATGTGATGGACGCCTTTGGTACTGCACACCGTGCTCAGGCCTCCACCCACGGGGCTGGCGTGTATGCGCCTGTCGCCTGTGCCGGCCCGCTGCTGGCTGCAGAGCTCGAAGCTCTGGGCAAGGCACTGCACAATCCGAAGCGCCCGATGGTTGCCATTGTCGGCGGTTCCAAGGTTTCCACCAAGCTGACCGTGCTTGAGTCACTCTCCAAGATTGTGGATCAGCTGGTTGTGGGTGGCGGTATCGCCAACACATTTATTGCTGCAGCCGGTTATCCTGTCGGCAAGTCTCTGTACGAGCCCGACCTGATCGATACCTGCAAGAAACTGACAGCCGATGCTGAATCGCGCGGCGGCAGCATTCCTGTACCAACTGACATCGTTTGCGCCAAAGAGTTCTCCCCGACTGCAGCAGCAACGCTGAAAGCTGCTGATGAGTGCCTCGATGACGACATGATCTTCGATATCGGACCTGATTCCGCGGCTGTGTTGGCCGAGATCATCAAGAATGCCGGCACGATTGTCTGGAACGGCCCTGTCGGTGTGTTCGAATTCGATCAGTTCGGCGAAGGCACCAAGGCTATCTCCATGGCCATTGCCGAATCAGCAGGCTTCTCCATTGCCGGCGGCGGCGACACGCTGGCGGCCGTGGATAAATACGGCATTGAAGACAAGGTCTCCTACATTTCCACCGGCGGCGGCGCCTTCCTCGAATTCCTCGAGGGTAAAACGCTTCCTGCCGTTGCCATGCTTGAGGAGCGTGCCGCTTAGTGGGAGTTTTCCGTAGAACAAAAATTGTAGCCACGCTCGGTCCCGCCTCCGAATCGCCGAAGGTGCTGGACCGGCTGATAAAGGCCGGCGTTAATGTCGTCCGTCTGAATTTTTCACACGGCACGGCCGATGAACATCGCATGCGGGCAGAAAATGTGCGCGCTGCAGCCAAAAGGAACGGCGTTTGTGTTGGCATCCTTGCCGACATGCAGGGCCCGAAGATTCGCTGCGGCAAGTTCAAAAAAGGCAAAACCATGCTGACCCCGGGCCAGAGCTTTATCATTGATGGTGCCCTTGGCCTTGATGACGGCACCGATGAGCGCGTTGGTCTTACTTACAAGGAACTGGTCGGTGATGTTGAAGCCGGCGCCCGCCTGCTGCTCAACGACGGCCTGATTGTCATGGACGTGGTTGAAGTCAGAGGGCAGGAGATTCACTGCACCGTGGTGATTGGCGGGGAGTTGTCCAATAACAAAGGCATCAATCGTGCCGGCGGCGGCCTTTCCGCAGCAGCCCTGACCGACAAGGACAAGGAAGATATCAAAACGGCCTGCGCCATTGGCGTGGACTATATTGCCATCTCCTTCCCGCGTGATGGCGCGGATATGGATTATGCGCGCTCGCTGGTGCGTGCAGAGGGTAGCAACGCCGGGCTGATTGCCAAGGTGGAACGCGCCGAGGCAGTGCAGAACCTGGACTCGATTCTTGAAGCCTCCGATGCTGTCATGGTGGCACGCGGCGATCTCGGTGTTGAAATCGGCGATGCATCGGTGCCGCCGGTGCAGAAACGCATACTGCGTGAGGCCCCCAAGCACAACACGCCGGTGATTGTGGCCACACAGATGATGGAATCGATGTGCAACAATCCGATCCCGACCCGTGCCGAAGTCAACGACGTGGCCAATGCCGTACTCGACGGCACCGATGCCATCATGCTTTCCGGTGAAACGGCGGCCGGCAAATATCCGATTGAAGCGGTTGAGGCGATGCATCGCACCTGCATTGAAACGGAAAAACAGCCGGTGATGCCTTCAGCCACGACACGCGACCCGCGCTATCCGCCGCAGTCGGTGGATGAATGCATTGCGCGTCAGGCCATGGAAGTATCCCATGTCATGCCGATCAAGGCGATTGCCGCCTTTACGCAAAGCGGCAATACGGTGCTGTTTATGTCACGCCACGTTTCAAGGGTGCCGATTTATGCCCTGACGCCGCTGCAATCCACAGCCGGACGAGTCACATTGTTCCGCAATGTGATTCCCAAGCCGATTCGCGGTGATTACGGCGCGGCAGATGCACAACGGGCTACGAAGGATGCCATTGCCGTTATGCTCTACGACAAGCTTGTAGAACAAGACGACCTTGTGGTCATGACCCTGGGTACGCCGATGGGTGCCGCCGGGGCAACCAACACGATGAAGATCGTGCAGGCTTCTAGCGTATTTGAGGCATAAATTGATTTATCGGTCCTGAAGGACCAACATACTGGGCAGCAATAGCCCAATATATACACCAAGGAGGAAGAAAATGGCTCTAATTTCACTGAGACAACTGCTGGATCATGCTTCTGAGAATAGCTATGGCATGCCTGCATTCAACGTTAACAACCTGGAACAGGTTCAGGCCATCATGGAAGCCGCGGATGAAACCAATTCCCCGGTCATCATGCAGGGTTCGGCCGGAGCACGCTCTTATGCCGGCGAACCGTTCCTGCGCCACCTTATTCTGGCAGCAATCGAACAGTATCCGCATATCCCGATCGTCATGCATCAGGATCATGGTGCCGAGCCAGCAATCTGCCTGCGTTCCATTCAGTCCGGCTTTTCATCTGTCATGATGGACGGCTCCCTGATGGCCGATGGCAAGACCCCTTCCTCCTACGAGTACAATGTTGAAACCACCCGCAAGGTCTGCGAAATGGCCCATGCAGGCGGCGTATCCGTGGAAGGCGAACTGGGCTGCCTGGGCTCACTGGAAACCGGCATGATGGGTGAAGAAGACGGCCACGGTGCAGAAGGCGTGCTGGATCATTCCCAGCTGCTGACCGATCCGGAAGAGGCTGCCGACTTTGTGGAGAAGACCGGTGTGGATGCACTGGCCATCGCCATCGGCACCAGCCACGGCGCATACAAGTTCACCAAGCCGCCGACAGGCGACATCCTGGCCATTGACCGCGTGAAGGAAATTCACGCACGTATTCCCAACACGCATCTGGTCATGCACGGCTCCTCCTCGGTGCCGCAGGACTGGCTGAAAATCATCAATGAGTTTGGTGGTGAAATGGGCGTAACTTATGGTGTGCCTGTTGAAGAAATCGTTGAGGGCATCAAGCACGGCGTGCGCAAGGTGAATATCGATACCGATCTGCGTATGGCCTCCACAGGTGCCATCCGTCGTCATCTTGAGCAGAACAAGTCGAACTTCGATCCACGCAAGTTCTACAAGGAAGCCAAGACGGCCATGAGGGACATCTGCAAGGCACGCTTTGAGGCCTTCGGTTCTGCCGGCAATGCTTCGAAGATCAAGGCGAAGTCACTGGAAGAAATGATCAGCTTCTA
>CAZQTO010000023.1:11553-21860 GCA_964596375.1 uncultured Zetaproteobacteria bacterium | reverse complement strand
TATCCCCAAGGATGGGCCTTCTGCGGGACTGGCCATGGCAACCGCGCTTGTTTCGGCTTTGACCGGCATTACGGTTAAGCGGAACGTCTGCATGACAGGCGAAATAACATTGCGCGGCAAGGCTTTACCCATCGGCGGGCTTAAGGAAAAACTATTGGCTGCGCATAGAGGCGGGCTGACCGAAGTGGTGATTCCGCAAGAGAATGAGAAGGACCTGCGTGACATTCCAGAGAACGTGCTCAGCGGCCTGAATATTCATGGCGTGACACACATGGATGCTGTGCTAGGCTACGCCCTGACTCGGCTTCCAGAGGCTATGGATTCCTCGGGGGGATATGTTCCCCAGACAATCGACGGAATCTATAGTGAAAAGGATGTGCCGCGCACACATTAATACAAATAATAGTTGACAGGACATGGGGCAAAGCCCGTATAGTTGCCCAATCCACGACATCCCGGGAGGAATAATGAACAAAGCAGATTTGGTTAATCACGTAGCAAGTGCAGCTGGACTGACAAAGGCATCGGCTGGCGAAGCTGTTGAAGCAGTTTTGGCTGGAATCACAGGCAGCTTGGCCGGTGGCGATTCAGTAAGTCTAGTTGGTTTTGGCACCTTTTCAGTAGCAGCTCGTTCGGCACGTACCGCACGCAACCCGCGTACCGGTGCACCCATCAACGTGCCAGCTTCCAAGGCACCGAAGTTCAAGGCCGGCAAGGCCCTGAAGGACGCCGTTAAGTAATTCCTCAAGCTGGGTGGGCCTTGCGTCCGCTCCATCTTGCGAAATGGGGCCGGTTTTCCGGCCCCTCTGCATGCTTTCCGGGCGCTTAGCTCAGCTGGTAGAGCACCGCCCTTACAAGGCGGTGGCCGTAGGTTCGAGTCCTACAGCGCCCACCATTTCCTGATTGTTATTACGTGTTGCATGCGTGCAGCACTGTCTCAATCGTGCAGGGATTACTGCGCCCGATTTTTGCTCGATTTAGTTGTTGCATTTATAGGGTTGAATCTTTAAGTTGCGCAACCTGTCAAATGACCTTGTATGAGAAGTCGTTTGACCTGTGGAGCGGTAGTTCAGTTGGTTAGAATGCCGGCCTGTCACGCCGGAGGTCGCGGGTTCGAGTCCCGTCCGCTCCGCCACTATTGAAAGGGTTGCTTCGGCAACCCTTTTTTTATGCCCGCCGGCAGTGCGGCATGGGCAAATTGCCTTTTGAATCTTCCCCGATTGTTTGCTACTCTGTGTGCGCTTTAAAAACGCTATTTCTCTTTGGAGGGGAAATTATGACAGTTACACTCAATCGCATTGCCCAAGAGGGTGAACACGGATCGGCTATGATGCCGATCATGCAGGGAGTTGGCCGAGCAGCTATCGAAATTGCCTACCTGTTGCGCAGTGCGGTATTCCGCGGTGCCCTGGGTGCTGCCGGCGGTGAAAATATTCAGGGCGAACAGCAGCAGAAGCTGGATGTTTTGTCCGATGAAATCTTCCTCGATGAGATGCGCTCGACAGGTCATGTCTGCGCGGTCGGTTCCGAAGAGCAGGAAGAGCTTCTGGTGATCGAGGAGTATACCTCTGCACCCTATCTGGTTCTGGTTGATCCGCTGGATGGCTCATCCAATCTGGATGTGGACGGCCCGGTGGGAACCATCTTCTCCATCGTGAAACGTAAAACACCGAGCGATCAGCGTCCGGATGTCAGCGATACCCTGCAGTCGGGTCGCGAAGTGTTGGCCGCCGGTTATGTGCTCTACGGTCCGGCAACCATGCTGGTCACCTCTGTAGGCGCAGGTGTCAGTGGTTTCACCTACAACGCCAACAATGCCCGTTTTGAGGTCAGTCATCCGGATATGAAGATTCCGCAGTCCGGTGGCTATTATTCCGTGAATGAATCCAATTCCGCGCAGTGGACGGGTGGCATGGCCGACAAGCTGGTGGCAGTGCGTCACACGCAGAAGCTCGGCATGCGTTACATCGGCGCCATGGTTGCCGATATGCATCGCACGATGATTAAGGGCGGTGTGTTTCTTTATCCTGCTGACTCCACGAACCCCACCGGCAAGCTTCGCCTGCTGTACGAGGCTATTCCGATGGGCTTTATCATGGAGCAGGCCGGAGGCAAGGCGCATACCGGCGAGATGTCGGTGCTTGATGTGCAGCCGGAAGCCCTGCATCAGCGTGTACCGGTCTACCTCGGCTCACATGCTGCCGTGGATGGCCTGATCAGCTGATCACCTTTGCCCGTGCCCGATAGCGGGAGTTTTAACACCTATTATCTGCGCCAGATTGGCGTGGCAAGTCCGATAGCCGAGGCCCTTTCCCGCAAGGGGGAGGGTCTCTCTTCTGCTGTAGAGCCAAGCGAACCTTCTCCTGCAGTGTTGGATAGTAGAGATGCGCCTTCCATGCAGTCTTCCCCCCAGATGAGCGATGAGTCCGTCGCCTGCGTTGAAAGTGGGCCACTGCCAGATAATCTGGCCGGCTTGCGTATTGCGGCCAGTACATGCACCGCTTGCGGGCTGTCTGCCAGTCGCAATCAGGTGGTCTTCGGGGTTGGTGCCGAGCGGGCCGATGTGCTGTTTATCGGTGAGGCTCCGGGCGAGCAGGAGGATGTGCAGGGTGAGCCGTTTGTCGGACGTGCCGGGCAACTGCTCAATCAGATGCTGGCTGCCGTACAGTGGTCGCGGGATAATGTGTATATCATGAATGTGATCAAGTGCCGTCCTCCGGGTAATCGTGACCCGAAGCCGGAAGAGGTGTTGGCCTGCAGTCGCTGGTTTGATGCCCAGTGGGAGCTGTTGCAACCGAAGGTGGTCTGTTTGCTTGGGCGGGTGGCAGCTCAGAGAGTTTTGGAAACCGATGCCCCTCTGTCCGCCCTGCGTGGACACTGGCACGAATATCGTGGGGTTCCGGTATGGGTGACCTATCACCCGGCCTATTTATTGCGCTCGCCAAGCAAGAAGGCCGTTGCGTGGCAGGACTTTCGTCAGCTTGCCGCGCGCTGCCGCAGTTCCGGAGCCTAAGCCTCCGCAGAACTATTTTTCGGGTGGGATTTCCTGTTCGACTTCGCTGATGCGCACACGGCGAATCCAGTTGCCCTCAAGCTCGGAAATCTCCAGTCGAACCCCGCCCACAACCAGGCACATGGTTGCCTCCGGTTGTGCGCCGATCCGCTCGACAATCAGGCCGCCCAGTGTTGTGGCCCCTTCCTCGGGCAATTCCAGGTCCATTTCCTGATTGATATCGTGCAGGCTGATTGTGCCTGCCGCCACCACGCTACCGTCAGGTTGCGGCCACATTTCAGCCACTGTCGGCGTATCGGATTCATCTTCAATCTCACCGACAATCTCCTCGAGGATATCCTCCATGCTGACCAGTCCGTCGATGTCGCCGTATTCATCAACCACGATGGCCATGTGTTGGCGGTGGTTCTGGAAATCAAACAGCTGTTGCAGGGCATTTTTATTGGCCGGAGCATAGGGCACGTCGCGCCAGATCATGACATCCAGCATCGGCCCCTTGCGATGGCGGTATTTGACCAGATCGCGCAGATGCACGATGCCGATGATGTGATCCTGTTTGCCATGGTAAACAGGATAGCGGGAGTGCGGCTGGTTCATGGCTTCGTGCAGGCAATCGGCTGTGCTGTGGCTCGCATCCAGCCAGTACACGTCTTTGCGCGGCGTCATCAGGGCTTTGATGGGGACGTTATGCAGATGCAGGCTGTTCATCAGCATTTGTTCGCGGGCGGCATCCAGCACACCGGCTTCGGCACCCACATCGATAATGCTGGCAAGCTCCTGATGGGTGATGATTTTTCTATCGGCGCTTTTGGGCACCTTGAGCATGCGCTGCATGATATGGATCATGCCCATCAGGACGGTGATCAGCGGAGAAAAAATATTCACAATCAATTGCAGGACACCGGCCACACGGCAGGCAATCGGCTCGGCATGTGCCACAGCAATAGTTTTGGGAAGAATCTCGGCCAGCAGCACAACAATGATGGTCATGGCAACGGTGGCATAGACGATACCGTTTTCACCGAAATAAGAGACAAATATCACCGTGGTCAGGCTGGATGCGGCAATATTAACGAAGTTATTGCCCAGCAGAATGCCGGACAGCATGCGTTCCGGATGTTCCAGTAATTTTTCTGCGCGGGCGGCACCATGATTTCCCTCTTCCTTGAGCATGCGCAGCCGGAAAC
Source organism: uncultured Zetaproteobacteria bacterium (assembly GCA_964596375.1). Taxonomy (GTDB): domain Bacteria; phylum Pseudomonadota; class Zetaproteobacteria; order Mariprofundales; family Mariprofundaceae; genus UBA1543. Next base: position 17,660 of record CAZQTO010000023.1, on the reverse strand, counting down.
GTCGGGCCCGGGTCAGTGCGGTTTCGGCGCCGGAGAAAAAGGCCGAGGCGAGCAAGAGGAAAAAGAGGATGCCGATGGCAGCCGGCCAGGTTATTCCAAAGTCTATCATGTCGCGTCGGGTATCAGTTCAGGAGAGCTTGCACCATGCGCACGCCGAAGTAGGCCAGCAGCAAAAGTACATAAGCGGCAATGACCATCCAGCCGGCACGACGGCTTTGCCATCCGGCTTTGCGGCGCATGCCGAGCAGGGCAATCAGTACAATCCAGGAGAAGGTTGCGAGCACCACCTTATGCGAAAGCAGGGTGAAGTGTCCCAGTTCTTCCCATTGCCAGACCAGGCCGCTGAGGATGCCCAAGCCGAGAATCAGAGCGGCTGTGCCGACCTGGGCATACATATGGGTTTCGACCTCCAGCAGCGAAGGCATGGCCTGCACAATCCGGCCGATCTGTTTGCGTTTGAGCGCACGGTCGAGCAACAGGTGCATCACCGCATGGAGCGTGGCCAGGGTTAGAATGGCATAGGCGAGCAGGGAGAGGAGAAGATGACTTGCCTCCATCATTGAGCTGACATGAAGGCGCAGAATGGGATCATCAGACAACAGTGGAATGATCAGCAGCGGAACGGCTGTCGCCGGCAGAAGAAACAGGCCGAGGCCGTGTATGCCATGCCGCATCAGGCCGAGCACATAGATATATTGCACAATCAGTACGCAGAAGGAGATGGCCGCAGCCAGGCGGAAATCAAGCCCCCAGTCGGTGATCGGCTCAAGCCGGAACATGGCGTAGAATGTAATCAGCATCGAAAACGACAGAATCTTCACCAGGGTTTTTGCACTGATTTGCGGCGGATGCCAAGCGCCGCGCCATAACATGGCGGCACAGCCTGCGGTGATAAGGCCTGCTAAGGGGAAGAGGTGGATAAAATTCATGCTTTTTCTACTTTGTTTGAATCATTTTCGTACATGGGCGTGTTATATCGGATGAAGGGGAAGGCCGCAATGCATGGATGTGCTTGCAGGACGATTTGCGACGCCTGACGGGCACCCTGCAGCGGGAATGATTCAGAGCAATTGACCTGCCGTGGCAATGCGACACAATCCGACCATGCGCGTAGGTGTTTTGTTTCTGGCAGCCGGCAGCGGCCGGCGTTTTGGTGGTGAAACCCCCAAGCAATACGAGTGCATAAACGGCCTGACGCTGGTCGAGCTTGGTCTGCGCCATCTGGCTGCGGAATCACGTATTGCATGGTTGCAGCCGGTGCTGGCCGAAGGGGATCATCGTTTTGCCGCCTGTCTCGATTCACAAAAGCTGCCCTATACCGTTTTGCCGCCCGTGACCGGCGGTGCCGAGCGTGCCATTTCCATGAGTCGCGGCTTGGCTGCCCTGCCTGCGGAATGCGATTGGGTGGCCGTGCAGGATGCAGCACGCCCGATTCCTTCGCCTGCCCTGCTGGCAGGTGTTCTTGATGCTGCCTTTAAGCATGGCGCGGCTGTGCCGGGCATGGCGGTGCACGACACCATCAAGCAGGTGGATGCGGCGGGGATGGCTGTAGCAACACTGGATCGTTCGCTGCTTCGGGCCGTGCAGACTCCGCAGGTGGCGCGGCGCGCGTGGTTCGATGAGGCGCTGACCTGTTTTTCCGGAGAATTACACCGCTTTACGGATGATGCATCCCTGCTCGAAGCGGCAGGCTTTCCGGTATTCATCAGCGAGGGTGAAGCGGCGAATCGTAAAATAACCACCCGGCAGGATATGGACTGGTTGCGCAGGCATTGGGAGGAGGTCGCATGAGTTTTCGTATAGGACAGGGTTTTGATGTGCATGCCTTCGCCAAAGGCCGCAAGTTGATTCTGGGCGGTGTGGAGATAACCCATCCAGTGGGCCTGCTGGGCCATTCCGATGCCGATGTGCTCACCCATGCCCTGTGCGATGCACTGCTGGGAGCTGCTGCGCTGGGTGATATCGGCCACCTGTTTCCCGATAGCGATGACAGCTACAAGGGGGCCGATAGTTTGGTATTACTGGCCGAGGTGATGCAGCAGGTGCGCGCCAAAGGCTATGAATTGTCCAATGCCGATGTGACCGTGATTGCCCAAGCCCCGAAGCTCGCGCCGCACATTGCCGTCATGCGGAAAAAGCTCGCTGCCGCCATGCAGGTGGATGTGAATCAAATCAGCGTCAAAGCCACAACCACCGAAAAGCTGGGCTTCACGGGCCGCGGCGAAGGCATTGCAGCCCAAGCCGTCGCCCTCCTGACGCAGGATTGATACCTCTGCTTATTATTCAGCCTAACCAATATAAGGAAATGCGCAGGTGATTTCATGAGGCGTACCGATATTAATTTTATCATCGATATGACGGCATTCATCGGATTCGTCGTGATGACGATAACCGGCATTCTTATGCGGTATGTTCTACCTCCTGGTAGTGGTCACCACTCAACAATCTGGAGCCTGGATCGGCATGAATGGGGGGATATCCACTTTTGGATATCAGTAGTTTTCTTTTCCTTGCTGGCTCTCCACCTAGTGCTGCATTGGCGCTGGGTCGTGAGTGTCGTTACTGGGCGGCCTCGCGAAGGCTCAGGGTTTCGGGCCGGATTGGGAATTATTGGGTTGCTAGCCGCCATTGCGCTCGCCTTATCTTTATTTCTAAGCCCGGTAGAAACAGATTTAACCAGCAATAGTGCATCAAGTCGTTCTGGCCATGGCTATGACGGCAGTGAAATACGCGGTTCAATGAGCTTAAAGGACATTGCAGCAGCCACAGGCGTGCCAGCTATTTATATTATCGAAGCATTGGAATTGCCTGACTCAACATCAGTTGACGAACAGCTAGGTTCTTTAAAAAGAAAACATAAGTTTGAGATAACCGATGTTAGAATAATTATTGAGAAATATGATGATAGAAAAGCAAGGTAAATAGCTTGCCGAACTATTTCTAGCGGGCTTTGGCCTGAAGGCTAAAGTTACCGGCGTTCTGGGGTAGGTCTTCCAGCACCAGCACGAAACCGCGCTTGCCGAGGGCTGCAATCGGGGCGTTGTCGCGCGACGGGGGAGAATAGGGCGCTTGGCGGATGGCCTGCATCAGCGGCGGACGGGTGATGATCAGGTCGCGCTCAAGGATGAGTTCGTCGGGATTGTCGCGAGCATAGAGCGTGATATGGATAAGCGGCGGCGGCAGGTCGCTTTGCAGTTTGTTATGCACCTCAGCGGTGATAACCAGCACGGTTTCACCACCCTGTCGCTCAAGCCAGATGGCAGACACGCTGCCCGGGTCCACATGCCAGTCCTTATCGCGGATTTCCATATCAAGACCGGCATTAAGCAGCACGCTGCGCAGCCACGGATCATCCAGCCATGCATCATGATTCATCCAGAAGCCGCCACCGGCAATCAACAGCACCACGGCGATGAGCCACGGCATGATGCGCGCCTTGGCGCGTTGCGGCGGAGATCCTGCAGGCAAGGCATCCATATCTTTCTCATCATCAGCACCTTGCTCCGCTCCATCTTCCTGCCATGCCTTGTCGGCGGGGTAGATTTTAGGGGCGGCATAGCTGTCTTCGCTGTCCTGACTGGAATCGGCAGGCTCGTCGGCAGCCGAATCGTTCATATCGGGGTCGTTGAGATGGGATTCAGCCCAAACCCCATCGCCTGAAATTTCAACTTCCTGGGCAGCTTCGTCATCCGCTCCGGGTTGCATGTCAGGCTCATCGTTTTCAGGAGCGCTGTCTGCCGATTCAATAGCAGATTCATCCATCTCCTGCGCATTGTCCCCTGTCGTATCGCCCGAAGCGTCTTCGTCGGAGATGGGTTCGCCCGGGATGTCGTCATCCGGCATGTGTCCGGCAAACATATCCTGCGTTTGCTGCTTGGAAACGGATGCAGTATCAACCTGTTGCGCATCGTCAGGCATCTCACCCATGCCAAATTCGGTGCCACAGCGGTGGCAGATCAGCACGGCGTCGGCTTCAACCGTATGCAGTTGGTAAATGGTTTGGCAGTGAGGGCAGATGACACGCATGGGGGAATGCTGGCTTGTGTCGTTGCGTTTGTCAGCAGCCGCATGGCGAACAGTTGTGATGCCGATGGGTGGGATGCTAAAAGTTGTGTAGCTGATGGTTGAGGTGCCGACGGTTGAAGTACTGACAATCGGCATACCGCCGGTTACCGTTGCCCGATGATTCAAATGAACCGTCTGATGTTGCGCTACCCGACCGGGAAAACAGCGCTTTCAGGCATGACCATGAACATTGAAAAAGGACGTTTCGCCTATCTGACTGGCGAGAGCGGTGCCGGCAAGTCATCCTTGCTGCGTTGCCTGTATGGCGGGGTTCGACCCAGTTCGGGTCAATTGACGGTGCAGGGTGTGGATTTGCGTGCCGCAGGGCAGAGGCAGGTTCGTAAACTGCGGCGTGACATTGGGATTATTTTTCAGGATCACCGCCTGCTGTTTTCACGCACCGTGTTCGAGAATGTCGCTCTGCCGCTGCGCGTGCAGGGCTGGAAGCCGGACCGCCTGGTGGCACGCGCCGAGAAGGTGCTTGAATTTGTCGGGCTGAAGGATCGCCTTTGGTCGTTTCCTGAAGCGCTGTCCGGTGGTGAACAGCAGCGTGTGGCCATTGCCCGCGCCATGAGTACCAAGCCGGCGTTGATTCTGGCCGACGAGCCAACCGGCAATCTGGATATTGGCACGGCAAGGCATGTGATGGATTACCTGATGGAACTGAACCGACAGGGCAGCACAGTGATTATGGCCACCCACGATCTGTATTTGCTGGATACCCATCCGGGCGACATTTTCCGTCTGCATGCCGGCGCATTGGCCGAGGAACTGCATCTGGTGAAGGGCAACGGACAGGCGCGTGAGGTAGAGAACGATGTTCCGGAAAGCTGACAGCGCCTTGCAGGAGCGTCGCATGCCCCGCCTGCCGGGGGGCTTTTCCCTGCCGCCGTTCGGCCTGCATCAGTGGCTGGCACTGGTCATCGTGTGCATTGCGCTGTGGGCGGTCGGCCTGCTCTGGCTGGGCCTGCAGGCCGGCGCATCGTGGACGCAGGGTTGGCAGCAGGATATTCGCTTTCATATCTACCTCGAAAAGGCCGATGCGCCGCGCTTGCAGGCGCTGGCCGATAGGCTGGCCAAGGTGCAGGGCGTGGCCGGGGTGCGCATTGTGCCCATGGAAGAAACCCGTGCATGGCTGGATGCATGGCTGGGCGGTTCGGCAGGCGTAGCACAGGAACTGCTGACGGCACTGCCGGGAAGTATTGAGGTGACGCCCGGTGTTCATGGCGGTGAATTCCTCTATAACGATCTGGCTGATATGGCCAAAGCGTTTGGTGCAAGTATCAATCAGGGTGAGGTGCATCTGGTGCAGGCGCAGCGCATGATGGCACGCGTGGAGCGCCTGTTGTTGTTTGGTACGCTGATTATGGCGCTGGCCATGATTATTATTATTTCCAACACCCTGCGCATGACTTTGCTGGCGCGTGCCGACGAGGTGCAGTTGATGCGTCTGTTGGGCGCTGGCGAGTTGTTTGTGCGCATGCCGTTCATGCTCGAAGGCGGCCTGCTTGGTGCGGGAGCAGGGCTCCTTGCATGGCTGTTGCTGTGGCCACCGATCATCGCAGTCGGCGACTGGTTGCAGCAATTGAATGCCGATGTCAGCGGTTTTGCTCTTTTCCTCCCCCTGTTGTTCGGCGGCGCACTGGTCGGCTGGCTTGGCGCCCTGCTGGCCACCACGCGCATGGCCTCGGAGAATACCTCAGCGGCTTGACGCACCGGCTGGAGGTCTCCAGCATTGGCACTCTTTACACACAAGTGCCAGAAATCTATAATGATTGAGGCAGATAAACAGTTTCAGGAGGAATGTGCTTGATGCTAGCTGGAGTGGAAATGAACAGCCTGTCCCTTTTTTACAGGGATATTCGTCGTTCGCCCCGTTTGGACCGCGAGTCGGAGGCCGATCTGGCCCGCCACTGGCGTGAGCATCATGATCGCGATGCCGCGCGCCAGTTGGTGTGTTCTAATCTTTATGCCGTAGCAGCCATTGCCCGCGAATACCGGCATTTCGGCCTGCCCGAAATGGACCTGATTCAGGAAGGAAC
>CAZQTO010000023.1:0-11543 GCA_964596375.1 uncultured Zetaproteobacteria bacterium | reverse complement strand
CCGCTAACAGAGTTGGTTTCTGAAGGAAATATCGGCCTGATGCAGGCAGTTAAGCGTTTCGATCCGGAACGCGGCTTTCGCCTGATGACCTATGCATCGTGGTGGATCCGTGCCGCCATTCACGACTTCATTCTTGATTCGTGGAGTATCGTCAAACTTGGTACCAATAAGTTGCAGCGCAAGGTTTTTGCCGGCTTGCAGAAGGCGAAGAATGCCATTGCAGCACTTGAAGGCGAGCATGCCGATGAGGTGGGTGCCGAGTTCGGCCTTTCGGGCAATCAGTATCAGGAAGCTGCCGCCGCATTTACGCAGCGCGATATGTCGCTGGATGCAAGTGAAGAAGGGCAGCTTGTGCTGGCCGCACTGCCTGCCCCCGAAGCCAGCCCTGAAGAATCCGTGATTGAAGATGACTGGCAAGCACACCGCCGCTCGCTATTGCATGCGGCTATGAGCACGCTGAGCGACCGCGACCGGATGATTGTCGAGCGTCGTCATTTGTCCGAGAGCCCGGCCACACTGAAGGATTTGTCCGAGGAATTCGGCATATCCATCGAGCGTGTGCGCCAGCTTGAGGCGCGTGCCATGCAGAAGTTGAAGGAATACGCCAACTAAGCTTTATACGGACAGCCAGCTTAATCCCCTGCGCACAAAAAGTTTTCTCATCTCTTCAATAAAGAAGATCACGAATGGCGCCAGCAGAATCACGCCCCATGTGGAAATGGAGATCGCTGCCGTGGAGAAGATGGGGTTCAGGAATGGGATATAGACGATGGCGAGAATAAAGCCGATTTCAACCAGCACGCCCAGCGTGATCCATACATTGAGCCGCGCCAGATAGGGCAGAGCACTCTGGCGATTGGTGCGGCAGGCCATCACGTTGCCGATCTGGCAGAAAATGATGGTGGCCAGAAAGGCTCCTGACGCCTGCAGATGGAGCGCAGCATCTTTGGATAACATCTCCCCCCAGTTCCAGCCGCCGCTGGAGAGCACAACAAAAAATGCAGCAAAAGCCAAAGCTGCCTCGGCCGGGCCAACGATGGCGTAGCTGCGAATAAATGTGCGGAAGCTGACCAGGCGCTCATTCCTGTGGCGCGGTGGGCGCTGCATGATGTCCGCTTCCGGCGGCTCATTGCCAAGCCCGATGGCGGGCAACATATCGGTAATCCAATCAATGGCCAGAATCTGTATGACGGTAATGGGCAGTGGAATTGGCAGCAGAACATAGGCAATAAATGGCATGATCTCAGGGATGTTGCTGGTGAGGATATAGGTGATGAATTTTTTGATGTTATCATAAACTGCACGCCCCTCTTCGACAGCGCTGATAATGGTGGCGAAGTTGTCATCAAGAAGAATGATATCGGAGGCTTCCTTGGCCACATCGGTGCCGCGCAGCCCCATGGCAATTCCGATATCGGCCCTTTTCAGCGCCGGCGCATCATTCACCCCGTCGCCGGTGACGGCCACTACCTCTCCCATATTTTTAAGGGCATCGACAATATGCAGCTTCTGCTCCGGTGCGATACGCGCAAAAACAACTTCCTTGTTTTTCAGTGCCGCAGTTAATTGTTCGGGATTCATTGCGGCCAGTTCTTCACCTTCAATGACATGCGGCTTGCTGACAATGCCAAGTTTGCGGGCGATATAACTGACCGTTTCGGCCTTGTCGCCACTCATCACGATAATACGGATGCCGGCGCTCTTGCAGGCAGACACTGCCGCCGGCACCTCCCTGCGAGGCGGGTCAACCATTGCCACCAAGCCAACAAACACCATCCCCTCCGCCTCATCCTCAGCTTGCTCCACCACCTTGTAAGCCAGAGCCAGCACCCGTAATCCCTGTGCAGCGTAGTGCCTGGCCTGTTTGTCGAGCTGTTCACGTTCGTCATCACGCATTCCCCGCACCAGCCCCTCGTTATGCACCTGGGAGCAGCGGGAAACGATCACATCAGGGGCTCCTTTGGCGGTCATGAACAGGGTGCCGCCTTGTGTGGCATGGGTTGCCGTCATGTACTTGCTTTCCGAATCAAACGACCGGTTATGCCGCAACTCAAAGGTGCTGCGCACCACGTCGAATCCGGCGTATTTGTCCACGAAGGTAGCCATAGCGGTTTCGGTCGGGTCGCCCTTGAATTTATCCTGGCTGTGGTGGTTGCCGTTGTGGTTCACCGAAATAACATCATTGCATAGCGCCATGATTTCGAGATAGGTGCGCGCCGCCCTGTTATTTTTGAAGCCCTCGCCATCAGTCGCGTCCACCTCGGTGAAATCGAGATAGGTTGTTTCCACATGCAGTTTGTTGCGGGTCAGTGTTCCTGTTTTGTCCGTGCAGATCACCGTGGTGCTGCCAAGCGTTTCCACCGAAAGGATGTTTTTTACTACGGCATTGCGTTTACCCATGCGCAGCGAGGACTGGGTAAGGGCAAGGGTGACGGTGGGCAACAAGCCTTCCGGAACATTGGCCACGATAATGCCGATGGCGAAAACAAGGTTAGTCCAGAACGGATTGCCGATAAAAAAACCCAGCAGGAAAAAAGAGAAGCCAACGGCCAGCGCGAGCCAGGTGATTTTGCGAACAAAGTTCTGTATCTCCTGCTGCATCGGAGTCAGGTCGCGATCAACCTCCTGGGAGAGTTCGGAGATGCTGCCCAGGCTCGTTGCCCGGCCGGTTCTGCTTACCAGCATTTGCGCATTGCCCTTGATGACTGTAGCCCCGGAACTGACCATGCAGGCTTCGTCTACCAGGGTTTCGAGAGCTGCTTTGTTCAGCGGTTCGGACTCTCCGGTAAGAATTGATTCATCCACCAGCAACTGGTTCGCCTCAAGAAGCACGCCGTCGGCCGATATCTTGTCTCCCTCCTGAAGGAAGAGGATGTCTCCAGGCACCACCTCATTGGCATCCAGCGTGACCTTCTCGTCGTCACGTAACAAAACCACCTGCTTGGGAATATAATCGAGAAAGGAAATCATCAGCTTTTCGACTTTGCGGTTCTGATAGAATGACACCAGAGCATTGAGGATCACCACAAGCGCCAGCGCCGCGCCGATCAGTTCATAGCCCTCTCCGGGGCTGAGGAAGTCTGCAAAAAAGGAAAGCAGGGCGGCGGCCAGTAATAACAGCGGGAAAAGTGCCGTAAACTCCTTCAACAGCATGAAAAGTTGCGAATGTGTCTGGTGGAAAACAATCTGGTTTTTGCCATATCGACGCTGACGTGTTTTGGCCTCTGCGTTGCTCAATCCTTCTTCAGTTGCAGCAAACGCCTTGAGAAGATCCTCTCTATTACAGCCGATCACTGATGGGGGCAGGGTCTTTTTGCTCATATAGGGAGTTATAGCACATCTTTTAGCCAGCAAAGCCCTTGCAAGGCAATCATGTGGTCTCCTGATGTTGGATTCCTGAATGTGGCTGCACGGCAGGATACTGCTAGGCTTGGCCGCCATGCGTGTCAGCGACTTTGATTATCAACTCCCCGAATCACTCATCGCCAAACAGCCGCTGGCCGAGCGTGAGGGTTCACGCCTGCTTGTGCTTGGCGAGGCGCTTCAGGACCGCATGATTCGCGACCTGCCAAAATTGGTACGTCCCGGTGACATCTGGGTGATCAACGATACGCGCGTGATTCCGGCACGTCTGCTGGGGAAAAAGGACAGTGGCGGTCAGGTCGAAATCCTGTTGCTTGAACCTTGCCAGGAAGAAAATGTATGGCTGGCCTGGGGCAAGGCGAACAAACCGCTTAAGCCCGGTACGCGGGTGCATTTTGCTGCGGATTTTAGTGCCGAGGTGCTGCAACGCGATGGCAAACAGGTCAAGGTGTGTTTGCAGGCCCCGGATGTGGCAGCTGCGATTGAGGCCTGCGGCCATATGCCGCTGCCTCCATATATCGACAGGCCGGACAGAGAAGAGGATAAACAGCGTTACCAGACAGTCTTTGCCCGCCATGCTGGTGCTGTGGCAGCACCCACCGCTGGATTGCATTTGAGCCATCAGTTGATGGCGGCCATGCGGGAGGCGGGGGCTGAGTTTGTCCATGTGACCCTGCATGTCGGTCCCGGAACCTTCCAGCCTGTGCAGGTGGAGAACACACAAGACCACCCCATGCACGAAGAGGCGTATATCGTGTCGCAGGAAACGGCGGATCGGATCAATGCGGCCAGGGCTGAAGGTCGACGCATCGTAGCGGTCGGCACCACCAGCCTGCGCACGCTGGAAGCAGCGGGGGAGGGCGGTGTGTTGCGTGCCGGCTGTGGACGGACACGACTGTTTATCACGCCCGGCTATGATTTTCGCATGACCGATGCCCTGCTGACCAACTTCCATCTGCCCCGTTCCACCCTGCTGATGCTGGTTTGTGCGCTGGGAGGGCAGGAGAAGGTGATGCAGGCCTACCGGCATGCTATCGAGGCTGCCTACCGCTTTTATTCCTACGGTGATGCAATGTTCGTCGCGCGCAACGAATGATGTATGCTGCTGCCTGTCGCAGACATGATGGCGGTGTCGGCGTTTTTTCTGTCTATATGGAGGGCAGCCCAGCTTGAAAATCATGATGGCGCAGGTCGCCCCGCAGGTTGGCGATATTGGATTCAACACGTGCATGGTGCTTGATGCCATGCAGCGCGCGGAAGATGCGCACTGCGATATGCTGGTTCTGCCGGAGCTGGTGCTCACCGGTTATCCGCCCGAGGACCTGCTGCTGCGTGATGCCTTCATGCGAGAGGTAGAGGGTGCAACAGCTCAGATTATCGCCAATGCAAAGCAGGCCGTGGTGGTCTTCGGTCATCCCAGACGCGTGGATGGATGTATGTATAACAGCGCAACGCTTGCCGCTAACGGCAAGCTTGTCGGGGTTTACGACAAACGCGCCTTGCCCAACTACGGTGTGTTCGATGAGCGGCGCTATTTCACGCCTGGTAACAGCGCCGATGTTTTCGAGGTGCACGGCTGGCGTATTGGTGTCGGCATCTGTGAGGATCTGTGGGATGATGAGCTGGCAGAAGCCTCAGCCGCACAGCCGCGGGATGTTCTGCTCAATCTCAATGCCTCCCCCTTCCATATCGACAAGCAACTGGAGCGAGAGGCCCTGATGCAGCGGCGTGCGCTGCGCTTCGGGGTGCCGACGGTGTATGTAAACCCGGTGGGCGGGCAGGATGAGATCGTGTTCGATGGTGGTAGCCATGCGATGGATGCAAGCGGTGTGTTGCTGGCGCGGGCGCCGATGTTCGAGTGTGCCGATGTGCTGGTGGATGTGGCTGCGAGCTGTGGAGATGTGGTACCGCTTCCGGATACGATGGATCAGATACATCGCGCGCTGGTGCTTGGGGTGCGTGATTATGTGCGACGCAACGCCTGTTCGCAGGTGGTGATTGGTCTGTCCGGCGGCATTGATTCGGCGCTGGTGGCAGCACTGGCTGTGGAGGCGCTGGGAGCGGAACAGGTGCTTGGTGTGCTGATGCCTTCGCGATATTCGAGCGATCATTCAGTCAGCGATGCCAAGGAACTGGTGCGGAATCTGGGTATTGAATCCATCACATTGCCCATCGAGTCACCCGTGGTGGCAGTGGATGCATTGCTGGCCGAGACGTTTAGCAAGTGGGGCCTGAGCAATCCTGATGTCACCGAAGAGAATGTGCAGGCCCGGATTCGGGGATTGTTGTTGATGGCTGTTTCCAACAAAACCGGACGTATGCTGCTGACTACCGGTAACAAGAGCGAGATGGCGGTGGGTTATGCCACCTTATACGGCGATATGGCTGGTGGATTTGCCCCGCTCAAGGATGTTTACAAGACACAGGCCTTTGCCCTGGCCCGGCATATCAACCGGCACGGCGTGCTGATTCCCGAGAATACCATCAGCAAACCGCCATCAGCCGAACTCAGGCCGGATCAGATGGATTCCGATTCCCTGCCCGACTACGCGGTACTGGATGACATCTTGCAGTCTTATATTGAATTGGGGCAGGATATGGCCCACATTGCAGCGCGGGGTTTTGACTCCGTGCTGGTCGAGCGTGTCATCCGCATGCTGTATATTGCAGAATATAAGCGACGGCAGGCTCCGCCGGGTGTGAAGATTACGCAGAAGGCGTTTGGGCGCGACCGGCGCTATCCGATTACCCACGGGTTTCGCGAACATCTGGCATAGATTCACAGCCAGGGAGAAGATATGAAGAAGATTGAAGCCATCATCAAGCCGTTCAAACTTGACGACGTCAAGGATGCACTGGCTGATATCGGTGTGGACGGCATGACCGTGACCGAGGTTAAGGGCTACGGCCATCAGAAGGGCCATAAAGAGCTTTACCGCGGCGCCGAATATTCGGTGGATTTTCTTCCCAAGATCAAGCTTGAGGTGGTGGTCAATGAGGACCGGCTGGAGGCGGCGCTGGAAGCGATTATCAATGCTGCGCGCACTGGTAAAATCGGCGACGGTAAGATTTTTGTGCTGCCTGTGGAACAGACGGTACGCATTCGTACCGGTGAACGCGATGAGGATGCAGTTTAGCTGGCCATAGAGTCAGCAAGACTTTGAGGGTGGTTTATAAAAAAGGTCGCTAAGACCGACAGGAGAATGAATAATATGAGTGACGCAATCAAAAAAGTAATGGACATGCTTAAGGAGAACGAATGCGAATTCATCGACGTTCGTTTTACCGACACGCGTGGCAAATGGCAGCACGTATCCTTTCCGGCACATGAGCTGAATGAGGATTGTTTCGAAGACGGTTTCGCTTTCGATGGCTCCTCGGTTGCCGGTTGGTGCGATATTAACAATTCCGATATGGCGCTGATTCCTGATCCGGAAAGTGCCAAAATCGATCCGTTCTTCGAGGCTTCCACCTTGGTGCTGGTTGCACAGGTGATTGATCCGCTGACCGGTCAGGACTACAACCGTTGCCCGCGTCAGGTCGCTCAGCGCGCCCTGAACTACATCCGCTCCGCAGGTATCGCCGATACCGCATACTTCGGCCCTGAGCTGGAATTCTTCATCTTTGATGCCCTCACATTCCACAATGAAATGGGTGGCTGCGGTTATCAGATCGAGTCCGAGGAAGCGGCTTGGAATTCCAAGAAGAACTTCGCTGACGCCTCTGAGGGCATGATGCGCAACTCCGGGCACCGTCCGCGCGTTAAGGGTGGTTACTTCCCGGTTCCGCCGATCGATTCGCTGCATGAAATCCGCAATGATATGTCGCTGGTTATGACCGATCTGGGTATCCATATGGAATGCCATCACCATGAGGTGGCAACAGCCGGTCAGTGCGAGCTGGCCATGCGTTTCGGTGAACTGATCGAGCAGGCCGATAAGGCCCAGTGGTACAAGTATGTGGTGCATAATGTAGCACACGCGCACGGTAAAACTGCAACCTTCATGCCCAAGCCGATCTACAACGACAACGGTTCTGCCATGCATGTCCATCAGTCGCTGTGGAAAGACGGCAAGAACCTGTTTGCCGGTGACAAGTATGCCAATCTGTCGCAGGAAGCCCTGTACTATATCGGTGGCATCATCAAGCATGCCAAGGCGCTTAATGCCTTCACCAATGGTTCAACCAACTCCTACAAGCGTCTGGTTCCGGGCTTTGAAGCACCAGTAATGCTGGCCTACTCCAACCGTAACCGTTCCGCTTCCATCCGTATTCCGGTGGTTAACTCCGATCCGGCCCGCCGTATTGAAGTTCGCTTCCCGGATTGCTCAGCCAACCCGTATCTGGCCTTTACCGCCATGATGCTGGCCGGTCTTGATGGTATCGCCAACAAGATCGATCCGGGTGAAGCTGCCGACAAGAACCTGTACGACCTGCCGCCGGAAGAGGGCAAGAAGATTCCGACTGTCTGTGGTTCACTTGAAGAGGCGCTGAATTCTCTGAGTGCTGATCGTGAGTTCCTCAAGGCTGGCGGTGTGATGGATGATGACATGATTGATGCCTACATCGAACTGAAGATGGAAGAGCTCAACGAAGTCCGCATGCGTCCGCATCCGATGGAATTTGAACTGTACTACTCCGTGTAGTCTGTTTCAGATACAAAACAGAAAGGCCGCCCGAAGGCGGCCTTTTTTATGCGCTTCCGGGAGTTGCTTCTTTTCCGGACTGTTCGCCGTTAACATCAAGCCATGCCGATGATGACCTATGTACCTTCTGAGCAGCAGGCCAATGCACAACGCCTTCTGGACATCTCTCCACTGTTTGCTTCGTTGATGCGCGGCGCGGATGAAGAGGCTTGTGTCGAGTTGTTCAAGCCGGTGGATCAGGCGCTATTACCGGATGAAAGTCAGGCATGGGTGCCAGCTTTTGACAGTGGCGATGTGAGTGCATGCATGCGCCACCTGCGCATCTGCAAACATCGGGGCATGCGCCATATCATCTGGTGGGAAATGGCTGTGCACGGCGATATCGAGCGTTCGTACATGGCTATCGCCGATTTCGCATCCGGCCTGCTGGATGAATCTTTGCGCATGGCCGAACGTCTCATTGCACCGCGTTTCGGCCGCGTGGAAGGCGGTTCTTTCTGTGTGATTGGCTTGGGCAAACATGGCGGTCGTGAGCTGAATCTGGGCTCCGATGTAGATCCGTTGTTTGTCTGGCAAGGCGAGGGAAACACATCGGGTGGCAGGAAAGATGTGCCTGCAGCCGAATACTACAATCACCTGTCCCGCATGCTGATTCGCCTGATGTCCGAGCGAACGGCAGATGGCATGGTATGGCCGATGGATATGCGCCTTCGGCCCGGTGGCGATGGTGCGGCCATTTGTCTGAGTCTTGATGCGACGGTGGATTTTTATCAGAACTACGGCCAGACGTGGGAGAGGGCGATGCTTATCAAGTCCCGTCCGGTTGCCGGAAATATGGAGCTCGGTCAGGCATTTGTTGATGGTGTATCGCCATTTATCTATCGCCGCTATCTTGATTATACGACAGTCGCCGCGCTGGCCGATATGAAGCGGCGCATTGATGCGCAGGCAGGTGATCAGAAACTGGAAGTCGGTTTCGATGTGAAGCGCGGCATTGGCGGCATCCGTGAAATCGAGTTTGTCATCCAGTCGATGCAGCTACTGCATGGCGGTGTTAATCGCGAGTTGCGTCTGAGCGGAAGCATGCCGGCCTTGCGTGCCCTGTGCGATTTCGGAACGCTTGATGAGGATGAGGCAGAGATGCTGCACGATGCCTACTGCCTGTGGCGGCGGGTGGAGCATGCCGTGCAGGCACGCAAGGGTGAACAGACGCAGAAGCTGCCGCAGGGCTTTGAGACCTACCTTGAGCAGGCAATGGGTGTCAGTGATATCAAGGCGGTGATGCAGGGATGGGGCGGCAAGGTATCAGCTGCATTCAGCGAGCATGTGTTGCCACTGGAGACATTCGAGGGTTCTGCAAAGAGCTGGTTGCACGGTGAGCATGCCGCGGATATGGCGCATCTCGATGAGAGCTCGCGCCAGCGAATGGTTCAAGCACTTGAACGCATGGATGCGCAACTGGATCGCGGTGTATTGCCCGAGCGCAGTCGTGGTCGTATCGAGATTGTGTTGTCGCGGGCCATGCCGCGCTGGCTGGATGATATCAATGGCGTGACGGCTGTGGAGGCGCTGGCTGAACTGTTAAGTAACATCGCCGGTCGAGCGACATGGATTGATCTGTTGGCCACGCATGGCGGCGCATTGGACTGGCTGATCGGCGTGTTGTCTGCATCCGCTTATGTGCGCGAACATATTGTGCGGGATCCATCATGGCTTGAATGGCCCTTGGCGGAGGAGCGCGGGGATACAGACATCCAGCCTATCGTGGAACGTATGGCGAAGTTGCCGCTGGATGATGAGGAAAACTTTCTGGCCGATATTGGTTCTCTGGTGGATCGTGCCCGCTTGCTGTGCGCACTATCGGTGGATGCGCATCAAGCCGATGCGACAACAGTCGGTGCCTGGCTAGCCGACACGGCAGATGCCGCGACGCAGGCCATGTTACGACTTTGCCTGCACCACATGGATTTACCCGAAGATTTCCCGTTTGTCGCTCTGGCTATGGGCAAGCATGGAAGCCGGGAAATGGGCCTGGCTTCCGATCTGGATATGGTTTTTGTGCTGGTGCACGATAGTCCCGACGAAATGATCGGCCGACGCAGCATGTGGGAGCATGCACAACGCCTGGGTCGGCGCATGATTCAGTATCTGACGGGAAAGGCGCCGTTCGGGGCCGGATTTGAATTCGATGCACGACTGCGCCCCTCAGGGCAGAGCGGGGTGCTGGTGACCAACCTGAACGGTTTCAGCGAATATCAGCGCAACAATGCGCAGACCTGGGAACATCAGGTGCTTACCAGGGCGCGCCCGGTGGCCGGGCCTGAAGAAGCACAAAAGGCAGTAGGTGCGGTGGTCAGTGAAATGCTTGATATGCCGCGCGACAGGAAACAACTGGTTGCTGATGTTTTGGAGATGCGCGCCAAGATGCTCGAACATCTGGGAAGCAAGTCGGAAGATATCATCAATCTGAAGCACGATGCCGGTGGCCTGGTGGACATTGAATTTCTTGCCCAGTTTGCCCGGCTGGCTTTTGGTGGCAGAGAACGCGGTACTGCAGCCATCTTGCGCAATCTCCCGTCGACTGCGCCCGAGAGCTGGCGGGATGCAGGCGAGCAGCTTGCTTCAACCTATGAAAAATATCGCCAGATGGAAAATGCGCTGCGCGTTGAGTTGTGGGAATCGATTGGTAAGCTGCCGGCTGACGCCAGTGCGACCGAATGGGAGACCATGCGCCGGCATGTCGAAATCACCACGCCACAGACCCTGCGCAAGGAGATGACGATGATCCGGAAGGTATTCTTCGAACTGCTTGCCACCAAGGCCTGATGGAAGGAAAATTAAGTGGTGAAAATATACTTAATGCTCATAATGAGGACTTCCCCAAAATAATCGGGCATTATCCAAAAATACTAAAATCAAGCACCTGAGAGGATTTTCATGATCGATATTTCCGTCAAGGCGGGAGCCGCCGCCAAACAACGCGATGACGCTGTAGTTCTGGCGCTTCTGGAAGGGCGCAAGCTGACTGCCTCGGGCAGTGATTTGCAGCAGGCCACCGGCAAGACACTGACAGCCTTTTTGCGCAAGTTCGACATCAGTGGCGAATTCGGCGAGAGCGGTACTTTGTACGATGTGGAGGGAAGCTTCACGCAGCGCGTAATGTTGATCGGTGCTGGCGATGAGAAGAAATTGACGCTGCACAGCCTGCGGCGGCTGGCCTCCAAGGCGGCACGCTCCCTGAATAAGGGCGGCGCGCGTGATGTGTCCTTTTATCTGCCGGAATTGAACGTGAAGGGTGCGAGTCTGGGCGATAAGGTGCAGGCCGTAGCCGAGGGTGTCTGGCTGGGGCTTTATACCTTCAACAAGTATCAGACGAAGAAAGAGGAAAACACCCGCACCCTGCGTTCGGTGACCGTGATGGTTGCCTCGCGCCGCGATCTGGAAGATGCGGAGGTTGCGCTGACCCGGGCTCGCGCTGTGTGCAGCGGCACCCTGTTTGCCCGCGATCTGGGTAACGAGCCGGGCAATGTGTGC
>CAZQTO010000022.1:0-22218 GCA_964596375.1 uncultured Zetaproteobacteria bacterium | reverse complement strand
CTCCGAAGCGAAGCCTGAAGAGTTCCTGCGACACACCACCGCTGCGCCGCAGGCCGAGCCATACGGCTTCGGCGGCCGCCTTCTCTCGGGGAAGTGTTTCTGCACTGTTGATGGCACCTGCGCCGCCCAGGGAAGAGCGCATATAGGCCTCGGGTGAACGGAGATTGCTATAGCGCGTGATGCCGCCGTCCGGCACGTCCCATTTACCGGCTGCCCCTGCACCGATGCCGATGTAGTCGTGGTACAGCCAGTAGGCGTCGTTGTGTCGGCAATAACGTCCAGAGCGGGCGAAGTTGGATACCTCGTAGGCCTCATAGCCAGCCTCAAGCAAGCGGCCACGCGTGCTGCGTAAAAATTCGAGAGCCAATTCGTCCTCAGGCAGGCAGAGCGGGGATTGCTGGTGGCGCAGGGCCAGTTCGGTATGCGCTTCGACTGTCAGCTGGTAACAGGACAGATGTTCAGGTGCCAGCGCAATGGCTGTATCCAGACTTTTCAGCCAGCCAGATAAGCTTTGTCCGGGCAGGCCGTACATCAGGTCCAGACTTACATTGTCAAAGCCTGCGCTGCGCGCACTGGCGAATGCCTGTTCGGCCTGTTGGGCATTGTGGATGCGCTCCAGCCATTGCAGTTCGACATCATTGAAGCTCTGTACGCCGATAGACAGGCGATTGATGCCGGCTGCCCGGAATGCGGCAAAACGACCGGCCTCTATGGTGCCCGGATTGGCCTCCATACTGATCTCGGCATCTTTAAAGAGACCAAAGAGCTTGTCCGCCTGCTGCAGCACTTCGGATATAAGCTCGGCCGGGGCAAGGGACGGGGTGCCGCCACCGAAGAAGACTGTAGCAATGCGACGTCCGGAAAATTGTGCCTGCCTTGACCAGTGAGCGAGTTCAGCCAGCAAGGCCCGCCCGTAATCATCCCATGGCGGTATCTCGCGCACATGGGAATTGAAATCACAGTAGGCACATTTATGAATACAGAACGGGATGTGCACATACAGGTGCAGCGG
This sequence comes from uncultured Zetaproteobacteria bacterium, assembly GCA_964596375.1. Lineage (GTDB taxonomy): Bacteria > Pseudomonadota > Zetaproteobacteria > Mariprofundales > Mariprofundaceae > UBA1543. Next base: position 21,206 of record CAZQTO010000022.1, on the reverse strand, counting down.
ACTGGCCGGCCCTGTATGCGGGGTAGCATGAGGATCAGCTTGCATGACTATTGCAGAACGATTTCGTAACGCTCCACATCAAGCTTTTCATCGCTCTTGAGCACGATCTCCTTCTTCAGGAAACGTTCCAGTCCACTGACACTGTCGCTCTCCTCGCCAAGCAGGCGGTCGATAATGCTTGGGTGCGCCACCACCATCAGACGATCGCAAGGATAGGCGCGTGCCTCGGCGACTACCTCGCGGAAGATCTGGTGACAGATGGTGATCTCACTACGCACATGGCCGGTCGCATTGCAGTGCGGGCACACCGACAGCAGTGTGCGGCCGAGAGATTCGCGGGTCCGCTTGCGAGTCATTTCGACCAGGCCGAGTTCGGATAGGTGTACGATATGTGTCTTGGCATGGTCGCGGGACAGGGCCTCTTCCAGCACCTCCATCAGGCGGCGTTTGTTTTCTTCTTCCTGCATATCGATGAAATCGACAACGATGATGCCGCCCAGATTGCGCAGGCGGAGTTGATGTACGATTTCATTCACTGCCTCAAGATTGGTCTTGAAGCTTGTTTCCTCCATGGTGCGTGAGGCTGTAAATGAACCGGAATTGACATCGATGGCGATCAGCGCTTCAGTCTGGTCGATGACAATATGGCCGCCTGATTTCAACTCCACCCGGCGCTTGAGGGCACGATTGATTTCCTCTTCAACACCGTAGACATCGAAAATAGGACGTTCGCCGGGGTAGTAATACAGCCGGTCGGCAACCTCGGGCATGAAGCGTCGGGCAAAGGACAGCATGCGCTCATACGCATCGCGCGAATCGACATGAATCTTTTCCACATCGGCATCAACAAAATCGCGCATCATGCGCAGATAAAGATTGAGTTCTTTATGCACCAGAGAGGCAGGGCCGGCGTGCTTCAGGCGGTCCTCAATGTCGGCCCATAGACGGAGCAGGTAATCCAGATCCTGCTTGAGCTCAGCCTGCTCCCTGCCTTCGGCAACGGTTCGTACAATCAGCCCACCACCCTCAGGCTTGATCTCACTGACCAGGGTCATCAGGCGGTTGCGCTCGGCACTATCCTCAATGCGATGGGCAATGCCGATATGGTCATGCCTGGGGAGATAAACCAGATATCGGCCTGCCAGGCTGACCAGCGAGGTCAGGCGAGGCCCCTTGGAGGCGATAGGTTCCTTGGAGACCTGAACCATCAATTGCTGGTTCTCGCGGATAAGTGTGGATATATCGGGGAATTGCCTTTGTACAGATGCCGTTTCAGTACTTTCTTCAGAGCCTGATTCGTCGGTTTCCTGAGATGCCTGCTCTTCGGCGACATGGGTTCCCGGTTGGGCGATATCACCGGCATACAGAAATCCTGCACGCGACAGACCGATATCGACAAACGAAGCCTGAATGCCCGGAAGTACGCGCTGCACGCGACCATTGTAGATATTTCCGCGCAGGCCTCGTTCTTGTTCTCGCTCGATATACACTTCTTCGGCCAGGCCGTTTTCAACGCGGGCCACGCGCGTTTCAAAGGGGGTGACATTAACCAGCAGCTCTACACTCATGTGGCACTTACCTCTTCAAGCATACTCAGTGTCAGGCGGACGGGCAGACCAATAACATTGTCCAACGGGCCGTTCACAGCGCGTACAAAGCTAGCCGCTCCGCCCTGAATTTCGTAGGCACCAGCTTTATCCAGCACCTCGTTGTGTTGTAGATAGGTATCAATTTGATGTTCCGAAAGGGGGTAGAAGCAGACCTCGGAACACATCAAACGATGCAGGGTTTGGCTACGATGTGTAACACAAACGCCTGTGTAGACATGATGCGTGCTGCCGGAAAGTGCGATGAGCATATCGCGGGCCTCATGCAGGTCCGCGGGTTGCCCGAGCGGTCTTCCATCCAGTGCCACAAGTGTATCGGCTGCAATCACCGGCACATCGCACGGGCCGATGGCCCCAGCCTTGGCGATAGCCAGACGCTGCACTGCGCAAGGTACATCCTCATCATCAAGCAATAGCTCATCAATATGCGCCGGGCGCACCTCAATGGCGAGTCCGGCAGCCTGCAAAAGCAGCCGTCGGCGCGGAGATTTGGAAGCGAGAATAACCTGCATGCCGGGATGTTAGCCCTTTTGTCTTCATGTGTTGAGTGAATAATCACTTCTAAATGCAGGAGGAGAGTCGGCAGACAAAAAATCCCCGCCGAAGCAGGGGTTTTTGGGTGCCGGAATATTAGCTGCAACGCAATGCTTAGCGGACGCGCAGCTCCACGCGGCGGTTCTTTGCCCTGCCTGCACTCGTTGCATTATCTGCTATTGGCTGGGTTTCGCCGTAGCCGTGGGCGCTGAGTCGAGATGCATCAACACCATGAGTGGTGAGATAATCCATCACACGCTTGGCACGCAAAGCGGATAGCGCCTCATTGTAGGTGGCCTTACCACGTGAGTCGGTATGCGAAGCAACCTCCACCTTGATGCCGGAACGTTTGTTCAACACATCCACAGCATGATCAAGGACGGTTATGGATGCAGATGTCAGCTCAGCACTGTTGGTTTCGAAATAGACGCCTTCAAGGGCGATAATTTCCGGTTTGCAACCCCGCATGGCCTGGCCATACGCCTGCTTGGCGGCTTTGATGGACGCTGCAACCAGATTGGCCTGTTCATCAGGGTGAATGTTCCCCTCGGAGAATTCATGTGCGGCGGCATAGAATTTGGCAACCGCTTCTGCCTGACGCTCGGCAGCACATTGCTCAGCGCCTGCGGCCTTGGCTTTGGCGATCAGGGCACGCGCCTCATCAAGTTGGGCAATGTCAGTATGCGGTGGTTGTGATGCACAGGCCGGGATCAGGGCGGCCATGGCTATTAGGGAGAATTTCTTCATCGTACGGTTCATTTGGCGTTCCCTGCCTTGGCGGCGGCCTCTTCGGCCATTTTGATAAATACCTGCGCTGTTTGTGGATCATGCTGGTAGACTTCCTCTTCAGCGAAGGAGGCCAACTTGCGTGCCAGATGGGCCTGATAGGAATCGTTTCCCTTAACCTGCTCTTTTACGATTTCGGCGCGATCCTCGACACTGAGGAATTTGCCTGCCGAAGCGGTGAAAGGAAAAATGAGCAATGCAATGACAATCATGATACGCATATGTTCCCCCCTTGTTAGATTAGGCGACGAAGCATGCCTGAACCTCATTCGGTTTGAAATGGAACTGAATTCCGGTTCGATATGGGGGCGTTTGCCCGGCAGGTTTCTTGACGCATACGTCAGGACATTTACGATGCGCGAATCGTGACAACATCAATCGACAATCCTCTGAATCAAGCGACGGACCTTTGCCGCGACGATATGCGCAAGGTGGATGCCTGCATCCGCCGCGAACTTGATTCGGATGTGATGATGATTCCTGCCATCGGCAACTATATCGTCGATAGTGGCGGCAAACGGCTGCGGCCCCTGCTGTGCATCCTGTCTTCGCGCTTGTTTTCCTACGCCGGAGAGCGGCATATTCCGCTTTCTGTTGTGGTTGAATTCCTGCATACCGCCTCGCTGCTGCACGACGATGTAGTTGATTCTTCCGAAGTGCGTCGTGGCACACCGTCTGCCAACGGGGTGTGGGGCAATCAGGCCAGCGTGCTGGTCGGCGATTTCCTTTTTTCAAGAGCGTTCGAGATGTTAGTGGCCGACGGGCAAATGAGTGTTCTGGCACTACTGTCCAAGGTGTCGAATACCCTTGCCGAGGGCGAAGTGCTTCAGCTGGTACGCACCTTCCATCTGGGGATGACCGAGGCGGAATATCTCGAAGTGGTTGAAAGCAAGACGGCGATTCTCTTTTCAGCTGCAGCCGAGATTGGTGCGAGAGTCAGCGGGCAGAATGATGAAATCATCCGGCGCATGGCCGAATACGGCATGTGTCTCGGCGTGGCCTTCCAGTTGATGGACGATGTGCTGGATTATGTCGCCGATGCCCAAGACGTTGGCAAACCTGTGGGGCACGACTTGGAAGAGGGTAAGATTACCCTGCCGCTGATTCATGCCATGCAGCAAGATGCCGAGTTGTATGCCATGGTAGAGGCCATTGCCGAGCGCGATGGCTATGCCGGAGGGGAGCGTGAGGCAGTGCGCGATGCTGTGCATGCGGCAGGCGGTGTGGAGCGTTGCTTGGAGGCTGCACAGGAATATGCCGAGCGTGCCAAGGCATGTCTGCCCGAGTCGGGTGACCCTGCCATCCGTCAGTTGATGGCCGACCTGGCCGATTTCTCTGCGCGAAGAACCCACTGATTTAAATGTTTTTTGGGAAATTAGAGATACTTGCCTTGGAGTGTTCAATCTGTGAACATGCTGCCCATGGTGGGTGGAACCGATTCTGCATTTGATTATCGTCTGCTAAAGCTGATCAATGATCGGCCGGATATCAGTCAGCGAGAGCTGGCTGCGGAACTGGGTTTGAGTCTTGGTAAAATCAACTATTGTCTGAAGGCCTTTGTGAGCAGGGGGCTCGTAAAGGTCGATAATTTCCGTCGCAGTGACAACAAACGCAACTATGCCTACATACTCACACCGAAGGGTGTGGAGGAAAAGGCGCGCGTAACAGTCCGGTTTTTCCGCTCTGCGGAGGCTGAGTATGAGATGCTGAAGCGCGAGGTGGAGCTGCTACATCAAGGCGAGACCTCCGTCGTTCCGACAGTGGAAAGCTCAGCCAAGGGTGATATTTGATGCCAAGCTCTGATGTGAAGGGCAGGCAGTGGTTTGCAGTGCGTTGTAAGCCTGGGCGTGAATCTGTGGCCCGGATGGAGTTTGAGAGGCAGGGATTTGAGGTTTATCTGCCGCAGGAGCTGAAACTGATCCGGCATGCGCGCAAAATGGAGAAGGCTTCCCGTCCTTTTTTCCCCGGTTACCTGTTTTTGCATCTGGCTATACACGAGCAGCGTTGGACGGCTATCCGCAGTACGCCGGGTGCCCTATGCGCCGTGCATTTTGGCATGAGTTACCCGCAGGTGCCGGAGCAGGTGATTGCGCTGTTGAAAAGCCTTGAAGATGATGATGGATTTATCTGTGAAGACGAGGATTCCATTTCTCCATTCAAGCCAGATGAGCGCGTGGTTGTCCGGGGCGGGCAGTTTTCCGGTATCGAAGGCTTGTTTGTTTGTAGAAATGGAAGTGAGCGTGCGATGGTGCTGCTCGATGTATTGCAGCGGCAGGTGCGGGTTCAGTTGCCGCTAAGCTTACTGGCTGCTGCCTGAAGCTCTGAATTGTTCCGCCCGCAAGGGCGGACGAACATGATTGTTAATGTGCCAGCCGGATGAAGAAATTTCACCCGGATGGCGGTAGCGTGCCTAGGTATGTGGTTGCGCAGGCCGTTTAGCACAAGGTGTGCATGAAATCAGTGGTTAATTGATACAGGAGGATGCATGGGCGGCGAGCAGGAGATAAGGCAAGGGCAGCAGGTGGTCATGGTAGTGCAGCCCATGGATAAGAATGAAATCAACCCGCTCGATCTGTGGCAGATGCTGCGGAGGCGGAGGGGGATTGTTTCGGCTGTGGCCAGCCTGACCGTTGCGGCAGGACTCGCTTATGCGCTACTGACAACGCCTGTATACAAGGCCGAGGCCTTTCTGTTGCCGCCGACCGAAAGCGATGTGCTTGGCTTTGCACCAAGATTGATGATGCAAGGCTTGAATAAACAAGGCTTGAATGAACAAGGCTATACGCAGGAAAGGGTCTATGACCTGTTCATTCAGAATCTAAGATCCCGTGCCGAGCGGTGGCGCTATTTTGAAGAGAAAAAGCTGATGGATATTCTGGCGCCTGATCGTGAATCGAGGGCGGTTGTAAATCAGGTGTTTGAGGGTGGCTTCAACAACGCTCTTTCCGTTAGCCGGGATGTGAAAGACAAAGCATCCGTACAGGTTGCCTTTGAAGGTACTGATGCTCGGCTGGCGGCGGCATGGGTAAACGGTTTTGTCGCTCAGGCTAATGCAGACACTGTGAATACGCTGATACAGGATGTCACAAGCAAGCTTGAAAATAGGAAGCAAGAATTACATAGTAAAATTGAAGCCAAGCGCAAATTCGCCGCTATGATAGCTAATGACAGAATTGCTGCATTGGATGAGGCGATCCTTGTCGCTGAAAGTCTTAATCTTAAAGAGGATGCATTTTCCTCTATGGATGGGGAGGCCAGAGCTGCATCGATTAGTTCTAATATGCCCCTTTATATGCGGGGGGGCAATGCATTGCGAGCCGAGAGAGATGTGTTGAAAAAGCGCAAGAATAATGATCCGTTCATTATTGGTTTACGTGACCTGGAGCGGGAAATTTCTTTCCTGGACGGGGTTCATCTTGATCCTTCTCACCTTTCCGCTATGCGGGTGGATCAGGAAGCCTTTGTGCCTATCCATCGCATTAAGCCAAATCGCAAGATGATTATGCTGTTGACTCTGTTCGGAGGTCTGATGCTAGGTGTGTTTGCTGCCCTGTTAGCCGAATTTCTGGACAAGGCTCGACGTGAGAAGCCGAAGGTTGCCGCATCCGCGTGAAAACAAAGATAAAGAGTAACCAGAACAGACTGTATGCTACGGGGGCAATCAGGGCTTGCCATTATTCCGCGACCTGTTGCTCTACTTTTATCTGTAAAACCCTGCGAAGAGGTGAATTTCGCTTGCGGCATGGCGGAACTCTAGGTGGCGTATACGGCTCAAGTTTGTTCATTTTCTCTGTGGTGAGAATGTTCCTTTTGTTTGAATCGAGCGATAGATTGGAGTGTATGAATGCAAGAATTTAATAATCACAGGATCAAGGTCTTAATCAATGGTGACTTTGATATAAGCGCCAATTAATAATTATATGGAATCTTCCCAAGCCATCACTTGTCTCCTAAGTCGACTTTGGCACCACATTGATTTGCGGCGTCGGCGGCAAATTGGTCTTCTGCTCATTTTGATGATTTTCGCTTCCTTCGCGGAGATACTGAGTATAGGAGCTGTGTTTCCGTTTCTTGCTGCATTGACTGCGCCGGAGCGCGTTTTTGCGCATCCAGCCTCCCAGCCATTCATTCATTTTCTGGGGCTCTCAGAGCCTAGTCATCTTCTGTTCCCGCTTACCGTCGCGTTCGGCTTGGCGGCTATCTTGGCGGGGGGGATGCGTATGTTTTTGCTCTGGACCAGTACCCGTTTATCCTATGCGATAGGGGCTGACCTCAGCATTGGTATCTACCGTCGTACTCTATATCAGCCGTATGCAGTTCATGTTGCCCGCAATAGTAGCGTAATCATCAATGGTATTTCGAATAAAACTAATATAGTAATACAAACCATTTTACATTTTCTGACTCTTATCGGGTCGTGTGTGATGCTGGCTGCTATCCTCATAGCCCTGTTATTCGTAGATCCATTCATGGCATTGAGTGTTTTGGTCGGGTTTGGCTCGATCTACGGCTCCATCACCTGGTGGGCTCGTAGCCGAATTTTAACCAATAGCGAACGCATTGCGACCGAATCCACTCGCGTTATAAAGTCTTTACAAGAAGGACTGGGGGGAATCCGTGATGTGTTGATCGATGGTAGTCAGTCTGCCTACTGCCAGATTTACCGCAATGCAGACATTCCTTTACGCCGCGCCCAAGGTAGTAGTATTTTTATCAGTGGTAGTCCACGCTATGCCATGGAGGCTCTGGGAATGCTGCTCATAGCCTCGCTGGCCTATATGCTTATCCAGCAGCCGGATGGTATCGCCAAGGTTGTTCCTGTCCTCGGTATTTTTGCGGTTGGTGCACAGAGACTGCTGCCTGTGTTGCAGCAGATGTATGGGGCAGGGTCGACCATTCAGGCTGCGCAGCACTCAATGCTGGATGCTGTGGAATTGCTTGACCAGCCGCTCCCTGATTGTGCCGATCAGCCGCCCCCCAAGCCACTTCCTTTCCGTCAGTCCATAAGTCTTAATCAGGTGTCGTTTCGTTACAGTTCGCAAACAGCATGGGTTCTGAAAAAAATTAATCTTAAGATTGAAAGAGGTGATCGTATTGGTTTTGTTGGCACGACAGGAAGTGGAAAGAGCACGCTGCTTGATATCATCATGGGGCTTTTGCAACCCAGTGAGGGTGTGATTGAGATTGATAGTCAGCCGATTACGTTGGGCAACCAGCGGTCTTGGCAAGCTCATATTGCGCATGTGCCGCAGTTTATCTTTTTGGCCGATAGCAGTATTGAAGAAAATATCGCCTTTGGCGTTCCCGAGGAGGAGATTGATCATGAACGCGTCAGGCAAGCTGCTTGCCAAGCGCAAATTGATGGTATCATCGAAACTTGGCCAGAGAAATACAAGACCTTCGTGGGTGAGCGAGGTGTTCGACTCTCCGGTGGCCAGCGGCAGCGCATCGGCATCGCCCGTGCTCTTTATAAACAGGCCGATATCATTATTTTTGACGAAGCCACCAGTTCGCTGGACAACGAAACTGAGGGTGCCGTCATGCAGGCTATCGAAAGCCTTGGCGAGGGCCTGACCATCCTAATCATCGCGCACCGTCTCACTACCCTGAAAAACTGTACTCAGATAGTAGAGTTGGGTGATGGTGGAATTAAGCGAACAGGTACCTATCAAGAGATTATTACTAAAGCGGTGTGAAGCTATGAATTCTACAACTCAAAAATCCACTATCCTCATCACTGGTGCAGATGGTTTTATCGGGTCGCATTTGACCGAGGCCTTGGTGCGGCAAGGTTATAAAGTCCGTGCCTTTGTCTTATACAATTCGTTTGGCTCTTGGGGTTGGCTTGATCAGTGCAGTGCGGATGTGAAGGGAAAATTCGAGGTTTTTTCTGGAGATATCCGTGATCCGCACGGAGTTAAGGAAGCAATGAAAGGCTGTGACGCAGTACTGCATCTTGCAGCTCTAATTGCCATTCCTTACTCCTACCATTCGCCCGATACCTATGTTGATACCAATGTCAAAGGCACGTTGAATGTCCTGCAAGCGGCACGCGAGCTTGGTGTTAAGAGGCTGGTTCATACCTCGACAAGTGAGGTCTATGGTACGGCGCAGTTCGTGCCGATTACCGAAGAACATCCTTTGCAGGGGCAGTCTCCATACTCGGCCACCAAAATCGCAGCCGATCAATTAGCCTATTCTTTTTATGCGTCTTTCGGGCTTCCTGTTGTGATTGCCCGGCCGTTTAATACCTATGGGCCTCGTCAGTCAGCCCGTGCTGTGATTCCGACCATTATCACCCAAATTGCCAGTGGTCAGCGTCAGATTAAACTTGGCGCTGTATCACCTACACGCGATTTCAACTTTGTTCAGGATACAGTGTCCGGGTTCATTGTCGCGTTGAACTCAGATCAAGGCTTGGGAGAAGTGGTTAACTTTGGAAGTAATTTCGAGATTTCTATCGGCGACACGGCCAAGTTAATTGCTGAAGCTATGAATATCGAGATCGAGATCATAACGGAGGAAGCCCGCTTGCGTCCGAAAAACTCAGAAGTTGAACGATTGTGGGCAGCTAACGACAAAGCCAAGGAGCTTTTCGGCTGGCAACCCAGCTATGGCGGTCGTGAGGGATTTAAGCGAGGCCTCGCCGAAACCGCCGAATGGTTTGCGCTTCCCAGCAACCTGCGTGGTTACAAATCGGATATCTATAATCTATGAATGCCATGGGCGATTCAGGCCCCCTTGCTAAACAAGTCGTCTCCGCCATACGTGATGTTCTTGGTTCGGGGCGTGCTACGTTGCACGAACCCAGCTTCACCGGTAACGAGTGGTTGTATCTCAAAGAGTGTCTCGATTCGACCTTCGTCTCTTCAGTGGGGAAGTTTGTTGATCGTTTTGAGGACGAAATAGTTGCTTTTACGGGTGCGAAGCATGCAGTTGCAGTTGTAAATGGCACGGCAGCACTGCACATTGCATTGAAGCTTGCGGGCGTCCAGCCCAGCGATGAAGTATTGATTCCCGCGCTCACTTTTGTTGCTACAGCCAATGCCGTTACCTATTGTGGCGCCACACCGCATTTTGTTGATAGCGAGATTCGAACCCTAGGGATGGATGCAGCAAAGCTCCGTGATTATCTGGTCATGTGCACCGAACAGCGGGCTGGGCAGTGTGTTAATAGCGCGACTGGGCGGGTCATTCGGGCATTGGTGCCCATGCATGTGTTCGGGCATCCGGTTGATCTGGATGGATTGCTGGCCTTGTCACGGGATTTCAATCTTGCTCTGATCGAAGATGCTGCTGAATCACTGGGTAGTTATTACCATGGTCGACACACAGGGACTTTTGGATTGATGGGGACTTTGAGCTTTAACGGTAATAAAACCATTACTACAGGCGGGGGGGGAGCGATATTGACTGACAGTCCAAAACTCGCGCATCATGCCAAGCATCTGACCACCACTGCCAAACTGCCTCATCGGTGGGAGTATCGTCACGACGAGGTTGGGTTTAATTACCGTATGCCCAATCTGAACGCAGCTCTGGGTTGCGCGCAGATGGAACAGTTGCCAGCAATGCTTGTCGCAAAACGAGATCTGTTTCAGCGTTATCAAGCGGCATTTGAACAGGTGGAAGGGCTTGGTTTGATAGTCGAACCTGAGCAATGCCAAAGCAATTACTGGTTACAGGCATTGCTGCTGAACGCTGAACAGGCAAACCGGCGCGATGTAATTCTGGAAGCCACCAATGATGCTGGCTTCATGACGCGCCCAGCCTGGATTTTGATGCATGAGTTGGCGCCGTTTCGGAATTGTCCTCGCATGGAATTGTCAGTTGCGCAGTCGCTATCGAAGCGATTGATTAACATCCCGAGCAGTTCGAGTCTAGCGCCTGTCGCGCCATGAATGAGCCTAGCAGAGACGTGTGTCATGGTGAAAGCGGCTATTTGGTTGGAAATTCCATTCAACAAGGTGTTACGATTGGGGATGGGCGCGTGACAGGGATGGGTATCTCTGCGGGTCACTATCGAGCCGATAGCTCCCGATTGATAGGTGAAGGGAATATATGACAAAGAAGACCCTTATCATCGCTGAAGCCGGCGTTAATCATAATGGTGATCTTGCGTTGGCCAAACGATTGATCGAAGTGGCAGCTGAAGCGGGTGCGGATATCGTCAAGTTTCAGACGTTCAATGCTGACCGTCAGGTCACACGTTCAGCACATAAGGCTGACTACCAAATGCTGACAACCGATAGCAGGGAATCGCAGTACGAAATGCTTCGCTGTCTGGAGCTTACTGTCGAGATGCACGAAGAACTTATTGCACATTGCGCGATATGTAACATTGGTTTCTTATCCACCGCTTTTGATGTCGAGAGTATAGGTTTGCTTGTAAAGCTTGGCATTGATTGTTTCAAGATACCTTCCGGCGAAATCACAAACCTGCCCTATCTTCGGCGTATCGGACGGCTCGGAAAAGCCGCCATTCTATCCACCGGGATGGCGACCATGGATGAGATTGAAGCGGCTATCGACATCATCGAAAATGCTGGTACGAGCCGTGCCAATATTACAGTACTGCACTGTACCACCGAATATCCAACCCCTATGGGCGAAGTGAATCTGCGCGCCATGCAAAGTATTCACACGGCCTGCGGCGTGGATGTCGGATATTCCGACCATACGTCCGGGATAGAAGTGGCGATAGCCGCAGTGGCTATGGGCGCTTGTGTCATCGAAAAGCATTTCACATTGGATCGCAATCTGCCGGGGCCCGACCATAAAGCCAGCCTAGAGCCCGAAGAGCTAAGGACTATGGTTGCAGCCATTCGCAACATTGAAATCGCGCTGGGTGATGGCGTCAAGCGGCCAACTTCGAGTGAATCCAAAAATAAGCTTGTGGTTCGCAAATCCTTGGTGGCCAGTCGTGCGATAAAGTCAGGTGATGTATTTAGCGAACAGAATATTACTGCCAAAAGGCCAGGAACAGGTATTTCGCCAATGCGATGGGATGAAGTCATTGGGGTTGTTTCCCCTCGCGATTTCTCGGAAGACGAGTTGATTAAACTATGAGCCGCAAGATTTGCATCATTACAGGTACTCGTGCTGAATACGGGTTGCTGCAACGGGTTATGCAGGGCATTAAGGATGATTCTGAACTGACACTTCAGGTCATTGCGACCGGTATGCACCTATCGCCTGAATTCGGTCTTACCTATCGTGAGATTGAGCAGGACGGGTTTCGAATCGATCGAAAGGTTGAAATGCTGACAAGCTCGGATACCTCTGTCGGTATCGCTAAATCCATGGGCTTGGGCTTGATCGGTTTTGCCGATGCCTTGAACGAATTGAGGCCTGACCTCATCGTGGTGCTTGGTGATCGTTTCGAGATTTTTTCGGCAGTGGCAGCAGCCTTGGTGGGTCGCATTCCGGTTGCTCACTTGCACGGTGGTGAGGCCACAGAAGGGTTGATTGATGAAGCGATTCGGCATTCGATTACCAAGATGGCACACCTGCATTTTGTTGCAGCAGAAGAGTATCGCCAACGCGTGACCCAGCTAGGGGAGAGGCCTGAGCGGGTGTTCCTAGTTGGCGGGATGGGTATTGATAACATAAAGCATTTGAAGTTTCTTGATCGTGAAGAATTGGAGGTTTCGCTTGACTTCAAGCTCGGGCAAAAAAATTTACTCATAACCTTTCATCCGGTCACGCTTGAGACTGCAACCGCCGCAGAGCAGATGGCTGAGCTGCTAGCCGCATTGGCCGAGTTGCAGGATGTGCAGCTTATTTTTACCTTGCCGAACGCTGACACTGATGGTCGGGTGATGAGTAAGATGGTTGAGCAGTTTGTCGCACAGCATTCCAATGCCCGTGCCTATACATCCCTTGGTCAATTACGCTATTTGTCGTGTATTACTCATGTTGATGGTGTGGTTGGTAATTCCTCCAGTGGTTTAGCAGAAGTTCCGAGCTTCAAGAAGGGGACAATCAATATTGGTGATCGCCAGCGGGGGCGCCTGCAGGCTGATAGTGTGATAAATTGTGAGCCGTTCCGACAGAGTATTGCCTCGGCATTGAAAAGACTTTACAGCGCCGATTTCCAAAAAGGTCTGAGCCGGGTACAGAGCCCTTACGGAGAGGGTGGGGCTAGTGAAAAAGTGGTCGAAGTCCTCAAGTCTGTTGAGCTTGATGACGTGCTTAAAAAACATTTCTACGATATTGATGCTCCATGCGCATAGTATTCATTGGGGCGGTTGAATTTTCTCTGCATGCATTGGAGTTCTTGCTGAGCAAGAATGAAGAAGTTGTGGGAGTATGCACCCTGCAAGAATCGAAATTCAATGCTGACCATGTTGATCTCAGTCTTGTCAGCGAAGCCCATGGAGTTCCTTGGTTTTATGCGGATGATATTAATTCATCAGAAGCTTTGCGGTGGATACGGGAAAAATCACCGGATGTTATCTTCTGTTTTGGTTGGTCAAGATTGTTAAAGCAAGAGGTGTTGGATTTGGCTCGTTTGGGTGTTGTAGGTTTTCACCCGGCAGCGTTGCCTGCTAATCGTGGGCGGCATCCGTTAATATGGGCATTGGTCTTGGGTCTAGAAAAAACAGCCTCCACGTTCTTTTTTATGGATGCCGGAGCTGATAGCGGTGATGTTCTTTCCCAGCGTGAGATTATCATTGAAGATGAAGATGATGCGTACGATTTGTATGGCAAAGTGACACAGACCGCACTAGAACAAATTGAAGAGTTTGTCCCGCAACTTGAATCAGGGGCCTTTCAGCGGCTGAAACAGGATCAGAAGCATGCAAATACGTGGCGTAAGCGAGGGGGTGAAGATGGAAAAATTGATTGGCGTATGTCTGCGCACTCCATCCATAACTTGGTGCGCGGGTTAGCTAAGCCTTATGTTGGAGCACACTTCATTGCGGATGGGCGAGAAATAAAAGTCTGGGAAGCTGCTGTAGTTATCAACGCCCCGCGAAATATAGAGCCTGGTAAGGTCTTCGATTGTTCTGGATTAAAGCCTGCCGTGAAATGTGGTGAGGGTGCTATTTGTCTCCTTGTCACAGAACCGCCATTTATGCCTGTCGTAGGGAGTTACCTATGAAAACCCTAGTTATTGCACCTCATCCTGACGACGAAGTTCTGGGCGTTGGTGGTACGCTGTTGCGGCGAAAAGCCGAGGGAAAACAAGTGGCCTGGCTGATTGTGACTGGCATTTCGGTCGCAGCCGGTTGGAGCGAGGAAAAAGTAAGACAACGAGCTGATGAGATTAAACGCATCACAAAGATTTTTAATTTTGATGAGGTTTTTGAGCTTAATTTCCCAACCACCAAACTGGATTGCGTACCAATAGGAGATTTGGTTGATGGGATTTCGGGTGTGTTCAGATCATATGAGCCAGAGGAGGTGTTTGTGCCCCACCCATCTGACGTTCACACCGACCACCGCATTGTATTCGATGCGGTGGCAAGCTGTACGAAATGGTTTCGTTATCCCTCTGTTAAGCGTATTTTGGCCTATGAAACACTCTCGGAAACCGATTTTGGATTGGGGGTTGCTCCGGGTTTTAAGCCAAATGTGTTCGTAGGTGTTGAGGATTTCCTCAACGATAAATTGCGGGCAATGGATATATATTCGTCAGAGGTGGGGGTTTTCCCCTTTCCCCGCAGCCATGAGGCGATTCGGGCACTTGCCACTCTGCGTGGTGCAGCTTCCGGGTTTGCTGCGGCTGAGGCTTTTGCTCTATTGCGTGAAAGGTCATAATCCGAAATGTCTATGATGCATGAAACAAACGCTAATACCGATAGCCCGGCCGACGAGAATTTCTGGCGTCAGGCCATACTTCCTGTTCATTCAACCATAGAGCAGGCGATTGGTATTCTCAATAAGGTTGCACTTAAAATCGTGCTATTGGTTAATGAAGCGGGGGTGTTGGAAGGGACGGTTTCTGACGGGGATATTCGACGCGGATTACTCAAGGGCGTGGGGTTGAAGAGTCCTGTTACATGTGTCATCCATCGCAATGCGCTTGTGGTGCCACCAGAAATGGGCCGCGAGATGGTTAAGCAGATGATGCTGGCGAATCAAATTCAGCAGATTCCTGTGGTTGATGATCAGAACCACGTTGTGGGTTTGCATCTTTGGGATGAAATTACTACGACGATTGCGCGCCCCAACCTGATGGTGATCATGGCAGGAGGGGCGGGAAAAAGGCTTCACCCACACACGGAAAATTGTCCTAAACCCCTTTTGCCTGTTGCAGGTAAGCCAATGCTCGAGCATATCATCCAGCGAGCCAAGCTGGATGGCTTTAGTCATTATGCGTTGGCCATCCATTATCTGGGCCAGATGATTGAAGATTACTTCGGCAACGGTGAGAGCTTGGGGGTGCACATTGAGTACCTTCGGGAGCAGTCTCCCCTTGGTACGGCAGGTGCGCTCGGGTTGCTCAACCCACGTCCAAATGGCCCGTTTGTGGTAACCAACGGTGATGTTATTACCGATATTAGTTATGGAGAACTGCTTGATTTCCACGTTCGGCACTTTGCTGCAGCCACCATGGCTGTGCGCGTGCACGAATGGCAGCATCCCTTTGGAGTGGTGGAGACAAATGGTGTGGAGATTACCGGCTTTGAGGAAAAACCGGTGGCTCGTAGTCATATTAACGCGGGTGTTTATGCTTTAGATTCCGATGCATTGAATGTTTTGGGGGCAGATGATGTATGCGATATGCCCAGCCTGTTTGAACGTTTGCAGGCTAAAGGTAAACGAACGGTAGCCTATCCGATGCACGAGCCATGGCTGGACGTTGGGCATGTTGAAGAGTTTGAACGGGTACAGCGAGAGTGGCCAGCCTCTACGAATAAGGCTAAACAAGTCAGAGAATCTGACCAAACGGGGAAGCAAGAACCATGAAAGTAGAAGCTCAATTTGAAGAAGCTATCTTAAAACGATTCTTTTCCGGGATGGAGTTTTCCGATCAAAGGGAAGAAGAGGTCTTTTTTTCTTACATCCGAGGGTTCTCAATTTTATTTTTTGACCCTTCAGTGAAAAATATAGTCGAGATAGGAGGAGGACAGTCGACGGCAATATTTGCGTTGATGGCAGAGAGATTTGGCTGCAAAGTCAGCGCGATTGATATGAATCCCGAAGCCATCAGGAACAAGGTCAGAAATGCCAAAATTTGCGATAAGATATTCAAGGATGTGCATTTCCTAAGAGGCGTTTCCATCAGCCGTTCCGATTTGGATGCCTACTATGCCCAGAGTCTGGTCAGCATTGGCGGGGTGCCAGTCAGCCGGGTGATTGAGGCGGCTGATGAGTTTATTGATACTTCCATGGATGGACGCAAGGAAGCGCCTGTTCTGAAAGCATTGAATATAGCCAGTCTGGATGCTGGATTGTTGGAGGGGGCTCTTGTCAACAATGGCAGGTTCCCTCAGCCGTTGCTTGATCTTTTCCGCTGCAAGGACGATGAGTTTGACTTCCAGTCCACTGCAGAAACAAGTGAAGGTTTACTTGCCGGAATTCTAGAGCAGGGTGAAGTGGATATGGTTTTCCTCGATAGCGGCGAGTTTTCATCATTGCCGGAGTGGGAAATAGTTTCAAGGAAGTTAAGGGTGGGGGGGTATGTGATTTTGCACGATGTGTTGTTTCCAAAATCGTTCAAAAACTGGCTTGTATGTGCTTCCATCATGGCAAGTCCTGAATGGAAAGTTATCTATTTTGACCGCTCCAATCCACAGGGATTGATGGTGGCCCGCAGAGAGAAATAATCCATGAAAGTATTCATCGCCAATCAAATTCTGAAGGTTCTGGCGTGGTGTTTTGAGAATGGCTCTGACGATGCTGGGCGTATATATCAATTATTATCCAAAGGTTACTTGACAGCACCTTGCGTATATGGCCCGGCTGAGAGGCTTGTCATAGGCGATAGGGTCTCTAAGGCGAATACATTGTTTAACACACGTTCCGGAACAATCACCGTAAAAACCGGAGTGATGTTTGGGCATAGTTGCATGATTCTAACGGGTTTTCATGATTACATGAAATCGGGCGAGACCAGAGAACGGGTCACCCTGGAAAATGCATGCAAGGACATCATTATCGAAGAGGGGGTATGGGTTGCATCCGGTGTCATCGTTATTGGTCCTTGTAGAATTGGTAAAAATGCAGTGATTGGGGCCGGTTCGGTTGTGGTTTCAGACATTCCTGATGGGGTTCTTGCGGCAGGCAATCCAGCAAGGGTGATAAAAAAAATAGAAATATCAAATAGCAGTGCTGGATAGGAAGTCTGTTGTCTAAGCTATTTAAAACACTGGTTGTAGGTTATGGTTCTATCGGACAACGACATGCGAGACTGCTGACAGAGTTGGGATGTCCGGTGGCTGTGGTGAGTCGTCGTTCCGTTGACTTTGCACCCAGCTATTCTGAACTTTCTCAAGCGCTTTCAGAGTGGCTACCCGAATATGTGGTAGTTGCAAGCCGGACGAGTGAGCATTTTCAAGACCTTGAGTTGTTGGTTAAGCATGGGTTCCATGGGAGGGTGCTGGTTGAAAAACCGCTTTTTGAGCGAGGGTTGGCTATCCCACATAACAACTTCTCGCTAGCTGCGGTTGCGTATAATCTTCGCTTTCATCCACTCTTGGTGAAATTGAAATCACTGCTGGAAGATGCTGCCCAGTTGGTTACGGTGAGTGTACATGCCGGTTCCTTCCTTCCGGCATGGCGCCCCGGGAGCGACTATCGTCAAAGCTACTCGGCCAAGAGAGATCAGGGTGGCGGGGTGCTGCGGGATTTAAGTCATGAGCTGGATTATGTTTTGTGGCTTTTTGGGCCGTGGCGACGAATGACTGCATTGGGTGGTCAAGTGAGTGATTTGGAAATTGACAGTGATGATGCATATACATTGCTCATGGAAACCAAGCGATGTCCTATGGTTTCCATTCACATGAATTATCTTGACCGCGTTTCGCGCCGGGAGATATGTGTGAATACGGATCGGCATACGATTCGAGTTGATTTGATCGGTAACACGATTGTGGTAGATGATGTTCAGGAAACGGTAAAAATTGAAAGGGATGATACCTATCTTGCAGAGCATCAGGCAATGCTGACAGGTCATATTGGAGAGCTCTGCACCTTGGAAGAATCGATGGAAACACTGCTAACTATTGAGGCTGCTGAGCGTGCGGCCACAGAACATGTCTGGATAACCCGATGAGTCGTATTTGTACAATTTGCGCGCGAGGTGGCTCCAAGGGAGTCAAGAATAAAAACATCCGCGTTCTCGCGGGGAAGCCCCTGATTGCCTACACTCTTGAGCAGGCCCGCGCCAGCGGCTTGTTCGATTTAGTAGCTGTGAGTAGTGACTCACCGGAAATTCTTGGGATGGCGAAAAGTTTTGGTGTCGATATTCTGGTAGATCGTCCTGCAGCTCTGGCGACCGATGGCGCGGCTAAGTTGCCTGTGATTCGGCATTGTGTAGAAGAGGCTGAGCGGATCAATGGCAAGCAGTTTGATGTGATAGTGGATCTTGATGCCACTTCACCCTTGCGATTGGTCGCGGATATACAAGGTGCGGTTGATATGCTTGAGCGCGAAAAGGTTTCCAATGTCATTACAGCTGCACCTGCTCGGCGTTCTCCCTATTTTAATCTGGTGGAATTAGGTACCGATGGTGTAGCCAGACTTTCAAAACCTTTGAAAGAAAATATTGTCCGTCGACAGGATTCGCCAAAGTGTTTCGATATGAATGCTTCGATCTATGTTTGGCAGCGAACGGCTTTGTTTGATTTCCCCACAGTATTTAATGTCGACACCCGGTTATTCATTATGCCGGAAGAGCGCTCTACCGATATTGACAGTGAGCTGGATTTCGAGATTGTTGAATTACTGATGAAGAAGCTGAACTGCTTATGAAAAATATTTCTTACCGCGATCAGTTTGATCTGCGTGGCAAGGTTGCCGTAGTCACCGGTGGTGCAGGTGTTCTCGGCCGGTGTTTTTGTGAGGGGCTCGCCGAGTCTGGAGCTGCGGTTGCAATTGTGGATTTGCAGGAGGGCAATGCGCAGGAATTGGCGCAGGAACTTGCTGCGCAATACAATGTTCGGGCAATTGGTATTGGCTGCGACGTATCGAACCCGGAAACTGTGCAGGCAATGGTCGCGCGGGTAACGAACGAGTTAGGAAAAATTGATATTCTGCACAACAACGCCGCAGGAAAGTCGGATGATCTTGAGGCTTTTTTCGCCCCCTTCGAAGAATACAGCCTCGATCAGTGGCGGCAGATTATGGCAGTCAATCTGGATGGCATGTTTCTGATGGCCCAGGCGGTTGGTAAACAAATGGTCGCACAGGGCACGGGAGGCAGTATCGTTCAGACGGCATCCATCTATGGTGTAATGGCGCCTGATCACCGCATCTACGAAGGTTCGTTTTACCTTGGGCGACAAATAAACACCCCGGCAGTTTACACCGCTTCAAAAGCGGCCGTGATTGGATTGACCAAACATCTTGCGACCTATTGGGCTGATAAAGGGATTCGGGTGAATACCCTGACTCCCGGAGGGACGGAGAGTGGGCAAAACGATGAATTCAACCGCCGCTATTCAGCCCGTATTCCAATGAACCGTATGGCGAATGCTCAAGAGATGGTTGGAGCATTGCTGTATCTGGCCTCGGACGCATCAAGTTATGTCACTGGTCAGAATATCATCGTAGATGGTGGTTTGAATGCGTGGTAGTCCAGTACAATTAATAATTCAACAGAGGTAATTATAATCTATGAGCACAAATGTCATGACTCCTTATCCTCGTCGGAAGCCATTCGATATTTCACCATTCGAAGCCGACACCGGGCCTTTTAGCACGCGTTACGGACTTACAGAAGATGTAGCTTTTTGTAAGAATTGCATCATCTCAAATCAGCGGCCTAATTCGGCTGTTGAGTATGCCCATACCAAAGATACCAAAAAGAAGACCATCCACTTTGATGAGGATGGTGTTTGCGATGCCTGCCGGGTGACTGCGGAAAAGAAAGAAATTGATTGGGCGGAACGCGAAGAAAAACTGAGGGCGCTATGCGATCAGCACCGCAGCAAGGATGGCTCATACGATTGTTTGGTTCCTGGCTCAGGCGGAAAAGACAGTTTCTACGCGGCACATGTGCTGAAATATAAATACGGCATGCACCCGTTGACGGTTACATGGGCGCCGCATGTTTACACCGATTGGGGATGGAAAAACTTTCAGAAATGGATTCATGCCGGATTTGATAATTTCCTTTGCACGCCAAACGGCCGTGTGCATCGGCTACTGACCCGACTTGCGGTTGAGAATATTTTTCACCCTTTTCAACCCTTCATGCTTGGTCAGAAGGCGATCGCGCCTAAGATGGCAATCCTTCACAAGATACCTTTGGTATTCTACGGCGAGAATGAAGCCGAGTACGGCAATCCGATCGAAGACTCTTCTTCGGCTAAGCGTGATTGGTCCTATTTCTCTGTCGAAAACAAATCCGAAATATATCTGGGCGGAACATCAGTTGCAGATCTGAAAAATCACTTTGATGTCGATGAGCATGACCTGCAGCCCTATCTACCGGCAGACCCTGCACAACTTGAGGCAGAAAACGTTGAAGTGCACTATCTGGGTTATTACCTGAACTGGCATCCGCAGGGGTGCTACTACTATTCTGTAGAAAATGGTGGCTTCGAAGCATCGCCGGAGCGGACCCCGGGAACCTATAGCAAATACAATAGCATTGACGACCGAATCGATGATTTCCACTACTACACGACCTTCATCAAGTTCGGGATCGGTCGCGCTACTTATGACGCTGCTCAGGAGATTCGTTCGGGCGATATCACTCGGGAAGAGGGTGTAGCTCTCGCCAAACGCTTCGATGGTGAATTTCCTGACCGTTTTGCGGAAGAAATATTCTCCTACCTTAGTATTCCGGCCAAGGAGTTCCCCAAAGCTTCGAAAATGTTTGAGCAACCCATGATGGATTACGAGTACTTTATGCATCTTGCTGACACCTTCCGCTCACCTCACATCTGGAAATTTGAAGATGGTGAGTGGAAACGCAGGCGACAGGCATGGCAGCAGAGGGGATAAAATGGCTGGTATCCGTCTCATCGCCCGTCTTGATATTAAGGGGCCCAACCTGATCAAGGGTATTCATCTCGAAGGGCTTCGCGTAATGGGTGACCCGCAGGAATACGCACGTCGATATTATGAGCAAGGCGTGGATGAACTGGTCTATATGGATAT
>CAZQTO010000021.1:0-23033 GCA_964596375.1 uncultured Zetaproteobacteria bacterium | reverse complement strand
CTTGTATATCCCATATCCGGCACTACCATCCGCGCCACTCCAAAAAATATTCACTTTTCACAGGATAACACTTTGATTTCCACATCCGGCATCACCATGCAATTCGGGGAAAAACCCCTCTTCGAAAACATCTCGGTCAAATTCGGCGACGGCAACCGTTACGGCCTGATTGGTGCCAACGGCTGCGGCAAGTCCACGCTGATGAAGATACTCGGCGGCGATCTGGTGCCGACTTCCGGCACAGTGAGCATCGACAAAGGCGAGCGGATCGGAAAGCTGCGTCAGGATCACTTCGCTTTTGAAGATCATACCGTGCTCGACACCGTCATGATGGGTCATGAAGCCCTGTGGAAGATCAAGGCAGAGCGCGACATCATCTATGCCAAGGCCGATTTCTCGGAAGAAGACGGCATGCGCGCAGGTGAACTGGAAAGCCATTTTGCCGATCTCGACGGCTACAGCGCCGAGGCCAATGCCGGCGATCTGCTGATCAGCATGGGTATCCCGGTGGAATCGCATCATGGCCTGATGAAATCCATTGCCCCCGGCTGGAAGCTGCGCGTGCTGCTGGCACAGGCCCTGTTCGGCAATCCCGAAGTCATCCTGCTCGATGAGCCGACCAACAACCTCGATATCAATGCCATCCGCTGGCTGGAGGGTGTGATCAACGAGCGCAACTCCACGATGATCATCATTTCGCATGACCGTCATTTTTTAAACAGCGTGTGCACGCACATGGCTGATCTGGATTACGGCGAGCTGCGCATCTATCCGGGTAATTACGACGACTACATGACCGCCGCCTCCATGGTGCAGCAGAAACTGCTCTCCGAGAACTCCAAGAAAAAGACTCAAATCGCCGAACTGCAGGCCTTCGTCAGCCGGTTTTCTGCAAACGCCTCCAAGGCCACGCAGGCCACTTCGCGCGCCAAGCAGATTGAAAAGATCAAGCTTGAAGAGGTGAAGCCTTCCAGCCGGGTGAATCCCTACATCCGCTTCACGCAGGACAAGAAGCTGTATCGCATCGCGCTGGAGCTAAAGGGCCTGAGCAAAGGTTTTGGCAAACAGCAGCTGTTCAAGGACCTCAATCTGATGATTCCGGTCGGCGAACGCGTGGCCGTGATCGGCCCCAACGGTATCGGCAAGACCACCCTGCTGCGCTGCCTGGCCGGCGATCTGCAAGCCGATGCAGGAACCATCAAATGGTCGGAGAATGTGACGCTGGGCTATTATGCGCAGGATCATTCCGCTGACTTTTCCGAAAACATCAATCTGTTCGACTGGATGGCTCAGTGGAAAAAGAAAGAGCATGGCGAGCAGGAAGTGCGCGGCAATCTGGGCCGCATGCTGTTCTCGCAGAACGACACCAAAAAGTCGGTCAAAGCGCTCTCCGGCGGCGAGCAGGGCCGCATGCTGTTCGGCAAGTTCATGTTCCAGAATCCCAATGTCCTGATGCTCGACGAACCGACCAACCATATGGACATGGAATTCATCGAATCGCTGAACACGGCGCTGGAGAACTATCCCGGCACCCTGATCTTCGTCAGTCACGACCGCGAGTTCGTGTCATCCCTGGCAAACCGCATCATCGAACTCACACCAGAAGGTGTCGTCGATTATCACGGCAGCTATGAGGAATATCTGCAACGACAGGGTGTTGCTTAACTAAGGACTTTCATCATGAAAAAACTGTCTTTGCTTGCCTTCAGTCTGCTGGCCTGGAGTCAGGTGGTCTTTGCCACCGAATCCGGCGATTACATCAATGCGCGCAACTGCGATCAGGTGCTGGATAAGGGTTTCTATCAGATTTGTTATGACTACAGCGACAAGGGTGCGAAGTATGTGGCATACACCCTTGATGGAAAGAATGTGAATGCCGGCGACATCAAGAAGCGCCCGCGCTTTTATGCGGATCGGGATATCCCCAGTCAGTATCGCACGACATCCTCGGATTACACGAAAAACGAGTTTCATGCCGACCGCGGGCATCTGGCGCCGGATGCGTCCTTCGACTATTCCGAGCAGTCGTTGCACTCCGTCTATTCTATGGCCAACATCATTCCTCAGTATTCGATGATCAACCGCAAGACCTGGGTGAAGGCCGAGCGCTACGAACGGCAGATGGCATCAAGGCTGGGCAGGGTCAGCGTCATCAACGGCGTGGTGTACAGCGCAAACCCTGAACGCATGCGTAAATCCGGCATCGCTTACCCCGATGCCTACTGGAAGATGCTGTATGACAACAAGGGCTTCGAGCGGTGCTTTTACTACAGGAACGACAGCCGCGAAGAAATCAAAGGCGACAAGCTCAAGGATCATGTCGTTGTCTGCAAAACCCTGCTGTGACAGCCATTGCAGCCCTCCATCACTTTGCCTTTTACGCTGCCATAACCTGAGTCTGCACATCAAACACAGCGCTTATCTGAAATATATCGATCAATAATCAGGGCCCGTTTTTTGCCTTGCCTCTGGCTTTGCCGGGCAAGGATATTGTAAAGATTAAAGTTCCCTTCCTTTCTGCCGATTAATAAATATAGACACATCGATTAATGAATTAGACACATCAATTAGAAATCTGGCCCAAATATTGCTTTCACTTGGGTGCATCGATGTTTATGTGCCGACTTACAGGCAATTTCAAAAAAAATACACAAAGAGGATCGAAGAAAAATATGAAAAAGAATCTTCCGGTTACAGACCATGAAATATCAATGGGCAGCAACACGATTCTGGCTTCCAAGACCGATCTCAAGGGCAAGATCACATTCGTCAATCAGGCCTTTATTGATATCAGCGGCTACACCCGCGAGGAGCTGATTGGCCAGCCGCATAATCTTGTGCGTCACCCGGATATGCCGCCTGCAGCATTTGCCGACCTCTGGGAGACCATCAAGGCTGGAAATCCATGGACAGGCTTTGTGAAGAACCGGGCCAAAAGCGGCGACTTTTACTGGGTAAAAGCCAACGCCTCCCCGGAATACACCAATGGCAAGATTTCCGGCTACATCTCGATCCGAACTGCACCCACCCAGGCCGAAATCGCAACCCTTGGCGAGGTTTACAAGAAGGTATGGAAGGGAGAGGTAACCCTCCCATCATCATTACATTTCCCCTGGCATAAGCGCATCAAGCTGGCCCAGATGCAGTCAATGGTTGCCGGCATTTGTTTTCTGGCCCTGCTCGGCTTGCCTTTTGCGGGCAATGTATGGGCTCAGGGCTCTATCGCAGCCCTGTTGATATTGGGAACGATGATATCGCTGTTCGGAAACCGGGTGACCAAGCGTTCCCTCAGGCGCATTGATGCAGGCATCATCGGTCTGCTTCAAGGCAAGTACAATGTGGATGTGATCAAAGACCGGGATGATGCGCTTGGTGGCATCATGGATCACATCAGGGCTCTCCAGTCACGTCTGCAGTTTGAGGCTTTTGAGATTGGTGAACTGATTAATAGTGTATCCAAAGAATCTGAGGAAATGAATGAGTCTTCTGATAAACTGACGAATGTGGCCCATAATCTTCTGCATGCATCACAAAATATCTCTACCGGAGTCAGCGAAAGTACGGAGCATGTGCAAAGCACAGCCGCAGCGATCGAAGAGATGAATGCATCGATCAAGGAAGTGTCAGGCCAAACCGAAGCAACGCTGAGGGTGTCTGAACAGGCTGTGAAAGAAGCAGGCGAATCCAACGCTCTGGTTGCAAAACTGGGCATAGCCGTCACGGATATCGGTTCTGTCATTGCCACGATCGAGACCATTGCCAGACAGACCAATCTGTTAGCGCTAAATGCCACAATCGAGGCATCAAGAGCAGGTGACGCCGGGCGGGGATTTGCCGTTGTTGCCAACGAAGTCAAGCAGTTGGCCAATCAGACTCACAATGCCACCGTACATATCAGCGAGCAGATCAATACGATCCAGGCCGACAGCCAAAACGCTGCCCAGGCCATTGGGAGTATCGGCGAGATTATCACCAAGATGAATGAGCATAGCCAGCAGGTGGCGGCAGCGCTGGACGAGCAGGCTGAAGCCACACACGAAATTTCCGTGAATGCTCAACGAGCCAATGCTTGCATGCAAGGTATGCAGTCAACCGTATCCGATATGTCGACATTGTCAGCCGATGCCTCGTCCGCTTCCGAACACACAAAAGAAATTGCCGCATCCATGATGCAAAGGGCTATCGATCTGCAAACGCATGTGCATTAACGCGGACTTTCCCAAAAGAAATTGCCGGGGCTAACCGCCACCTGAAGCAGGGGCGGTTAGTACCTCCACACCATCGTCTGTGACAAGCTGGATGTACTCACATCAAGTCGAAACCAGCTCGTCGGGCCACCTCCCCCAACAGCTTTACCCGACCCTTCCCGTGTGAATGATTGAACCTGCCTCCACATCGATGATGCCCGGCGCAGCCGTAATAAACAGCCAGAACGTCAGGTCTTGTTTGATGCTTCGAGCTGGATCTTCGGTTCAGCATCATGTTTACCCTCGTGCATATGCCTAGGCAGCAGGAATCGATCGCTCTGTTTACAGGCTCTGGTTAACAACAATTGATCGGTAAGGGATATGGGTTTGTGGCAAAAGACCCATTGAAATGAGCTGACACTTGCTGCCCTCTCCCGGATATCTCGCTTGATTATTCCCAAGGGGTACGGCCGCGTCAGGAAGCGGGCGTTTGTTCCACATAGTCCCCTGTTCAACCGGTTCAAGGCTCTGAACTCAGGCCTGAAGCGATTGGCAAAGCTTGAGAGGAATATGGAAAAGAGCGCAACCAGAAGCTGCACATGGAACGATCTACGAGTGTTTCTGTGACTTATAAGATGTGTAAGCAAGGCAAGCATTTCCCACTTCCATGCCTAAGCTCTTCTCGATCTCGCTGCAACAATCTAGACTATCGTTTCTGTATCGTTCGAAGCCTTATTGATTTTACTGCCATCATCCCTCATCTCTTCTGAATAATGCAGCGTCTGGTTGCGGCCCCGCTCTTTGGCCTGATACAGCGCAATATCGGCACACTTCACACATTCCCAGAAGTCCATGCCCCCCTCCGAGAAAATGGCAAGGCCCACAGACAAGGTCTTCGTTAACGGGCCTTGCGGGGTCTGGAAAACATTCCCCATCATGGCGAGACGAACCCGCTCAGCCAGTTCCAGACTTCCCTCAAGATCGGTGTTGGGCAACAGAATAATGAATTCCTCACCACCGAAGCGAATGGCCAGATCAGAAAGTCGGAGCGTCTTCTTGATAATCTCCGCCAATCCCTTGATGACATGATCTCCCACATCATGTCCATATGTGTCATTCACCTTCTTGAAGAAATCGATATCACACATCAGCACGCCCAGGGTGCTCTTCTGGCGGATAATCCCTGCGGTCAGGTTCTCGATGTGGTCCTCAAGGAAACGGCGGTTATACAAACCCGTCATGGGATCACGCATGGACGTGTTTTTAAGCGATTGCGTGAGCAGACGCGCTTCGATGACAGGGGCTGCCTGGTTTAGATATATCTCCATCGTCTGCTCAATATCAAGCTGCCGCCTTACCTCTTCTTCGGTCAGGACAACTTGCAGGACGCCGCCGACCCGGCCGGAAAGCATCAGCGGAATACATACATGCACTATATCAGGCATATTCTGAGCATGGAGGCAGAATCGAGTACAAATATTGGAATTATTAATACTGGATACGCAATCTGCCGTTCGTTTGGCTCGGCAAAAATCCGGATTACCCAGGATTTCCGGATCACACCATAAGTCGCCTTCCTGATGCACACCTTCGACAAAGACCGGGGTCAGCTTCTTGTCATCTTCTTCAACGTGATAATAGGAGAATCGACTTAAACCAAAGTGCTCCTTCAGAACATGATGAATGCGTCCATAGATTTCATCGAGATCCAGATCATTCTCGACCGCCTGCTTGAATCTGCTTGCCCCCACCATCTCATCGACGATTCGTACCGTATGAACCAGAAGATTCTTTTCTCTCCCCTCACGACGCCCATGCTCTCCCAGAGACTGAATGCTACTGGCTATTCTACCCATGCTCTGATCGAGCGTTTCCATCAGGCGGTTGGTATGCTCGGCTATCTGCCCGATCTCGTCTTTGCTTGTTGTTTCAATCCGGCCGCTGAAATCCCCGACACCGGCACTGGCAACAACAACTTTCAGGTCTTCAGCAGTCTTTACCATAGGCCTAAACAAACGTTTGAGAAAATATCCCAAAGCGAACCCGAAGATGAGGAGCAGAAAGATAATGGGCGAGATGGCAAAGAATTCTGTACGCCTCATATTTTCCAGAGAGAATCCCAAGGTTACCGCGCCGTTGATGCTTCCCTCGGGCACATTGTGGCATTGCAGGCAATTCAGTGTGCCGGTGCTTCTGGCAATATAGGGAATAGTAATGCGATAAGAGGTGCCGCCTTTATTACTGATAAATTTTTCTTCCCATTGGCCGGTGGCAAGCACCCGCTTTTCCATATCCAGCTTGGGCTGTTCGCCATCAATCCCCGGACCGAACTGATGAATAACGGGCTCACCCCGAACAATTCTGACATCGTCCAAACCCGGAATCGTGCGCAGCCGCTTAAACAGCGATTCCCTCTCCGTGATGACGCCTGTGCGCATCTGCTCGGTCAGCGAGATGCGGAGCATTTCAGCTGCCATTCGTCCCTGCTCTCTGATCGTGTCGTGGCTGAAATAGCTGAATGATTGAATGGTCAACAAAGAAAACAGCACGATAAGAGCTGTCGAAGACCCAACAGTAAACCAGAACCGCTTCTTTCTTAGCGTCAAATTAGCTCCAAGTCAGACATACTTAGACATTATTATCGGTGAGATCGTTAAAGACTTAAGCTGAAAGATGCCCTCGCATGACTACATTTATAATATGCCATGTAAGGTAGAGAAATCTTTTGAGGCGATATCACAAAGGGAATTTCAATCGCTGACAGATGAACAGAAAACAGCGTGGTTTGGCTATACAAGTGCATGTATCGTCGACTTGCCATCGTTCGATCCGAAGAACCATCTGCCTTCGATCGGAAGGCAATATTTGACCGATTAAGTTTAAGAAGTCACTTTCAACCATCATTGGGGTTACCTTTCTTATGGCAAACAACGATATCATGCGGCGCATTCGATATGCATTCGACTTTGGTGATGCAAAAATGATCGAGCTCTTTGGGTTGGCTGATTATCAGGTGACGTGTGAGCAAGTCAGCGCATGGCTGAAGAAGGAAACCGATCCTGCCCAGCAAGCATGCACGGATATGGAACTGGCGATTTTTCTCAATGGGCTGATCAACGACAGGCGAGGTAAAAAAGAAGGGCCGCAGGCTTCGCCGGAGCGGCATTTGAATAACAACATCATATTCAGGAAACTGCGCATCGCATTGAATCTGAAAGATGATGATATACTGGAAATACTGGCGCTGGCTGGTCAGCAATTGAGCAAGCCTGAATTAAGCGCATTTTTCCGCAAACCGGGTCATAAGCATTACCGTGCCTGCAGGGATCAGGTCCTGCGCTATTTCCTTAACGGCATGCAACTGAAGTTTCGTGCCGACACGGCCGGCGATAGCCCGGCGAAAACCGTCTCCATATGGGAGTCACTTTGAGCAATACAGATTTTTCGAGCCTTAACATGCATGCCGATCTGCTGGGTAATCTGGCCTCCCTTGGCTATGACGAGATGACCCCCATTCAGGCGAAGAGCCTGCCTGATATCCTGGCCGGCGTGGATGTAATCGCGCAGGGAAAAACAGGTTCGGGAAAAACTGCTGCATTCGGACTTGGCCTCCTGCAAAGACTGGATGTGCAATGTCTTTGTGTGCAAGCGCTGGTGCTCTGTCCGACCCGGGAACTCGCCGATCAGGTTGCCAAGGAAATGCGCAGACTGGCCCGCTCAATCCCCAACATCAAGGTGCTCACCCTCTGTGGCGGCGTGCCATTCGGGCCGCAGGTCGGCTCGCTGGAATATGGCGCGCACATCATCGTCGGAACCCCCGGCCGCATCGAGGATCACCTTGGCAAGGGCACGTTGAAGCTGGATCGACTGATGGTTCTGGTCCTCGATGAAGCGGATCGCATGCTTGATATGGGCTTTCAACCTTCGCTGGATGCCATCATTGAGCAGGTACCCAGACAGCGGCAGACTCTGTTATTCAGCGCCACCTTCCCGGATACCATCAAGGCCATAGCCGCGCGCATCATGCGCAATCCCGTGCTGGTTCAGGTCGCATCCACGCATGACAGCAGCACCATTGAGCAGCATTTTTACAGGGTGGATGATAAAGCGCAGCGCATGACCGCACTTCGTCTGCTGCTGCTTGAACACAGCCCGGAATCCACGCTGGTGTTTTGCAACACTAAAAAGGAGACCCAGGAAGTGGCCGATGCGCTTGTTACACATGGCTTTCGGGCACTGGCCCTGCATGGCGACCTTGAACAACGGGATCGCGATCAGACGATGGTACAGTTTGCCAATAAAAGCATCTCCATCCTGGTGGCCACCGATGTGGCTGCCCGAGGGCTGGACATCGATACTCTGGATGCTGTGATCAACTACCACATCCCGCATGAGCCCGAAACATATATCCACCGCATCGGCCGCACAGGCCGGGCCGGCTGCAAGGGTATGGCCTTCTCGCTGTATAAGGAGCACCCGTACCGAATGATCATGCTCGGCGACAGCATCGGACGAAAGATTGAAAGCGAAGCCCTGCCGCCGCTCTCTGTACTGGACAGACCGGTTATGAAACCTCCGATGGCAACCCTGCAAATCGGCGGCGGCAAAAAAGAGAAAGTCCGGCCCGGCGATATTCTCGGCGCCTTGACCGGCGAAAACGGCATATCAGGCAAACAGGTCGGCAAGATTCAGATTTTCGATCACTGGGCTTATGTGGCGATCAGCCGGGATGTGGTCAAGGTCGCCTTACGCAAACTCACAGAGGGAACATTGAAGGGACGCTCGTTTCGTGTCAGGCAGATGTTTAACTGGCCTGCCTGATATTTAGCTGATCAGGGCCTGATAATGCTTGCATGCTCCGCACACCCACGACCTAACATCAGGCGTGATCATACTCTTCGCATAGCAGGCTGCTCTTGTCGTTCTTCTTGACCCTATGTACGAGATTATCGGCGAACTCCATAGCCTGATCGGTGCTGATGTCCGGGTTCTCAATCACCGCCACGCCAATGCTGAAGCCAATCGGCCAGCCTTCGACCTTCGCTTTTTCAATGAGCAAAAGATGCAGCTTTGCAAACATTTCACGGGCTGTGCCGGGGTCGGTATTGGGTAGAAGAACAGCAAATTCATTGCCTACGATGCGTCCGAAGACATCGGTTTTTCGCATGTTGTCTTTCAGGATGTTTGCGACCGTCCTCAGCACAACGTCACCAAACCCATGCCCGTGCTTATCGTTCAGGTTGCTGAAGTCGTCGATATCGATAAAACCAAGTGCCATCGGCGATTGCTTGCGATTGGCCAGAGGAAAAAGAACATCGCACTTCTCCCTGAAGGCCAGCCTGTTTGGTGCATCCGTCAGTTCGTCCACACGCGCCAGCGTCTTCTCAATTTCAAGACGCATACGGATGGCCGAAACCAGTTGCGTGGCCAATATGAAGAACGACAGGCGAACCATTGCATTCCAGTAGGGATACCAGGAATGACTGTAGGGATGACCATCTATTATATCGACAGCCAGCCAGACAGAACCCGAGATAATGGCAACAATCCAACCCAGACCTCGGTTGCCGTACCAGGCGGCGAGCATCACCGGCAGCACATAGAAGATGAAATAAGTCATCTCGTAGCCAGTTAAATAATCGACGACCCCGTCGAATATAACGAGCACAAGGCTGTACAGGAAAATGAGACCGCGGGACTTGCCTTCAAAAAGATAATTCAGAATTTTGATCATGGATTAATCCTGATTCGCCTGTTTACACATCCCCCACATTCAGAATCCATCCACATCATCCGATGGGTCGGCAAGGGCAGCTGGCTCGGTCAGGTGCTTGGGCAGCTCTTTCTGCGTCTTTCCAGCAAGCCTGCCGAGCGTTGAAATCTGATTGATCACATTACCCGGGCCGGTCTTGATGCGATTCAGCGAGGTGTCATAGGCTTTTTGTGCCTGCTCCAGACGCGAGCCGATTTCCTCAAAGGATTCGACAAAGGTCGCCATCTTGTCGTGCAGCTTGCCTGCCCTATCAATCAGCTTGACCACATTCTCGCTCTGCCGTTCGTAACGCCACAGCTGTTCGATTAACTTAAGTGTGGCATAGAGTGTAGACGGCGTGACCACGGCAACGCCCTTGTCGAAGGCTGCCTCGAAAATGCCCTGATCTTCTTCGATGGCCATCATATAGGCCCCTTCGATGGGCATGAACATCAGAACATAATCCGGTGAGTTCAGACCGGGAAGCTGGGCATAATGCTTGTCGGCAAGGCCTTTGATATGCGATTTCATGCTGTTTACATGCGCCTTGATATATTTCTTGCGCTCTCCGGCATCAACGGCGCTGACCGCTCGCTCGTAGTCGGTCAGTGACACCTTGGAGTCGATGATGATGTGTTTCTCGCCCGGCATACGCACGACCACATCCGGGCGCAACCGCTTGTTCACATCGATGGTGGTCGAGTCCTCGCGCAAAAACTCGTGCCCTTCACGCAGGCCTGAGGTTTCCAGAATGCGCTCCAAAATCATCTCGCCCCAGTTGCCCTGTGTCTTGCTTTCGCCCTTCAGGGCTTGGGTCAGCCCCACAGCATCCTCAGACATCTGACGGTTAAGCTTCTCCAGCTGGGCCAGGTGTTCCTTGAGCGAGGCACGATCCTTGGAGTCGTTGAGATGTACTTCATCCACGCGTTTGCGGAACTCACCGAGCTGTTCGCGCACCGGCTTGAGAATTTCGTCCATACCGCTGCGATTCTGCTCCGAAAAGGCCTTCCCCTTCTCCTCGAATATCTGATTGGCCAGCAGTTTGAATTCATTACCGAGCTTCTGTTTTGCCTCATCGAGCAGGGCAAGTTTTTCGACCGCTGCCTTGCGCTCCTCGCTCAGACGCGTTTCAAGGCCGGCGATGCTTGATTTAAGGTCGGAAAGCTCACGATTCAGGGTGTCGATCGTGGCATCTTTGACTGTCAGCTTCTGGCCAAGGTCGGTTATCTGCCTGTCGGCATTCTCAACCCGCTCGCTGAGCTGCGCCTTGGATACCTTCTGGTCGGTCACTTCCTGAACCTGCAACTCGACCAGCTCTTTCAGCTCAATGATGGCTTTGTCCTGTTTCCGCCATGTGATCAACCAGCCAAGCAGGAGAACGATGCAGATAAACAGCAGTCCAACAACTACCGGCTCAGCAAACACCCCCCAGGCATTCAACGCTTATCCCTTCAACAGGCCTGAAACAGCCGCCAGGGCCTCTTTCAGTTTGTCGGGCTCCGTACCACCAGCCATCGCCATGTCGGGCTTACCGCCGCCCTTACCGCCACAGATGACGGCAACATCGCGCACGATGTTGCCAGCATGATACTTACCAAGCAGATCTGGGGTGACGCCTGCGATCAGTTGAACCTTCGGGCCATTCTTCATACCGAACACGATCACGCCCGATTTCATCTTGCCCTTGGCTTTATCCATAAAGTCGCGGAAATCCGCCACACCGGCCACTTCGGCGGCAAGTAATTTGACTGTTTCCCCGTTGGCATCCACATCAACAGCTGTTGCGATCAAATCATCGAGAATACCTGTGGACTGCTTGGCCTGCAGACTGGTCAGTACCTTCTCGGACTCTTTCAACTTGGCCTGCAAGGCGATCACCGCATCGGATGCCTCGGACGGGCGCACCTTCAGATGCCCCGCAGCATCATTCAGATGCTCCACATCGGCGACAAAGCTCTTATAGGCCCCCTCACCGGTCATGCCTTCAATACGGCGCACACCGGCAGCAATACCCGCCTCGGAAACAATACGGAACGGACCGATATCACCGGTACGCGACACATGCGTGCCACCGCACAACTCGGTGGAGAATCCTGCCGAAACCACGCGCACCTCATCGCCATACTTCTCGCCGAACAGCGCCATGGCACCGGAAGCAATCGCCTCGTCCTGGGTCATCAGCTTGGTATCCACGGCATCATTGGCCCAGATGGCTGCATTCACCCTGGCCTCAATCTCCGCCTTCTCTTTGGCGGAAACTGGCTGGTGGTGCGAGAAATCGAAACGCAGGCGCTCGGCATTAACCAGCGAACCGGCCTGCTTCACGTGCTCGCCAAGCACCTCGCGCAACACGGCATGCATCAGATGGGTGGCGGTATGATTGCGGCGAATCGCAGCGCGGCGTGCGCCATCCACGGCAAAACCGGCTGTGCCACCGGCCTTGATCGCGCCCTTACTCACCTTACCGACATGCACAAACAGATCGGAAAGCAGCTTTTTCGTGTCGCTGACGGTAAAGACCGCGTCTCCGGCTGTAATCAAGCCTGTATCGCCCACCTGCCCGCCGGACTCGCCATAAAACGGTGTCTGGTTGGCAATCAGCCAGCCCTCTTCGCCTTCACCCAGCGAGGCAACAGCATTGCCATCCTTGATGAGGCCAGTCACCACACCCTCGGCCTGCTCGATGCTGTAACCCAGAAACTCGGTCGGCCCGTGCTTCTCGCGCAACTCGAACAGCGCCTTGGGAATGGCTGATTCACCGCTTCCTCCCCAGGCAGCACGGGCGCGCACGCGTTGCTCCTGCATGCAGGCCTCAAAGCCCGGCATATCCAGGGCGACATTGCGATTTCTCAGAATGTCCGCAGTCAAATCGGTAGGGAAACCGAATGTGTCATACAGGGTGAACAGGGTCTTGCCCGGAATCGTTCCGCCATCGCCGGCATCATCAACTGCCTGCTCCACCAGCTTCAGACCCTTATCCAGGGTCTTGATGAAACGTTCTTCCTCAATACGGATCATCTGCTCGACATTGGCCTGTGCCTCGGCCAGTTCGCGGAAATGACCACCCATCTCGCGCACCAGCGTATCCACCAAGCGGTAGATAAAGGCCTCGTTCATCCCAAGCAGACGCCCGTGACGGCAGGCGCGGCGCAGGATACGGCGCAGCACAAAACCGCGGCCCTCATTGGATGGCAACACACCGTCGGCCATCAGGAAGGAAACCGAACGCAAATGATCTGCCAGCACACGCAGGGAAACATCCTGCTCTTTGTTCTCGCCGAACTTTATCCCGGTAACATCACAGGCTGCGGCAATCAGTTTCTTAAACAGATCAATGCTGTAGTTGTCGTTCGTGCCCTGCATAACGGCAGCCATGCGCTCAAGACCCATGCCTGTATCAACCGATGGCTTGGGCAGCGGATTCAGATTGCCCTCCTCGTCACGATCATACTGCATGAATACCAGATTCCAGATTTCGACAAAACGATCCCCATCCTCTTCCGGGGTGCCCGGAGGGCCGCCGGGGATATGCTCGCCGTGATCGTAGAAGATTTCGGAGCACGGGCCGCACGGGCCGGTATCACCCATCGACCAGAAATTATCCTTGGCCCCGATACGGGCGATGCGCTCTGTCGGCACACCCACTTCTTTGGCCCAGATATCATAGGCTTCGTCATCCTCTTCAAAAACCGTAACAAACAGACGTGAAGCATCGAGTTTCATCTCAACGGTGAGAAACTCCCAGGCATAGGCAATTGCCTCCTGCTTGAAATAATCGCCGAAAGAGAAGTTACCCAGCATCTCGAAGAAGGTGTGATGGCGTGCGGTATGACCGACATTCTCCAGATCGTTATGCTTGCCACCGGCGCGCACGCATTTCTGACTGCTGGTCGCGGTGACATAAGGACGGGTCTCATTGCCAAGAAAGACATGCTTGAACTGCACCATGCCTGCATTGGTGAACATCAGGGTGGGGTCACCATGCGGCACCAGCGAGCTCGAGGCAACCACGGCATGGCCTTTGCCCGCAAAATAATCGAGAAATTTTGTACGAATCTCCGAAGTGTTCACCTAATCCTCCGCAACGGGTCCATCATCTTGTTCCTTCAGAACGCGCAGAATCGTAGCAGTATCAAAGCCTTTGTTCTGCAAAAATCGCGCATGCCGCTGCCAGATACGCTCATCCGCATGGCGCAGCCCCTGTGGATCACGCCGATTGAGCATCTGGCGACACACGGCAAGTGCATCAAAATCTTCCTGCGCCGCCTGCAAAGCATCCTGCAAAGCCCCTTCTTCAAGCCCGCGCCGCCTTGCCTTCTGCGCCGCCAGCCAGGGCGCCTCGCCGGCACGCATCCTCATACGAAGAAACGCCTCGGCAAAACGCGCTTCGCTCAGGTAACCGTCTTCCTGTAAACGGACAATGACCGTCGCAATAAGCTCATCGTCAAAATCACGCTGGCGCAACTTGGCACGCAACTCGGCAGCGCAATGCTCGCGCCTGCCCAGTGCCCTCACCGCACAGGCATATGCGGCCAGCTCCTGTTTATCCAACGATGCAGCCTTAAGGTCTACTCTTCAGCGGCGGGTTTTTCAGAATTGGCAACAGGCTTGGCGGCAGGCTTGTTCACCGATGCCCGGGCAGCCTGTTCTGCTGCAGCTTTCAGGCCCAGTTTGGCACGAATGTTCGTCTCGATTTCAGCCATCATCTCGGGATGCTCCTTGAGATACTGAATAGCATTCTCGCGTCCCTGCCCGATGCGCTCGTTACCCTTGGCATACCAGGCGCCGCTCTTGTTCACCAGATCTTGCTCCACACCCATATCCAGCACCTCTCCGGCATGGGATATACCTTCGCCGTACATGATCGAGAAATTAGCCTGACGGAACGGCGGACTCACCTTGTTCTTCACCACCTTCACGCGCGTTTCGTTGCCCAGCACCTCATCACCCTTCTTGATGGAGCCTGTGCGGCGCACGTCGAGGCGCACCGAGGCATAGAATTTCAGCGCATTGCCGCCCGTGGTGGTTTCGGGATTGCCGAACATCACACCGATCTTCATGCGAATCTGGTTGATGAACAGCACCATGGTGCCGGAGCGATTAATCGAACCGGTCAGCTTGCGCAGGGCCTGGCTCATCAATCGAGCCTGCAATCCCATATGCGAATCGCCCATCTCGCCATCAATCTCGGCCTTCGGGGTGAGGGCTGCCACCGAATCGACAACAATAATATCCACCGCTCCGGAGCGGGTCAGCATATCGACGATCTCCAGCGCCTGTTCGCCTGAATCCGGCTGGCTGATCAGCAGCTCGTCCACGTTGATACCGAGATTGGCGGCATAAACCGGATCAAGCGCATGCTCGGCATCGATAAAGGCGCAGGTGCCGCCCTTCTTCTGTGCCTCGGCCACTGCATGCAGGGCCAGTGTTGTCTTACCGGAGGATTCCGGTCCGTAGATTTCCACCACCCGGCCACGCGGATAACCACCCACGCCGAGTGCGGCATCGAGTGCCAGCGAACCGCTGGGAATCACATCCACGGAAACGTGTGCCTGCTGGCCGAGACGCATTACCGTTCCCTTGCCGAACTGGCGTTCAATCTGACTCAGGGCGCTATCCAGCGCCTTCGATTTATCTGACATGATGATTCCCCTTGAATTCAAATGCTTCCACAAGCCGGTAAATCGGCCCCTGCGGCCTTAATTGCGAGGCGTACAGGCTGACAGCGCCGACGGTCCATTCAAGCACCGGTAAATCGGGCAATGACTGCCAGACTTCTCCCCCCAGCGGCGCAGCATCCGGAAGTGCGCGGGCCAGCGTAATATGGCCGCGAAATGGTGCTTCCTTGGCGGTATGTTTGCGAAGCGTAACACGCCCCGCCTGACGGCAACAACGTGCAAGATGCCTAAGCTCGTTCGACCCTTCACCCGCATCGACCCCCGCCCAGAAAACACGCGGCCGGAGCGCGTGCGGAAATACCCCGCAAGCACCACTGTATACACGGAACGGAGATGCCCCGGCGGCACAATCGGCCAGTGCCTCGGCCAGTTCATTCACCTCATCTCCGGGCACATCACCATAAAAAGCCAGGGTCAGATGCCAGTTGCGCTCAGCCACATCGCGCCAGTCACCAATCGGCAATTGGGTACAGGCCTCCGTCCACCATGCAGCTATCTCATGGCGGACATCCTCGGGCACATCAACAGCGGCAAACAATCGCATGAGCCGAGGCTAACCATGAATCGGCATAAAAAAAGAGGGCTGCCCGCAGGCAGCCCTCTTCGAGGATTCAGCGCCCCGCAAGCGAGGCAATCAGACGACTACTCGAGCAGCTTATTGAGCAGCGGCTCGGAGAAGAATGCCCCCACCACACGCCAGACCAGCAGACTGCCATCCTTGGCGATATTCAGGGTCAGAACATCTTCCGGGTTTTCCTTGCTGGTCAACTCCACCGAGAGGTGGCTATAAGACCAGTTCTTGGTTTCCCAGGTGAAATCGGTGTATTCAAGACCATCCATCGTCTCTTTGACAAAACCGCCCTTGATCAGAAGATCGACCAGGTTATCGGTCGTCACCTGCAGCTTCGGACTGGTAACCACCACATCCATGGAAGCCGCGTATTTATCGTTCGGGTCCTTGTACACATTATCCAGAATGCCGGGCATCTGGGCGAGAATGGTACGATTCGTCTTGTCAAAATTAATGCCGTCTACCAACGTCGCGGCATCGTTCTTCAGCACGCCGTCATGCAGATTACCCCTCTCAACATAAAGGCCGCCGTACGAGGCAAGCACAAGCACAAGGGCACAGCTCGTATAAAAAAGCACCATGCGCAGCACGTTGTTCTGCTTCTTGTATGTAGTTCCCTCAAAGACGTCGTTATGTGTCGTGATGGTTCTAACGATTTTCGGCTGTTTCTTCTCTGTGTCGCTCATGATTTAAATCTCCCTCGTCAGTTGAAATACGAGGCCGCAAGTTAACATAAGATGTAAGCGCAGCACAAGAATTGGCAACAGCTTCCCATTCCTCTGTCACAACCGGAATTCACCAGCGCTGTACGGCGTACATCGACATGATAATGGTCTAGAATAACACCAGCGGAGGAACGACATGCAACTGAATATAAACTGGCTGGCCAGGGAGTTCCGCATTGAGACTCTGGACGATAAACAAAGCCGGGCTCTTGAGACGGCCTTCAAGGTCGAGTTTGTAGCCAAGGATATGCCGATCATCCATCAGGGAACAGCGGTTGGCGATCTTTATCTGCTGCATACCGGAAGCCTGCGCATTGTGCACAAGAACAACTTTCATATGGTCACCCTGAACAAAAACTCACACAGCAGAATATTTGGGGAAATGAGCTTTTTCGGCGGTGAGCCGGCCTCTGCCGACGTATATGCCGAGCAATCCTGCGAGGTTTACAGAATATCCGGCGAAAAGTTCCAGTGGCTGATGCAGAACCATGCCGATCTGGCCATGAAGCTGATGGCTTATGTGCTGCGCAATATGGGTGAGGTCATCCGCAGCATGGATAACCATAAGCGTTAGGGATGCTCTGAGAAACTCAGGGCATCCGTGCGGCCCATGGACGGGCCGCCAAAATCATGCGCGGAAGCGCCTGATTTTGTGAGCCAAGGCAAAACCACGCTTTTGCCTTGGCGTACTGAGTAAGTGCGGGGATGCACTTATTCAAACCTTCCTTAGAACTTTTTACTGATTTCCCCCGCCTTCCAGACAACAGGAGAAGACTCAACCCGGGCGTCTGAAGCCCGTCCCAAGCAGGTAGATTTCACTCGATGATTTGCGGCTGGCCGCAGGTTTAACGATCTTCATCTTGGCAAACCAGCCCGTCATTTCCTTCCTGAAGGCATCAAAGCCGTCGCCCATAAAGGTCTTGAGCAACAGATTGCCGCCCTCGCGCAGATGATTCACCGCAAAGTTCAGGGTTTCATCGTTCAGCCCGATGGTATGCGCCTGATCCACCAGCTTATTGCCACTCATCTCCGGCGCCATATCGGAAACCACCATATCCACCCGCCGCTCGCCGACAGCCTCTTGCACCTCGGCCAGCGTCTTCGCCTCGGTGAAATCCCCCTGAATAAACCTCACCCGGCTAAGCGGCTGCATCTCCAGCAGATCCACCCCGATCACCAGCCCGGCATCTCCAATCCGTTGTGCCAGCTCCTCGCACCACGAACCCGGCGCGCAACCGAGATCAACGATTACCGCATCACGGCGTATCGACAACTGGTTCTTCTCCAGCACCTCGATGAGCTTGAACGCCGCCCTCGAGCGCTTGCCCTCGGCCTGTGCCCGCTTCACATGCGGATCCTTAGAATGCCGCTGATACCACGCCGAGGTTTTCCGCTTCGCTTTACTTTTCGATTGCTGACCCATACCCCCAATGCTGCGAGCAATGCTCCCGATTGCAAATAATAAAACACGTCGCCTTGCCGCATCCCCTCGCCAGCTGCTACACTGGTATCTCAGGGATGGGGCTTCACATTAAATTGCAGCGCTTCCCCGTATAGATGACTGATCAAAAAGGGGAATAACAATGTATGAAACAAGGCCTGACCCCCAAGCTCCACGTAACCATCTTTCGCGTTATGGGGAATTTTATACGCGTATAATTATTTTTCTTTTCGTTGCCACCATCCTTGGCGGCCCATTATCCAGCGATGCCTGCACTACATTTTCAGCCCTCGACAAAAGCAGCGGCGCAATGATGTACGGTCGAAGTTATGATCGCGGGATGAGAGATGCTCTCGTGATTATCAACCAGAAAAACATAACCAAACGGGCCCAGGTCTCCGGCAACCCCGCCCAATGGACTTCCAAATATGGCAGCATCACTTTTAACCAGTATGGCCGGGATTTTCCGCTTGGTGGTATGAACGAAGAAGGCCTTGTGGTCGAGGTCATGATCCTGCCAAATGGTTCGACATACTCTCCGGATGCGAACAGCCCGGATGTAAACGTTACCCAATGGGTCCAGTATCAGCTGGACAACGCTGCAAACCTGAAACAGGCCATCGATAATGCACAAACATTGGGGATCAACGATACATGGGTTCCGCTGCACTATCTGGTTTGCGATCCGCAGGCCTGTGCAACAATTGAATTCATTAACGGAAAAGCTGTTATCCATTCCGGAGATGATCTTGGCGTCACGGTTGACGGCGTTTTCGTGCCGGTGCGGGCACTATCGAACAGCCCCTATGGCGATTCCCTAAACGAGCTTAAGAAGTATTCCGGTTTTGGCGGCAACGCTCCTCTACCAACAGACCCGGCATATACATCAAAGGAGAGTTCGAAAACCGTCCCTCGTTTCATAAGGGCTGCTGCAAAAGTCAAAGAATTGGAAGATGCCTCATCAAGCAGCCCGATTTCTGTAGACATGGTCTTTGACGGACTCGATTTTGTCACCCAGATTGGCAATGCGACACAGTTCCAGATTGTTTACGACCTTA
This sequence comes from uncultured Zetaproteobacteria bacterium, assembly GCA_964596375.1. Classification (GTDB taxonomy): domain Bacteria; phylum Pseudomonadota; class Zetaproteobacteria; order Mariprofundales; family Mariprofundaceae; genus UBA1543. The sequence continues at coordinate 3,621 of CAZQTO010000021.1, read as the reverse complement.
AGAACAAAGCCATTCACTGGAGAAATGTCTACGACGCAGCCCCGGAAAAAGGGGTTGAAACAACAAAGCCCCGGACGGTAACCTTGGAATCAGTCGATTTCGCTTGCACCTCTCCGACTCAGGTCACAAACATGCAAGACCCCGCTGATCCAAGGCTGCAATCGGAGCTAAAAGACGTGCCGTATGACCGGTTCGTCAACTATGCGACCAGTTACAATCAGGAATTGGTGGAGGAAGCAGACAGAAAGGAAATCCATTTGGAGAAGGAGGCCAAGAATTACCTGAGCAGCATACTCCCTGCCGATTTGTATGCCACGGAGAGTGATGCGTGGTGGGCCAAGAATTTCATGGAACCGCTGTGGTACAAGTACCCCGAGAAATTCACAAAGTGCGGCGCCAAGGTGGAAAATATTGATATTTTCAATTTCTACCTGGAATTGTTGCTGCCCCCTATAAGCAAGATGACAGACAATTCCATAAAGGCGAATGGCTGGGATCCGAGAAGAAAGGTGGCCAGTGGCGACAAGAACCTCGGGACCTATCCCGTTCCCATTGTCCTTCCTTTGACTGTCCCCATATTGGTCACATGCGATGTCAAAGTGGATTTGAGCTATTCAGTCACGAACATGAAGGGCCTGAGTACGCTTCAAATAGACTCCCTCATCTTATCGGAAAATGAAGGAACCCTGGATAACGGGACCGACTCCATAAGCGGTAAGCTGACCTCAAACCTTACCGCCAATTTCAGTGGAAACGTAAGAGGCAAGGTCTTGAAATGCGGTGGCATAGACATAAGCGGATTGCACATAGACCCCACCATCCCCTACTCGGGAACTATAACGGCAGAAGGTGGTACGATGTCCGGTAAGGGAGACTACAAGGCTGAATTATCCGGTAACAACAGGTATTGTATAAACGCCCTCAACATGAACAAACTCAGCCTGGATTATACGAAAGTGCCTGTGAAGGTTGTTGTTGGCGATTGGGGAATCTTAAAGCCTGTTGCAGAGAAGATAACCAGTGCCATCGTCAATTTCATTTCACCGTTCTTCAAAGGCTACATAACAAATACAGTTTCGGTGGAAACCAAAGGCATTCTGAATCAGCAACTTAAGGAAATACTTCCATTGTGCATGTAGATGCATGTACTCCCCATCCTGAGACCGACGGACAAAAAATCTCCGGCGGAAGCCGGGGTTGAATCAAATGGACTGTTTTTGCCTGTACCGAACCCTGGCTTTGGCGACGGGAATCGTTTCTTGCTCAGGAAGAGCGTCGGAAGTCATTGAATCGCCCCCTCACGCCAGCGCTACACTGGCACCCCAAGGGGCGGGCCTTCACTCCAAATCCGTGTTTCCCCTTCAACATCCGATATGGAGGCTGATAGTGGCTAAGTACTTGTATGAGGTATGCACATCAGAAGTTGTTGGGGATACCGCTTGAACATTAGAAAAATAATGGCCGTTACTACAATTGCTCAGGTGTTTATTGGTGTTATTGCTTTTTACCTTTTGGGATCTCACCAAGCTATCGAGAAGTACAAGCTGCTTAATGCCGTTGGCCTCCTCTTAAATATTCTAGGAGTATTGCTTCTGTCAAAGCTTGTGGTTGACGCTTCAATGAAATTCAAAGGGCTCTTCGACTATCTGTACGCGTTTGTTTGGGCTGGCGTCTACAACATTCCTATTGGGATAATTATTGGTGGCAGCACGTTGTTTTGGCTTGATTTAGCATCAGCAGCCACAGTTGTCAGCTTTGCCGCTGGCATAATTGCTTACGTAGCATTGCCATTATTTATTACTGACTATGCTGGCGAGATTTTTAGAATGGGCTTCTACAAGTCAGTGTCCCGCCGGGTTGTCTTTATGGGATGGTATTTATTGTTCGCAGGCATGGCGTTGCAATTAACTGGTGCTATTTTGGATTTAACTGGCTAGTCATATTGATCTCATATTGGTTCATAGCTTGTTTAGAGTAATTCAGTAACTCAGGGACAAGTCTTAAATGATGAATTCGTCCTCCAACATCAATATTTCTATACCCCCTCGTGAGGATTAGTCCTTCAGTTTCCAGCCGATGAGCCAGAGAGACCAGCAGGCGGCATGGCGGGTTTGCCGAGCAGGGGAATACGCATAGACTGCCGCAAAGCAGGAAGTGCCCGGTTGCAGGCCTCCATTTATTCAGGGGAGAAGAGATACGATGAAAATTGCGATTGCAGGAACCGGTTATGTCGGGTTATCCAATGCCGTGCTTCTGGCCCAACACCACGAGGTGATTGCTCTCGATATCATTGCCGAGAAGGTTGAGATGCTCAACCGCAAGCAGTCTCCCATCGAAGACAAGGAGATAGAGGAATACCTGCAAAACAAGCCATTGAATCTTCGTGCCACACTGGACAAACAGGAAGCCTACAAGGGTGCGGAGTTCGTTATCATTGCCACACCGACCGACTACGATCCTGAAACTAATTTTTTCAACACCCGCTCCATCGAGGCTGTGATTCAGGATGTGATGCGCATCCAGCCCAATGCAGTCATGGTGATAAAATCCACCGTTCCGGTCGGCTACACGGCTGCCACAAAGGAAAAGTTTGCCTGCGATAATCTCATCTTCAGCCCTGAGTTCCTGCGCGAGGGCATGGCCCTGCATGACAACCTTTACCCCTCCCGTATCGTCGTCGGGGAGCGTTCGCAACGGGCACGGACCTTTGCCGGTCTGCTCCAGGAAGGTGCCATCAAACAGAATATCGACGTACTCTTTACCGGCAGCACCGAGGCCGAGGCCATCAAGCTGTTTGCCAACACCTATCTCGCCATGCGGGTTTCCTACTTCAATGAACTGGATACCTATGCAGCTACACACGGACTGGATACGCGTCAGATCATTGAGGGGGTGTGTCTCGACCCACGCATCGGCAGCCATTATAACAACCCCTCGTTCGGTTATGGCGGTTACTGCCTGCCAAAAGACACCAAGCAGCTGTTGGCGAACTACCGGGACGTACCGCAAAACCTGATGCATGCCATTGTCGAGGCGAACACCACGCGCAAGGATTTTATTGCCGGCGATATCATCAAAAAGAACCCGCGGGTGGTGGGCATATACAGGCTGATCATGAAGGCAGGTTCCGATAATTTCCGCGCATCGAGCATTCAGGGGATCATGAAGCGCATCAAGGCCAAGGGTATTGAAGTGATTATTTACGAGCCTGCAATGGAAGAAAGCGAGTTCTTCAAATCCCGCGTCATCAGGGATCTAGATGCCTTTAAACAGGAATCCGATGTGATTGTTGCCAATCGCATGTCCGATGCCTTGATGGATGTCGCCGACAAGGTCTATACACGCGATCTGTTCGGCAGGGATGCATAGAAAAGGCTCAGGCCTTTCAGCTCATTCCTTCAGTTTCCAGCCAATGAGCCAGAGATACCAGCAGGTGGCCATGCAAACGAGGGTGGCTGAAAGCACCACCCAGATGGCAGTCATGGGGTTGGTGTCGCCGACACCGATGAAGCCGTAGCGGAAACCATCGATCAGGTAGAAAAAGGGATTGAAGTCGTTCACCTGCTGCCAGGCTGGCGGCAACTGATTCACCGAATAGAACACGCCGGAAAGAAAGGTCAG
>CAZQTO010000020.1:0-23150 GCA_964596375.1 uncultured Zetaproteobacteria bacterium | reverse complement strand
CCACCGACTATGGCGATGATGTGGACAGACCTTTGGCCAAACAGGATGGTACGCCGACCTATTTCGCCGCCGATATCGCCTACCATACCGATAAGCACCATCGTGGTTTTGACCGCCTGATCGATGTCTGGGGTGCGGATCACGGTGGTTATGTCAGCCGCGTGCAGGCGGCCATGCAGGCGCTGACCGGCAAGAAAAAGCAGCCCGAGGTGGTGCTGGTGCAGATGGTCAACCTGACGCGCGACGGCAAACCGGTGCGCATGTCCAAACGGGCCGGCACCTTTGTCACGTTGCGCGAGGTGGTGGATGAAGTGGGCAAGGATGCGGTGCGCTTCAATTTCCTCACCCGCCGCGTGGAGAGCCAGCTGGATTTCGATCTGGAAATCGCCAAGCAGAAGAACGACGAGAATCCTGTGTACTATGTGCAATATGCTCATGCGCGCGTTTGCGCCATCCAGCGCAAGGCGGCGGAGGAGGGCCTTGTTGCTCGGTCTCCCGACAGCGTGGATGTGTCGCCGCTTACCAGTGAAGAGGAACGCCGACTGGTGCGTGAACTGCTTGCCTGGCCTGAGGTGTTGGAACAGGCGGCTAGCAGGCTGGAACCGTATCGCGTGGCCACCAGCCTGATGCAGTTGGCTCAAGGGCTGCACAGTTTTTACCACAAGCACCGTGTGGTGGTGGATGATGCGGAGCTGGCCCAGGCTCGCCTGCTGTTGGTGCGTGCCGTGCGACAGGTTCTGGCCAATGGGCTTGAGTTGCTTGGTGTTGATGCCCCGGAGCGCATGTAGTGGCGGGTTTGACGTGTGAGGGTTTGATGCATGGCGGTTCAACAGATGGCTGCTTAATAGATGGCTAAACGCGACTTCGCCCATGTCGAGGCGCAGGTTAAGAAGAAACCCGAAACAAAAGGGCGCATTTCGGCTGCCATGACGGCAACCAGCCTGCTGTTCACGGCCATTCTGGCCTTTAGCGGCGGTTATATGGCCGGTGATACGCAGAACTCCACACGTGTTCTGAAGACCGAAAACGAACAATTACAGACCCGTATTGCCGGGCTGGAAACGCAGGTTGCAAGCCTTGAGCAGCAACTTACCGCCAGTCTTGAGCCTGAAAAACCTGCCACCAAAGAGGCCGCGACCGATCAGGTGGGGGATTTAACCTTTTACAGTGAGCTGCCCAAGCAGAAGGTGATGCCGCAGCCGCTGGGCGACACGGGGCCGGCGGCGGTTCAATCCGGCGGAGAAGAACATCACGAGGGCCGGGGTGAAATTAATCACATGGCGAACTCCGCAGCTGGCCATGCTGCCGATGATATGGCGACATATCGCCTTCAGGTCGGTTCCTTTATTCGTCGCAGTGATGCCGAGGTCTTGCTCAATCGCATGGCTCTGGCCGGTATCAAGGCTACGGTGAGCGAAGCCCAGGTGCCGAGCCTGGGAACGCGCTACCGTGTGTTCACCGCCGCCTATAGCGGCATGGCCGAGGCCGAGGGAGCAAGGGCGCTGTTGCAGGAAAAGATGGGTATCAAAGGTTTGTTGATGCGTGAGTAAGGACTCTCGTCGGGATCAGGCACAAAGCTGGGCGCAACAGGTGCTTGGCCGGGCATGCTCGATTGCCTCTTTGGCTGGCGATGCCTCATTCCGCCGCTATTTCAGATTGGGCTGTTCCGGTGTGAATTATGTGCTGATGGATGCGCCGCCGGATAAGGAGGATGTGCAGCCATTTCTAAGCGTGCTTGGCTGGATGGCGCAGGCCGGCCTGCGCACCCCGGCTCTTGTTGCCCAGGACAAGGAGTTGGGTTTTCTGCTGCTGGAGGACTTCGGCGATGTTACCTGGGCCGTGCATTTGCAGCAGGGTGGCGATGTTGCCCCCCTGATGAAGGATGCGCTGCGACAGCTCCATCTTTTGCAGGCAGCTGTTCCACAAGATGTGCTGCCTGCGTTTGATGTGCCTCGTATGCAGCGCGAATGTACTCTTTATCTCGATTGGTATCTGCCCCAAGTGGCTGCTTATACGCCGTCGCAGGCCGAAGGGGATGCCTTTCATGCTGCTCTTCTGCCGCTACTGACTGAGATTGCAGCGCTGCCGCGCGTGCCGGTGCATCTAGATTATCACAGCCGCAATCTGATGTTGCCCCAGTTGGATGGACTCGGGGGCTTGCCGCTCGGGGTGATTGATTTTCAGGATGCAGTGTCAGGTCCCGTGACCTACGATCTCGCCTCCCTGCTCTACGATTGCTATCAGGATTATCCCGAGGCATTGCGTCGCGAGATTAGCGAACAATTTTTTACTTCGCTTCCGGCTGCGCTGGGCGTGTCCTTTACCAGTGTGGATGACTGGCATCGGCTGCTCCGCCTGACCGCCATGCAGCGCCATATCAAGGCCATCGGCATCTTCGCCCGCCTGGTTTTTCGTGACGGAAAACGTCAGTTCCTCGATGAAATTCCGCTGACCCGGAGGCATTTGCGCGATGAGATGCAGGCCCTTGGTATGCATGGCGAAGCATGGTCCTTGTTGCTCAGGGAGCCGGTCATATGAGTGTGCGGCCAGTGCTCAGGATGGGCGATGCATGCCTGCTGCAAACTGCCGTACCGGTGACGGATTTTTCCACTGTCGAATTGAGCGAATTGATTCTGGATATGCACGATACCATGCAGGCGCACGATGGTGCGGGGCTGGCTGCGCCGCAGATCGGAGTTTCCCTGCGCGTGGTGATATTCGGGGGCTCGAGCAACCTGCGTTATCCGGATCGGCCCGAGGTACCGTACACGGTGCTGATCAATCCGCATATCGAAGTATTGGATAGTGCGCAGGAATCGGGCTGGGAAGGATGTCTGAGCCTGCCCGGTCTGCGTGGCGAGGTGCCGAGGTTCACCTCCATCCGCTACAGCGGACTTACTGCCGATGGTGCACCACTGGAAAGGATAGCCAATGGCTTCCATGCGCGGGTCGTACAGCATGAAGTGGATCATCTCGACGGCCTGCTTTATCCGCTGCGCATGCCGGATATGACTCGCTTCGGTTTTGAGGATGCCCTGAGTTTGTAAGCCTGTCCTGGCTTGAACACCCGGAATTCGACGTTCGACCCGCAGCCATGATTCTGGCAGTGTGCCGCGATTCTGTTCAGCCGCTTCCTTTTTGCGATGCGCCTGGCTAAGCAAATGGAGAATACATATGAAAATCAGCAAACAGAAAGTTGTCAGCTTCGATTACACCCTGACCGATAAGGCAGGGGAGGTTATCGATTCCTCGGACGGGCGCGAACCGCTGGCCTATATTCATGGTTCCGGCTTCCTGATACCGGGGCTGGAAGTTGAAATGGAAGGCAAGCAGGCCGGTGATGCCTTTAAGGTAACCGTACAGCCTGCAGATGCCTACGGCGTTCGCGATGACAGCCTGGTCAAGGAAGTCGAGCGCGATATGTTCGGCGGAGTCGATAAGCTTGAAGCAGGTATGCAGTTCGAAGCTGAAACCGATGATGGCATCGAGGTGGTGACTGTTACCGCAGTGAGCGATGATACCGTGACCGTGGACGGCAACCATCCACTGGCCGATGTCACTCTGAATTTCGATATCAAGGTGGTTGAGGTTCGCGAGCCCACAGCAGAAGAGCTGGAACACGGGCATGTTCATGGCGCAGGCTGCGATCACGACTGAACGGCTCACCCTCCGATCTGACCATGCCCCGCTTCGGCGGGGCTTTTTTGTATCGAACGCCGTGGCTTGGGTCCCGGGGATTGAATCCGCCGACTTGCTGTCTACTTCTGCCTGCCCGTGCACGATATGTATGGCGGGCAGACAACAGGATTCATTTGAGTAGCATGATTGCTCTCCGGGATGCTTGCTACATCATGTGCATTGTCCCGCGGGCGATGATCAAGGAGAACATGACATATGAGAGGAACCAGTATTGCAGCCGCGTTGCTGCTTGTGTTCGGGCTTCAGGGATTGGTCTATGGCGGTTTCAACTACGCACTGGAAAGCCGTGATACCGGGAAAAAGGCTGCTGCATCGACCTCACATGAAATGCAGAAAGTCATCCTGCCGCTTGGTCTTGGAACAGGTGCTATCATCATCGGTGGTTTGCTCCTGTTTTGGGGAGGCAGAGAACGCAACGGGACCATCGAGTAGCTTTGCGGAGAATCTTCGAGATATGCATGGACGATTCCGTCAGTTTCTGGGCCCCGCTTCGGCGGGGCTTTTTTTGTCCGGTCCTTGCCAGATGAAGTCGGGCTTGCCATCTTTATACGCATGGTGGAGGCGATACATCGCATGAACGATGAAATCTATATGCGGCAGGCTCTTTTCCTGGCGGCAAATGGTGTTGGACGCACGCATCCCAACCCGACAGTCGGAGCAGTTATTGTCAGCGGGGGAGAGGTGGCCGGTGAAGGCTGGCACCATGGTCCGGGCAAGCCGCATGCCGAGGTGGAGGCCATTACCATGGCTGGAAACCGCGCAGCAGGATCCACACTCTACGTTACACTTGAGCCATGTTCGGCGAGGGGGCGCACCCCTCCATGCACGGAGGCTATTTCACGCGCAGGTATTACCCGTGTGGTGTATGCAAGCACGGATCCAAATCCCAAGATGTCCGGTGGCGGCGCATGGCTTCAAGGTCACGGGATCAAGGTCACGGCCAACGTGCTGGAAGCGGAAGCCGATGAATTGAATCGTCCTTTTCTCTATGCAAACAGGTTGGGTCGACCCTATGTGATTGCCAAGGCAGCCATGTCGCTGGACGGCAAACTGGCCACCCGCCGCATGGATTCGAAATGGATCAGCGGGGAGATTTCGCGCAAGCATGCCCATGCCCTGCGCGCCGAGTGCGATGCGATTCTGATCGGCAGCGGCACCTTGAATGCGGATAATCCATCGCTGACCGTGCGCGATGCGCCACTGGTGGGTGGCAGAGCGCCGCTCAGGGTCGTGTTCGCTTCGCGTGCCCCTGTCCTGCGCCCCGGTTGTCATCTTGCCGAGGGTCCGGAACGTGCACGTCTGTATGTTTGCCACGACAATCAGCATGTCGATGACTGGGTGAAGGCTGGTGTGGATGTGGTCAAGGTGGATGGTATTCCGCTGATGTTGCGCCATCTGGCGGTGGATCATCGCTGGCAGATTCTGCTGGAGGGTGGCGGCGGTCTGCATGCGGCCTTTCTGGAGGCGCGCATAACCAATGAAATGGTCCTGTATCAGGCGCCTATCCTGATTGGTGGCGGTGATGCGGTCGGTTTGTGGCAGGGGGCTGGGGTCGATCGCGTTGAGGACGCCCCTCGTCTTGTCGATGTGCAGCGTAAGATGCTCGGTGAGGACCAGATGATACGGGGTCGTGTGGTTTACCCCGAGGGCTGATACGCAACGTCTTTCACTTCAATGCCTGCCGCTTTTGTTGCCTGCGGCCGCTTGGGTGGTTGGCTTATGTGCGGTGCGCTGCGATTGGGTGAGCTGGCAACTGACCACAGGCATTGCTTGTGCTGCACTCCTTCTTTTTTTTCTAAAACTAAAACGTAAATCCAAGCCTACGTCGTTTATTGGCGCTACATTCCTGCTGGCAGGTCTTGGCTGGGGCTGCATGAGCCTGCTGGCCGATGCCCGGCAGATCAGTGTTGACGATACATGGCAGGGAGCCCCGGTTGAGATCAGCGCCGAGGTTGTGGCGGTACAACAGCTGTCCAGCTATTGGCGACTGACTCTGACTGATGTGCAGCGCGGCGATGGCGCCCGAATCAAAGGCAGAGTCTGGCTTTATGTCTACAAGCCAATGCTTTCGGCCTCTGTCGATCAAGGTGCCAGGATGCGGGTGACAGTGATGGCCGGGGACCGGATTCAGGCACAGGCCAGGCTGCATGCGCCGCGCAATCGGCAGAATCCATCGGGCTTCGATTTTGAGGCCTATTGCTTTGATCGGCATATCGCCCTGCTGGGCAGCGGGAAGCTCCAACTTGTCTCATCCGGTTCATCCTGGCTGGAGGGTGTGCGCGAAAACATCAGGCGTGCACTGAAGGTTTTTGCAGATGATAAGGGCGGGGTGATCAGGGCACTGCTGCTGGGCGAAAGGGAAATGATTCCCGAGCATATCTCCGATGCTTTTGCTGCCACGGGGGCAGCGCATCTGCTGGCTATTTCCGGCCTGCATGTGGGGCTGGTTGCGGCTTTGGGATTCGGTTTGTTCTGGTTTGTGCTGACCCGTCGTGAAGCGTGGATTGTGCGTCTTCCGGTGCGAGGTATTTCCCTGTTGGGCGGCGTACTGCTGGCGCTGTCTTATGCTCAACTGGCCGGTTGGCCGCTGCCAACCCAGCGGGCGGCCATGATGCTGGCTGCAGCGGCACTCGCCTGGTGCCTGCGTTCGCATTCGACACCGGTGAATACGCTGCTGGTTGCGCTGATGCTGATTCTGTTGCTGGATCCCTCGGCACTGGGGTCCTTATCATTGTGGCTGTCGTTTGTAGCCACGGCGGGGATTCTGTTATGGGCGAACGGCCCGGCTGAGCAAGAAATACCCGCATGGCGTCGCTGGGTGGTCGGTTTATTTGTGGTTACGCTGGTTGCAACGCTTGTAACCCTGCCGCTGGTGGCGCATGTATTCGGCCGCCTGCCCGTGTACAGCCTGCCGGCCAATATGCTGATGATGTCGCTCTACACGCTGTTCGTGTTGCCGCTTTCCCTGTTGGCTGCGCTGCTGGCCGGTACGGGCCTGGATGGCGGTGCGCATGGGCTGTTTTCTCTGGCCGCCGCAGGGGTTGAGCTGGGTAACCGGGTATTGCTTCACATCAGCCACTGGCCTGCCGGCCATGTGTGGCTTCCTGCCGTCCCCTTATGGCTGAGTGCGGCATATGTGGGCGGTATGGGGCTGGGCGTTCTGTTGTTGTCTCGCGGGCAGCGCGTCATCGCTGTTGGCCTGCTGTTTTTGACGCTGGGTGCCTACAGCGCTTTGCTGATGACTGAAAACCCGACAGCCCATACCCGCTTTATTGTCTGGGATGTGGGGCAGGGGGCCGCTTCTTCACTATTATTGCCCGATGGCAGGGTCATGGTGATTGATGCGGCAGGGAGACCGGGCAGTCGTTTCAATGCCGGCACAACGCTGGCCGATGGCCTGCGCGGCATGGGTCTGGCGCATGTCGATGTGCTGGTCATCAGCCATGCCCAGTCCGATCATTTCGGCGGGGCGCTCAGCCTGCTGCATCGAGTGAACCGGATCAGTGAATTATGGCTGGCGGATGTGCCGCAGATGCGGGAATCCATAGGTATCAATGTGCTGCGTCGGGCGATATTGAAACAGGGAGGCAAGGTTCGCATGCTGCAACAGGGCGATAAGATGGCGCTTGCGCAGACAGGGGTGAATATATCGGTGCTCTGGCCGCCAAAGGATTATGTATCGGGCAACAGCAACAACGGCTCACTGCTGTTGCGGCTGGATTTGCCGCGCGGACAGCGCCTGCTGCTGGCTGGGGATATCGAGGCCTCGGCAGAAAAGAGCCTCATGGATAGTCCGATAAAGCAGGCATTGGACAGCGATGTGATGCTGATGCCTCATCACGGAAGCAGAACATCCAGTACAGAGGCATTTCTTGAAGCTGTAAGCCCTGATCTGGCCATTGCCCAGACAGGTTACGGCAATCGTTACGGGTTTCCCTCACCTGATGTGTTGCTGCGATACAGCGCAATCGGGGCTGCGCTGCGCAACACGGCAGATGGGGCGGTGTTGGTGGATTTCAATCATTCCGGAACGATACAGGTGCTGGATGTACCCCCTGTAAGTTCAGAAAAACGCAAACTTGCATTGCAGTGGTGGGAACACCTCCTATAATCGGCCGCCGCGCTGCATTGTGACAGCGCCATGGAGGATCATGTGTACGAGTTTCTAGTGCAGGGCGGAACCACGATGTTCATTCTGCTCGGCTGTTCCATTCTTGCTTTGACCATCATCTTCGAGCGCGCCTGGAGTCTGCGTCGTTCGGTGGTGATTCCCGACGAGCTTGCAGCCGAGGTTGAGGACGCGATCCGTCGCGAAGATGTCAAACAGGCCATGCAGATTTGCCATGACAGCCAAACGGCTATGGGCCGCATCCTGTGGGTGGCGCTGGGCAATCGCGGCGTGTCTCGTCCGGTGCTTAAAGAGGTGCTGGAGGAAGTCGGCCGTCAGGAAGTGGCGCATCTGGAACGCTTTATTGGCGCGCTAGGCCTGATTGCAGCCATTTCGCCGCTGCTCGGCCTGCTGGGTACGGTGATTGGTATGATTGATGTGTTTCAGGTGATTTCTGTGGAGGGCGTGGGCAAGGCGGATATCCTTGCCGGTGGTATCTCCAAGGCCCTGAATACCACCGCAGCCGGTCTTTCTGTGGCTATTCCGGCCTTGGTCGCCTTCCGCCTGTTTGAGGCCCGTGTGGATCGTTTCGTGATTGAAATCGAGCATCATGCGCTGCGCTTTGTCGAGTTACTCAAAGGCGAACGCTGATGCAACTGCGCAAGCGGGCCAAGCGCGATTATACCGTGGATATTACGCCACTGGTGGATATCGTGTTTTTGATGCTGATTTTTTTCATGGTATCGACCAGCTTCAAGGTGGCCAGCAGCCTCAAACTTGAACTGCCGACCAGTAAATCTCAGGAGCAGGTCAACGAGAAGCAGGAACTGGTTGTCAGTATCAGTCCTATAGGCCAATTCTATGTACAGGATGAAGCGGTAAGCGATCAGGATTTGCGCAAGCGCATTCTCAATGAAACCAAGGGCGATCCGAACATGCGTGTGGTACTGCGTGCCGATGCCAGGACGCAGCACCGCTATGTAGTGCGCGCGCTGGATGTGCTGCGTGGCTTGGGCATGGGCAAGGTGGCCATTGCCACTGTCAACGAGAAGGAGACGCCGTGAAGCGAGTCGTACAAAAGTTCGGCGGCACCTCGGTAGGTAATCTGGAGCGCATTCAGGCGACGGCGGATATCGTCGAGCGTTCGGTACAGCAGGGTATCGAAACAGCTGTCGTTGTTTCAGCCATGAGCGGAGAAACCAATCGTCTGATCGGCCTGGCCAATGCCTTGTGCCCGGATGCGGATGAGCGCGAGATGGATCAGCTGGTATCAACCGGAGAACAGGTGAGTGCCGCGTTGTTGGCTATCGAGCTGCAGAAACGCGGCGTGATGGCGCATTCCTACACGGGTGTGCAGGCCGGATTCCGCACCGACAGCAGCCATTCGCGGGCGCGCATTCTCAGTGTTGAATGCGAGCGCATGTTAAGCCGCCTCGAACGCGGCGAAGTGCCTATCCTGACCGGTTTTCAGGGTGTGAACGAACATGGCGATGTGACTACGCTCGGGCGCGGCGGTTCCGACACCTCGGCTGTGGCGCTGGCCATCGCGCTGAAGGCCGATATGTGCGACATCTTTACCGATGTGGACGGGGTATATACCACCGATCCGCGCATTGTTCCTCAGGCTGCCAAGATCGATCGCATCAGCTATGAAGAAATGCTTGAGCTGGCCTCGCAGGGTGCGAAGGTGCTGCAGAATCGCAGTGTCGAGCTTGCCATGCGCTACGATATGCCGATTCACCTGCGCTCCAGTTTTGTGGATGTTCAGGGAACCATGGTAATGAAAGAGGATGACGTTATGGAAAGAGCAGCGATTACAGGCGTGGCCTACAACCGCGATGAGGCGAAGATCACCATCAAGGGCATTCCCGATCATCCGGGCATTGCCAGCGCAGTGTTCGGCCCGATTGCCGAAGCCGGCCTGAATGTCGATGTGATTGTGCAGAACGTCAGTGAGGACGGCACCACCGATATCACCTTCACTGTGCCGCGCGGTGATTATCGCCAGGCAATGAAGATTGTGCAGGGCGTCTCCGAGGACATGAAGGCGCGTGATGTGAAGGGCGATAACAAGGTGGCCAAGGTTTCCATCATCGGTGTGGGCATGCGCTCGCATTCCGGTGTGGCGAGGAAGATGTTCGAAACGCTGGCCGATAAATCCATCAATATCCAGATGATCACCACCAGCGAAATCAAAATTACCGTGGTGATCGAGGAGCAGCATGTCGATGCTGCGGTTCAAGCCCTGCACACAGCATTCGGTCTGGATGCCGAGGGCACTGCCGCCTGATTTTTCTTTAGGGTTCTCTGCGAGCCCTATTTGCGCTGATCCATGATGGTTTTGTAGGCATCGTTGATCAGGTGCATCTGCTGCTGGGCAAACTTCGTGAAGCCTTCCGGCAGGCCTTTCGAGGCCAGCTTATCCGGATGATATTCCATGCATAGCTTGCGGTAGGCTCGCTTCACCTCGGCATCACTGCTCTCCGGACTGCAGCCGAGCACCTTGTAGGACTCGCCGACATCCACATGCTGGCCCTTAAATTCTTCCATGAAGATATGGTAGTGGGACGGGTCCAGGCCTAGGTGGGCCGGCATGGCCTTGAGAATCACGTCCTCTGCCGGATGCAGTTCCTTATCCGCATAGGCCACGGCAAACAGCAGGCGATACACCATTTCGCACATCTGCGGGCTGCCTGCAATCTGGCGATACTGTTTGGCATAATCGTAGATGGAGTAGTCATCCTCCAATGCGTTGTTGAAGATGGTGGAGGCAGCTTTGCGATCCTCGGCATCCATTTTGATTTGCGTGCGGGCCAGATGATTGATCAGGTCCGCCTCGGAGGCGGTGACGCGACCATCCGCCTTGGCCATTTTTGCCAGCATGGAAAACAGCGCCACAAAGAAGATGCTTTGCGCCTCCTGCACGCCTATGCCGGCGATGCTGCCCGCGCCCATCGGGCCAAGCGCCTTGGCATGCGCATATCCCTTGCTGATCGAATGCCCCAGCCAGGCACCAATGCCTGCACCGATAGGCCCACCGATGACTGCGCCGATTCCCGCGCCGATTCCTGCACCAAGCAAAGACATGTGAAACTCCTGTTCAAATCAGATCAATGAATCATCGCACGCTGCAAATCCCAAGCCGAATAGCAAGCACCGCTGCCATACTTAATAGGCTGCCTTCGGCCAAACGCGGACATTCGAAAATTTGGGCTATCTTCCTCTTTATAAGGGGGGTGATTCAGGAACTACAACATTCAAGACTTGACCCCGCCTTCTCACTCCACCTTCTTTTAAGGGACTTATCGTACTACGCTATCAGCGCTAGCAATTGATCCGCTGGATTCCAGATTACTCCAGGCTATCTCAAAAGGCGTGCCTTTGCTCATAGCTGTGGTCAGCGAACAAAGACCAGCACGGTCAAGGATGTAGTTTACCTTTTTCACCCAGGTTTCACGATGATTGAATGAGCGCGGTTTACCTCCGATGCTGCTGATAAATGATTTGGCGGTTTCGCAGGAGAGCAGGCTATCCTTACCCTCATGCTCAACAGTCTGATCAAGCCAGGTTCGTGCCTCTACAAATACTGGAACAGCACTTTTGTCGCTGATCCAACTGGTGACAAAGTCCGATATATTCTTCCTTCGTGCTGACATTCGTTCATCCTGATTTCGCTGGAGATAGGCCAGCCTCTTCTCTGTAGCCGCGAACTTGGCAGGTCGGTAATCCTTTTTCAGGCTGGGTGGACGCATCTTCCATTTCAGTTCTTCGGCCGGCGTTGCTTCGATGCGATCCTTGTCGATTAGCACCCTGTTTGTGGGGATATGTTTAGGCAGGTTGAGTGGAGGGAGTTCCGCCTCCCCCTTGCGTGCACCAAGACTGAGGATGTTGCCGGTGATGCGCGATACATAGCCACGACCATAGCCTGACTCAAGCCCTGCCATTGCCAGTATCGCTGCAGGAGGAACATTGTGCTCTAAACCAAGATCAACTGCGCTCTGGGCAATGCTTTGGTAGAAGGTCTTCACATGCTCATACTTTCTCAGTGAATAATCGGCAGCAAAGACGTTGCCGGATATAAGGATCGTGATAAAGCCAAGCGCAGTAGTTCTAAATAGATTCAACACGTTTCTCCCATTGTTCGTGACTCTCATTCCAAAGTGTACCATGTTGGCGAAGTTAAAGCCTTTGGGGTCAAGTCTTGAATGTTGAGTTCATCTTTCCCAAGAATGACAGCCTACCTATTCCGTTGCTCATTATATAAATGCTAACTTGACCCCCTCCACTTTAAAAGCCCGGAATCTAAAGCAGGAACCCCTTCGTTGATGAGAAATGTGAACGTCCGCTAATGGCAGTCGGTTCCGGCAAGTTGGCAGGTGATGGATTTTGACATAATTGCCGTGGGGCTTGCATTTGCCTAGTCTGCCGGGCCCAAGCAAAACTAAGCGGCAGAGGTGCATCCATGAGTAAAGCAGCAGTAGTCGAGAAGAAGAAGATTTCCATTGTCTGTTTTTCCGGCGAGTTCGACAAAATGCTCGCCGCCTACACCATCGCCACGGGGGCAGCCGCCACCAATCGCGAGGTGACCATGTTTTTCACCTTCTGGGGCCTGAATGCGTTGAAGAAGGAGCGCGGCCGCAAGAGCATGGGCAAGGATTTTCTGTCGCGCATGTTCAACTGGCTGATGGGCGGGCGCAATAACCTGCCACTATCCCGTCTGAACTTCGGCGGTGCCAGCCCGAAGCTGATGGGCGGCATGATGCGCAAGAACAATGTGGCGCAGCTCGATGAACTGATGGAAGCAGCTTCCGAGCTCGGCATCCGCTACTTTGCCTGCGAGATGTCCATGCACATCCTCGGCATCAGCAAGGACGACCTGATTGACGATGTACAGTCTGTGGTCGGTGTGGCCACCTTCCTGAACGAATCCGAAGATGCCCACATTATTTTCATCTAAACCCACCTTATTTAGGACGGTCGCATGAAACATTTTCTCGATATCACCAGGGAAACCTGCCCGATGACCTTTGTGAAGGTGAAGCTGCGCCTGGCCAAGATGGAGGCCGGCGAACAGCTCGAAGTGCTGCTCAACGAAGGCGAGCCGCTGGAGAATGTGCCGCGCTCCTGCGAGGAGCAGGGCTATAAGGTGCTGTCCATCGAGCCGACTGATAACGACCAGCATATGCTGCTGATTCAGAAGTAGAAGCCCGCCGTCATCAAGGCAAGCAATACCGGCCTGGAATATCGTTTCTGATCGAGGGGGCATCCCTCAGGCTGGTGATTGACGCTGGCCTCGCACAGTTTCAGCGTGAGCCTGTGCAATACCTCATGGGTCACCCTTTATGATTCGCGCCGCCCGGCTTGACGATGTTCCGGCCCTGAGCCGACTTGAAACGCGATGTTTTGATATCGACCGCCTTTCCGAACGCAGCTTTCGCCATCTTCTGACGCGCGGTAAGGCTTCCCTGCTGGTTTATGTGCTGGACGGGGAACTGGTGGGCTACAGCCTGGTGCTGTTTCACCAGAACACCTCGATGGCGCGGCTTTATTCGCTGGCTGTAGTCCCCGAATGCCGCGGCACGGGCATTGCCGGCATCCTGATGGCCGCCTCAGAGCAGGAAGCGCTGCTGGAGCACGCCGTGGTGTCGATGCGTCTGGAAGTGCATGTGAACAATACCGGTGCGATTGCCCTGTATCGCAAGCGCGGCTATCGCGAATTCGCCCTTGTCGAGGATTATTACGAGGATCATGCCGCTGCGGTGCGCATGGAGAAGCCGCTGGCTCCGAATCTTGCGCCGAACAAAAGCCATGTGCCGTATTATGCCCAGACCCTTGAATTCACCTGTGGGCCGGCCAGCCTGATGATGGCTTTAAAGGCCCTGGTCCCGAAAACAAAGCTCGACCGGCGGCTGGAGCTGCGTATCTGGCGCGAGGCGACCAGTATTTTCATGACCTCCGGGCACGGGGGATGCAGCCCCTACGGTCTGGCTCTTTCTGCTTTCCATCGTGGTCTGAGAGTCGAACTCTTCGTGCGCTACGATATCGATATGTTCGTCAAATCGGTGCGCAATATGGAGAAGCGCGAGGTGATCCGCATTGTGCAGGAGGATTTTCTGCAGGAGATTCGCAAGGTCAAACTGCCGCTGAAACAGCGGCACCTGCCGATGGATGAAATGGAGATGCGTTTCAGAAAAGGGGCGATCCCGCTGGTGCTGATCAGTGCCTACCGCCTGACCGGGGATAAATCGCCGCACTGGGTTGCGGTCTGTGGCTTTGATGAACGCTTTGTCTACATCCATGAGCCTTATGTCGATGTCGAGGAGCAGAAGTCCGAGACGACCTGTATCGGCATTCCGCTGACGCGCACGGAATTTGAACGTATGCGCTATTATGGAAGCAGCCGCCAATACGCCACCCTGATGATTTCCAAGGGCGCTCTTATTCAACCCCTCTCAAAAGGAGTCGCATAACATGCCGGTACGTCATACGGTGATTGTGGATCGTCTGAAAGACTGGAAGTGGGATATTGAGGGTCTGGAGGTGGTCGCGGCCAACGATTATCTGACCAAGCACGCCGAAGTGCAAAAGCGCCCGGTGCGCATCATCAATCTTTGCCGCCATTACACCTACCTGAGCGGCGGCTATTACTGCTCGCTGCTGGCCGAGGCGCGCAACGACATCCCGATGCCGACCATTGCCGACATCATCGATCTGTCGCGCCAGAGTCTGTATGCCTTTGCTCTGCCTGATCTGGAGCACCTGTTGGCAAAGACCATCAAGCGTCTTGCCGAGCCTCCCGGGGAATCCTTCGAGCTTTATGTGTTTTTCGGGCTCGGTGGCGACCCACGCTTCAAGCGACTGGCCGCAGAGGTTTTCGATGTGTTCCGCTATCCACTGATGAAAGTGGTGATCGAGAAGGGTAAGCGCTGGAAGATTCGTGCCATTCGACCCATGGGCCTGCATCAGGTGACAGCACATCTAAGCGAGTTTTTTGAGGCCTGCCTGCGTTCCTATGCGCGCGTGCCGCGGCGCAAGCGCGTTGATGGCCGTAAACCGGCTTTGTACGACCTTGCCATTCTCTACAATGCGAACGATAAGATGCCGCCCTCGGATATGGATGCGCTGCAGCAGTTCATCAAGGCGGGGCAGCGTCTGCGTGTCGATGTCGAGCTGATCCAGAAAAAGGATTACAGCCGTCTTTCCGAGTTCGATGCCTTGTTCATCCGGGAAACCACCTCGATTGATAATCACACCTTCCGTTTCGCCCGCAAGGCCGAGGCCGAAGGTATGCCGGTGATCGATGATCCGAAGTCGATTATCCGTTGCACCAACAAGGTGTATATGTGGGAGCGGCTATCGGCCAAAAATCTGCCAACCCCCAAAACCATCGCGCTGAATCGCTTCCGGTTCAATGAACAGGTGGTGCAACGACTGGAAGCGGAACTCGGTTATCCGATGGTGCTGAAAATACCGGATGGCTCTTTCTCGCGTGGCATGTTCAAAGCGGAGGATCGCGCACAGGTGATGGATGCGGCGAAGAATCTCTTTGCGCACTCACGTATCATTCTGGCCCAGGAATTCATGTACACCGCCTACGACTGGCGTATCGGTATCCTCAACGGCAAGCCGCTGTATGCCTGCCAATACAGGCAGGCTCGCGGCCACTGGCAGATTGTGAACCACAAGGCGGCAGGCTCCGCCCGCTATGGCGGCTTTGAAACCATGTATGTCGAGGATGCACCTCGTGATGTGGTGCGCATCGCACTGGAGTCTGCAGCCCTGATCGGCAACGGGTTCTATGGTGTTGATTTGAAGCAGAACGACAACGGCATCTTCGTCATTGAGATCAACGATAATCCCAGTCTCGATCAGTCGGTGGAGGACAAGGTGCTCAAGGGGGCGCTATACGATACGATTATCGGCGAATTCATCCGCCGCATCGAAGCGATGCGCAATGGCTGAGCAGCGAATAAAGCAGATACAAGCGGGAAGGAATCAATATGCACAAACGATGTGATGCCTATGTGCTTGCCAAGCACTTCCATTTTGATGCGCTGCATGAGCATTTTGCACAGAATCACCGCACCTGCCGCTATCGCAATGCCATCCATATTGATAATGGGGCAGGGGATATGTTCCTGTTTGATTATGGTGTTGCAGTGTTCTGGGGAATGGAACACGAAAGTGAAAAGCGCATGCTTGAGCGGTTAAGCCCATTCCTGAATGAACCACTTGCCGAAGTCATCAGTGACTTCTTCACCTATGAATCCGACAAGGATGCCGTTGCCCGTATTCGTTCCGATCACATCACCCTGAATGATTCGGATGTCATGATTAAGCTGGCGGCTTCACATGGTATTGCGCAGTCCCTGAAGCTTTCGGAACTCGAGGCATATGCGGAGACGACTATCGAAAGCACAGCCTATATTCCGCGCAATATGGCTGAATCGGGTTCATCGCGCTTAAAGCGCAAGGAGATCGCCCGCATGCGCGGCAGGCTGTTTCTCGTGGAAAGCGACATCCTGCTGCACCATGCCCTGCTTGATACCCCGGAGTTTTTCTGGGAATACCCTGAGCTTGAAGAGCACTACAGGCGCATGGCCAGCTACCTTGATGTTGCGCCGCGTGTCGAGGTGTTGAACAAGAAACTGCAGATCATTCACGACATGTTCGATATGCTGGCCGATGAGCAGAACCACAAGCATTCATCTTTGCTTGAGTGGATCATCATCTGGCTGATTGCCATCGAGATTTTCTTCTTTCTTATGCACGATTTGTGGAAATTCATCTAGGCAGCCGCCCTCAAGCGATGGCTGCTTATGCTTTTTTTTATGCCATTGTATTAATTCTTACTGCGCATAATCCACATTCATGATATCCGCTTCTGGCCGGAAGCAGGCATTGAATAGTCAATAAATGGGGTATTCATTAGCCGCCACCTATGGGCTATATTCAACATCAACCAGTTAGGTTGGCGGGACAAGCAGTCATTCCCGGTTTGGGAAAGGAGGACGTAGCCATGGATGCATTCCAACATCTTGTTAATGCCATTCTGGTGATTGTCTTGATCTATGCATTGGCAGTGCTCATGCGAGCCCGAGGCATACTGACCGAAGAGCATTCGCTGACGCTTTCGCGCATTGTTTTAGACCTTTGCCTGCCGGCGATGATTTTCGTGAGCCTGGCCAGCCATCCGGTGCGGCTCGACCAGATCGGCCCGGCGCTGGTCATGTTCGGGGTGGAGCTTATCTGCATAGCCCTGGCCTGGGGCATTGCCACCCTGCTTAAGCTCGACCGGGCGCAGCAGGGCGCCATCGTCCTCTGCTCCGCCTTCGGCTCCTCGGCCTTTCTCGGCTATTCGGTGATCCTGCAGATGTTTCCCTTATCCCCCTCGGCCCTCAGCGAAGGCATACTCATCTCGGAGATTGGTGTCGGGTATCCGATCTTTATCCTCGGTCCCATCCTTGCCGCGCATTTCGGATCGGCGGCCGCCAGCAATAAAATTCAGTGGCAATCGTCGCTCGCCTTCTTCAAATCGCCTGTCTTCTTCGCGCTGCTTGGCGGTATCCTGTGGGGAACCCTGCGGCTACCCGGTGAGGAAAATATCCTGCTGGCACCGCTATTCCAGCTAGGCCACGTACTGGCCCAGGCTTTGACGCCGCTGGTTATCCTGTCGGTTGGGCTGCTTTTCAGGTTTCCTCACCCGAGCAAGATCATCATACCGCTGGTCATTGTTATTCTACTCAAACTGGTCCTGCAGCCACTACTGGCCGGCACCTTCGCAACCCAACTCGGATTTTCCGAGCTGTGGAAAGAGGTCTTGGTGCTTTTGGCCGCCATGCCGCCCGCTGTGCTCGGAGCGGTTTTTCTGCGGCGCTACGGTGGAGATGCTGCATTGGCCTCGTCACTTTTGCTGATCGCCAGCCTGATAAGCTGCGTGAGCCTTGCTGTCGTTTTCTGGTTTATCGGTTAGCGGTTTGTTTAAACAAACGCAGCCACATGACTGCTGGCGTGGATTATCATCTGGCTGATTGCCATCGAGATTCCCTTCTTCCTGATGCACGATTTGTGGAAGCTGATTTAGGTCAGGTGTTTTCTCTGCCGAGAAGACCGTTGATGGCCTGGCGGATGCATTGTCTTGAGCGCAGCAGCACCATGTCCTGCCAGTCCGGCGTGCTAGGATAGAATTGCCGGCGCAGCGCTACCTTGATGGTCTGCGTTTGCGCGGCATGCCAGTCCACCTTGCCCTGCGCATGCAGCCAGTGATCGGCGCGCAGCACCTGCATCATGTTATCAAAGGAATAGGTGCCGAATTCCAGCGCAATAAATACAAGTTGATTGCCGACCATGTCCTGCCAGCCATAGTCTGATAGACCGAACTTGGCCACCGAGCTTGAAGTGCCCAGCGCCGGTTCGGTGACTGAATCGCCATACCAGCAGTGCGCCAGGCTTGCCGCATGGCTGCCGGGAGGATGATCGCAGATCGGCTCGCCATAGCCGAAGGGGCCTAAGCCCGTGTGGAAATCAAGCAGGGCCACGGATTTTCGTTCTGGCAGATGGAAGTCTGCAACAATGCGCTCGCAGGTAGTGCGCGACCATGTTGCTTGCTTGCCGCCATAAAACAGGCCGTTGGGATGCGTGTACTGCCCCGCAGAGAGCGCTTTTTCATAAGCCACAACGCCGTGCGCCTCACGGTACGCGGCAAGACGTTCATCGCACTGCTGCAAGACCTCGGGGGCAAGCGAATCGGGGACAATGGCATCGGCGAGTTCCTCGTAGCCGGCATTGAGGGGCAGGGGGGTGGAAAAATCCATGTAGTTGCGGTTCAGATCCACCCCGTCCTCGGTAACGCGTCTGAGCCATGCGAAGCCGTACGGATTGGCCGCATGAATGAGGAGCGCGGCCACGCCTTTTGGCAGTGTCTTTACGTTCGTCAGGAAATCGACCTGCGCTGCCGAGCCGGAGAAGCCCTCGACGCCATGTGTGGCGGAGAGCAACACCAGTACAGATTCTGCATCGTGCGGGCCCAGCCATGCCACATCGGTGGAAAGCAGTTCGCCTTCGGGGCCGGTGAGGGGATGGGGATGGTTGGAAAGTATTGCACCCGATTTTTCGGCTGCGGCGAGAAATGCAGCACGCGCCCGCTTGTAATCGGGCGAATAAACCTTCAGCTCACATTCGGCTGTGTATGGCTTGGCATTCACGCCATGGAGGCTGAATCAAGCCGTCGAATCAGGCAATCGTTTTCGGCATGTAACAGATTGACTGCTGACCGATGCTGCGGCTATCTTCAGGCGAGATATTCGTGGATATCGCAGCAGGCTTTGAAGTCTTTGTCTTCTCCTTGCCGCGTTCGAAAGCAGGCAAGATAAGCTTCAGTGGATTTATTTGCCGGGGGTGGGCTTTTGAAAAAGTTAATCTGTTCGATGCTGTGCCTTCTGGCGGTGATAACAGGTGTTATCAGCGTTTCAGCCGGAGAGATGCCACCTCTGTTTGCGAGCATCGAGAAGGGCGATGTGGACACGATAGCCGAACTGGCAGATAGCAGCTCTGTGAACCAAATGCTGGAAATAGGGGATGACAGCATTACCCCTCTTGGTTTTGTCATTTCGAGGCTTGATTTGGATGTGGAGAAAGCCCAAAGCATTATCATATTGCTTTTGAAGCAAGGCGCAGACCCCAATGTGGTGTATAATAATCATGTTCCGGGCTCGGCAACCGATTGGGCGATGGCCGTGGTGATGATGAGTTCTGGGAGCGACGAAAAGAGTGATGTTTATCAAAGTATACTTAACTCGCTTAAACAATATGGCGGACATGTAAACGCTGACAGGCTGGCAGCCATCCAGGAAAAGCTTCTGGATTTCAAGCGGAAGGCGAGCCTGGCCTCCTGCACTGCCGATGCCAGAAACTGGATGGCCGAGCAGGAAGCCTTTCACCGCGAGCATAAAACCTATCCCAGCAGGCCAAACAAGCTTCCCGGGAGCCTGAATCTGATCTCATACCGATACGGTATGCATAGCTTTTCCGCAACACTTTCATGCAAGCTTGTAGCTGACAGCAATTGGGTTACATACAGGTCTGAATCGGATATGCAGCCAAACTTCAGATAGCGCGGGCCAAACATGAACGCGCATGGGGAGGTCTGCTTGCAAATATGTTCCGATGCCCGATCGCTGTATGCGGGCGCTTGTTTCTGCCTAGTCGTCGAAGCCGCTGCGTGAGGAGTAGTTCTCGAAACGGGTGAATTCGTGCAGGAAGGTCAGATTGACCGTGCCGGTCGGGCCGTTACGTTGCTTGGCGATAATCACCTCGGCGATACCCTCGTTCTCCGGTTTCTTGTTGTATACCTCATCACGGTAGATGAACATGATGACGTCGGCATCCTGCTCAATGGCGCCGGATTCGCGCAGGTCGGACATCATCGGGCGCTTGTCGGCACGCGATTCCAGCGAGCGGTTGAGCTGCGAGAGGGCGATGACCGGAACATGTAATTCCTTGGCCAGCCCCTTCAGGGAGCGGGTGATTTCGGAGATTTCCTGTTCGCGACGCTCGGAATCGGCGCGACCGCTCATCAGCTGCAGATAGTCGATAATGATCAGATCAAGCCCACCGGTCTCCCTGCTCAGGCGGCGGCACTTGGAGCGCAGTTCGAGCACGGAAATGGCGGGTGTGTCGTCGACATAAATCGGTGATTCGGCCAAAGAGCCTGAAGCGGAGGCCAGCTTACGCCAGTCATCGGCGGAGAAACGACCGGTACGCAGCAGCTTCATGTTCACGCGCGCCTCACTGGCCAGCATACGCAGGGCAATCTGTTGTACGGACATTTCCAGCGAAAACACGGCAACAGCCTTGGGATCTTCCGCTTCCATGGATGCATTACGCGCCAGATTCATGGCGAAGGCGGTTTTACCCATACTTGGACGGCCGGCAATAATCAGCAGATCACTGGGCTGCAGGCCCGAGGTTATTTCGTCAAGGTCTTTGTAGCCGGTGGGCGTGCCGGTGATGTTTTTTTTCTCTGAGTAACGCTTTTCAAGTTGATGATAGCCCTCGATCATCAGCTCGCTCATCTTGCTGAAGGTGGGGCGGGAACGGGAGAAGCGTTCGGCGACGGCCAGCATATCCATCTCGGCTTGATCAAGATGATCGACCACCTCGACTTCCGGGGACTGGTAGACCTTTTGTGAAACCTTGGAACATACACTGAGTAATTCGCGCAGCACGGCACGGTCACGCACGATGTGGCCGTAATGCTTCACATTGGCGGAGGTGGGAATAGCGCTGATCAACTCGCCCAGATACGCCTCACCACCGCAGGCGTCGAGCAGATTGCGCTGTTCCAGATAGTCCTTGATGGTCAAGGCATCCACAGGCCGACCTTTGGCGGTCAGTTCCTGCATCGCGTTGAAAATCTGGCGATGCCGCTCAACATAGAAATGCTCTGCAATCAGGCTGCCCTCAAGGCGCTCCAGCGCCTCGGGATCGAGCATAATACCCCCCAACACCGCAAGCTCTGCATCCATGGCATGCGGCGGAACGTGCTCCCTCATGGAGTCCGCTCGAAGGGGGGTTATATTCTGTGTCACACGTTCTCGGATTCGACCGTCAGCGTCAGCTCGGCGGTCACATCCGGGTGCAGACGCACACGGAAGGCATGCTCGCCAACCCGCTTGATGGACTCATCCACAATCACCTGACGGCGCTCAATCTCGAAGCCGTTTTCACAAAGCAGGTCGGCCAGCTCGTGCGTAGACACGGAGCCGTACAGGTGCTCGTGATCGGACGTGGCGCGACTGATGCTCAGGCTCAGTCCCTTGAGCTTGTCGGCAACGGCCTGTGCCTGTTCCAGCGCATTGCGCTGCTTGGACTCAAGCTGCTCGCGGCGGCGTTCGAACACCTTGCGATTGGCATCGGTGGCCAACTCAGCTTTGCCCTTGGGCAACAGGAAGTTGCGTCCGTATCCGGGGCGAACGGTAACCTCGTCACCCACATTGCCGAGACCCTCAACGCGTTCCAAAAGTATCAACTGCATCATAATCCTCCATCTGCCGGCATGATGTTCCGGCGATAATCAAACCAAATATCAAGCAAACCTATCATGGCGAAGGGTAATACCATCGCCGGTTGTATCAATAACATTACGTACATCACAATGGCTGCAATCTGCAGCCGTTTGGCATACAGCCATGTGTGTACAACAGCCAGCCCCTGGGCCGACAGCAGGCCGGCAAACACCAATCCTGCATTCACCGCCAGATACTGCGAAGTACCGGAGGCCGTGCTTGCCACCACCATCAGCAGCATAAAAACATAGGCAAACATGCGCGGCAGGGCGAAATCGCTTACCGGCTGCAAATTGCCCTGGTAGAAGTTGTAATGCACCGCGATATTTCGCGCCAGCATGACGTTTCCCCACCATACCAGCCACAGGCACAGCGCCGTCAGGCCGGGAAAAATCCATGCTGTCATCTCTTCGATGCGCAGCAGCATGACCGGGTCCATACCTTCCTGACGTGATGCTTCAAACAGCGGCGCCAATAATTGGCGCACATACTCAAAAGCCGAACCGTCCTGCGAAGCGGTACCGGTCAACAATACCACCAGCATGGTCGTGACCAGACCGATGCCAAGATTCAGGCCACTTCTCGACACGCCATTTTCTTTTGCCAGCGTTGTCGCGGCGAGCACTGGCAGCGCAGCATACAAAATCAACAGCAACAGGCCCGGGGCCGGTTCGCCAGCGCTGATCAGCGTCACCCCTACAGCGGCCAGAGCGGCCACCTGCATGGCGAAGGCAAAACCTCCGCCCAGCGCAATCAGGGCGAACAGAGCCGGCGTCAGTACATGCAAAATCAGCAGAGGCAGGGACAGAACCGAACCTGCGAAAGCCAGTACCGAGCCATACATCAGCGTTGCCAGCAGCGCGCAGGGAAGGCGCCGGGTCAAAGCCCACTGGGCGAATGGCGGCAGACTTCGGGTTTCCTGGTTCATGGCCATACGCTCATGGATTGATGCAATCGGCCAAAACCGCTTGCATCAATCTGCATCCCATCAATCGTGGTGCAGCGGCGTGAACGGCAGCAGCGCAAGATTGCGAGCGCGCTTGATAGCCGTGGTGACGGCACGCTGGTGCTTGGCACAGGTTCCGGTCACACGCGACGGCAGAATCTTGTAGCGCTCCGTGATGAACTGCTTGAGCAGATCCGGATTCTTGTGATCGATGTGCATGCTGGTATCAGCACAGAATTTGCAGAACTTGCGACGGCGCACGACGCGCGGACGACGTGGTGGGCGACGGTCGCCACCAGCTGCCGGACGACGATCTCCATCTCCTGCCGGG
>CAZQTO010000019.1:0-23417 GCA_964596375.1 uncultured Zetaproteobacteria bacterium | reverse complement strand
TCCCCGGCTCACCGCGATCCTCATAACGCCACTCGTCAAACAGGAACGGGCCATAGCCCGTGCGTTTAATACTCTTCAAAAATTGCTTGGGAATGATCGCATCGGTATCGACATTGGCGCGATCCATCGGCGCCACCAAACCATTCAAAGTTGTAAATGCCTGCATGAGCTTTCTCCTTAGTTCCAGTCGCGAATATCAACGAAATGGCCGGCAATCGCCGCAGCCGCAGCCATGGCCGGACTGACCAGATGGGTGCGCCCGCCCATGCCCTGACGGCCTTCGAAATTGCGGTTGCTGGTCGAGGCACAACGCTCGCCCGGCTCCAGTCGGTCGGCATTCATGGCCAGACACATCGAACAACCCGGTTCACGCCATTCGAAACCAGCGGCGCGAAACACCTCATCCAGCCCCTCGGCCTCGGCCTGCTTTTTCACCAGCCCTGAACCCGGCACAGCCAGTGCAAGGTAGACATTCGATGCCACCTTTTTGCCCTTGACCACTTCGGCAGCAGCCCGGAAATCCTCGATACGGCCATTGGTGCAGGAACCGATAAACACCTTATCCACGGCGATGTCGGTCAGCTTCACGCCTTCCTTCAGACCCATGTATTCCAGCGCCCGCTTCCATCCCTCGTGCTGCACGGCATCGCGCGCATCCTTCAAATGCGGTACCGATGCTGTCACTGGCAAGACCATCTCCGGGCTCGTACCCCAACTGACCTGCGGCGCAATATCGGCGGCCTGCAACAGCATCTCTTTGTCGAATACGGCATCCGCATCGGAATGCAGTTCACGCCAGGCAGCAACCGCTTGATCCCAGTCTTCGGCTTTCGGCGAATAAGGCCGGCCTTTGACATAATCCAGTGTGATCTGATCGGCAGCCACCATGCCGCAGCGCGCACCGGCCTCGATGGCCATATTGCAAAGGCTCATGCGCCCTTCCATGGACAACTGACGGATGGCGGAACCGGCAAACTCGATGGCATAGCCCGTGCCGCCGGCCGTGCCGATAATGCCGATAATGTACAGG
This sequence comes from uncultured Zetaproteobacteria bacterium, assembly GCA_964596375.1. Lineage (GTDB taxonomy): Bacteria > Pseudomonadota > Zetaproteobacteria > Mariprofundales > Mariprofundaceae > UBA1543. Next base: position 22,387 of record CAZQTO010000019.1, on the reverse strand, counting down.
GCGACATCCTTACCGGTGATTCCCGTGGGCAAATCCCCTTCCACCCGGATACGCATGCGCATCGGCTTCTTCTGGATCAGGCACTGGGTGGCCAATACATGCTCGACCTCGGAGGTGCCGATGCCCATGGCAATGGAGGCGAATGCGCCGTGCGTGGAGGTATGCGAATCGCCGCACACCACGGTCATGCCGGGTAAAGTCAGCCCCTGCTCGGGACCCACCACATGCACAACCCCCTGCCGCACATCGTGCATACCGAATTCCGTGATGCCGAATTCGCGGCAGTTATCATCCAGCGCCTCGACCTGAATGCGCGAAATCGGATCAACGATGCCCTTGGCACGATCGGTGGTCGGCACATTGTGATCCGGCGTGGCCACGGCAGCAGATGCGCGCCACGGCTTGCGCCCGGTCAGGCGCAGCCCCTCAAAGGCCTGCGGACTGGTCACCTCGTGCACCAGATGGCGGTCGATATACAGCAGGGTCGAACCGTCCTCGTTTGCCTTGACGACATGCTGATCCCAAACCTTGTCGAACAGTGTTCTGCCCATCATCCTCTCCTTTGCATACAATCTCATTCGACTTTTCCAGATAAACTCAATAGGTCGTGAAGCATAATCACGCTATACAAACAAATAAATCGATATATTCTTGTTCCCATGATGAGATTTTCTCATGTCTAAACAGACGGGACGCCTCCCCTCGCTCAATGCCCTGCGCGCCTTTGCCGTTGCCGGGCGTCATTCCAATCTGCGCGCTGCAGCCGAGGAGTTATTTGTCACCGCATCGGCACTGAGCCACCAGATTCGCGGCCTGGAAGAGCAGCTTGGCGTTCGGCTTTTCATTCGCAGCCAGCAGGGCCTGCAACTCAGCGAAGTCGGACGCTCGCTGCATCCGCAGGTGGAAGCAGCCTTTGCGCAACTGACGGATGCGCTGGCCAGCCTGCAACCGGCAAAGCGCGGCGACACTCTGACCGTGAGCATGCTCTCCACCTTTGCCATGCGCTGGTTTATCCCTCGACTGTATCGCTTTCAACGGCAACATCCGGACATCGAGGTGCGCATCTCCACCTCCATTGAACTGGTTGATTTCGCACGCGATGACATGGATTGCGCCATTCGCTCCGGGCAGGGGAAGTGGCCGGGCACCAAGGCACTTCGCCTGCTTGAAGAGCGCTACGCTCCCGTGTGCAGCCCGACACTGGCGACAAGCGACAAACCGCTGCAACAACCCGCCGACCTTGTGCATCACACCCTGCTGCACTCGAACATGCGCCCGCATGACTGGCAAACATGGCTGGCTGCGGAAGGCCTGCCGGATTTCAAAGCCAGTCACGAACTGGAGTTCGAAACCCGCAACTTTGCTATTGCCGCTGCCATCCGCGGACTCGGCGTGGCCATTATCGATCCCCTGCTGGTGCAGGAAGAGCTGAAAGACGGGAGACTGATTCAACCCTTCAGCCATACCCTACCGGCCAGCAGCGCCTATTACCTTGTCTGGTCGTCCAAACGTGAAGAGCCGGCAAAACTGGCAGCCTTCCGTACATGGTTGCTTGAAGAGGTGGCGCGCTCCGCCTGATGCTGCCAGAAGCTTCCGCTACATTTCTGTCAAAAGCTTCCGCAAGCGCCGCTGTGCCGCTATCCTGCCGCATCGCAAACAGCTAACCCGGAGGGGCAATGTCCATCAAATCGGATAAATGGATTCGCCGCATGGCGCAGGAACACGGCATGATCGAGCCCTTTGTGGACGGCCAGATCAAGAAAGCCGCTGACGGAACGGGTATCGTCTCCTACGGCCTGTCGTCTTACGGCTACGATGTCCGCTGCTCGAACGAATTCAAGATTTTTACCAACATCAATTCGGCTGTTGTCGATCCCAAGAACTTCTGCCCCTCATCCTTTGTCGATGTGGATGCCGATGTGTGCATCATCCCGCCGAATTCCTTCGCACTGGCCCGCACCGTCGAGTACATGCGCATCCCCAGAAGTGTGCTGACCATCTGCCTTGGCAAATCGACCTATGCGCGTTGCGGCATTATTGTGAACGTCACCCCGCTGGAACCTGAATGGGAAGGGCATGTCACGCTAGAGTTCTCCAATACCACCCCGCTGCCGGCCAAGATTTATGCCGGTGAGGGCGTGGCCCAGTTCCGGTTCCTGTAATCCGACGAGGAGTGCGAAACCTCATACAAAGATAAAGCCGGCAAATATCAGGGCCAAACCGGCGTGACCGTGCCGAGATTATAGAATGAAATTAACTGATATTCTGAGCCAGGCGAAAGGCCCGCTATTCTCCTGCGAATTCTTCCCGCCCAAAACCGACAAGGGTGAAGAGAACCTGTGGACCTGTCTGGACGAACTGCGCGTCATCAATCCGGCGTATATCTCGGTCACCTACGGCGCCGGCGGCACCACACAGGACCGCACCCGGCGCATCGTCACCCAGATCAAGGAGCAAACCGGCATGTCGCCTGTGGCGCACCTGACCTGTGTAGGCTCCACGGCCGACGATATCGCCTCCCTGCTTGATGAATACCGTGCGGCCGGCATCGAAAACATTCTTGCTTTAAGAGGCGACCCGCCCGAGGGCATGGATCGTTTCGAGGCCACGGCCGGCGGCTTTTCCCATGCCACCGATCTGATTTCCTTCATCCATAAACAGGACGCGTTCTCTATTGCCTGCGCCACCTATCCCGAGGGACACCCGGAATCAAAGGGTGGCGTAGCTGATGATATCCGCTACCTGAAAATGAAGCAGGATATGGGGGCTACTTGTGCCGTCACCCAGTATTTCTTCGATAACGAGGCCTATTTCCGCTTTCTGGATCAGGCGGCCACGGCAGGCGTCACGATTCCTGTGATTCCAGGCATCATGCCGATCACCAACTACGACCAGATTGTGCGTTTTTCCGCCATGTGCGGCGCGAGCATCCCCGATTGGGTCCATCAGCAAATGAATCCGGTCCGTGAAGATCTGGATGCAGTGAAAAAGCTCGGCCTTGAGTTGGCTACCAGGCAGTGCTCCGAGCTGTTGGCTGGCGGCGTGCCGGGGCTGCATTTCTATACCCTGAATAAATCCGAAGCGACCATCGCCATCGTCCAAAATCTGTAGGGACACTGGCATGTCCCCCGCTCCCCATCCGGGCTCCAGACTGAACATCGTTGCCGACGCCCATATATGGGAGGTTGAAGAAGCGTTTTCCACCCTGCCGGGATACGATGTTTCCCTGAATATTCTGGAAGCGGCCGACATCACCAGAAACGCACTGCAACATGCCGATGTGCTCATCACCCGCTCCTCCACGCAGGTGAATGAAGCCCTGCTGGCCGGAACTCCGGTCCGCTTTGCCGCCACCGCCACCATCGGTGACGATCATTACGACAAAAAATGGCTGCGCGAACACGGCATCCACTTTGCCAACGCCGCCGGCTCATCTACCGGGTCGGTGATCGAATACATGCTCACTACCCTGCTCGAATTGCATATGCGCGGCCTGATCGCCCTGCCCGACATCACGCTGGGTATCATCGGAGCCGGACGCATCGGCGGAAGACTGGCCGACATCTGCGACAAACTGGGCATCCACACCCTGCTCAACGACCCGCCACGGGCCAGAAGCGAGGGTGCAAAAAACTTCGTCGAACTCGACGAACTTCTGGCCAGCGCCGATATACTGAGCCTGCACACCCCCTTAAAGCGCAGTGGGAAAGATCAAACCTGGCACCTGCTTAATGCAGAACGTTTGGCTCGATTTCAGGGCCATGGCATTATCAATACCAGTCGCGGCAGCTGCCTCGACAATACTGCCCTGCCCGACTGGCTGGATGGCAACAAAAGCCGCTTCGCAGCCATCGATTGCTGGGAGAATGAACCGGCTATCTCATCGACCCTGCTTGCACACCCCCGGCTTGCCATTGCTACGCCGCATATCGCCGGCCACTCGCTGGACGGCAAGGCCGCCAACACATTGTTTGCCCGGCAGGCCCTGTGCCGCTGGCTGGGCGTGGATACCCAGTGGCGCATGGAAGGTCTGCTTCCTGAGACAGCGCAGCCGATCAACATCCCCTGCACCCCCGATGTATGGGGTAATCTGCATGCCGCAGCCACAGCGATGTACAGTATTGCAAACGATGATGCGGCACTGCGCAGTATCGACCTGGTACCCGCGAAGGACATCGCCAGAAAGTTTGCATCCTTCCGTCGGCATTATCCGATGCGTCGCAGTTGGAGCCAGATTCCGCTACATTTTCTCCATCCAGACCCCCTGACCTTAAAAATGGCTCGGGCGATGGGTATCAAAGTTATATAGGATTTCGTTATGAGCACTGCACAGATTGATAAGAACCATCTGGTCTGGATGGACCTTGAGATGACCGGGCTTGACCCGGAGCAGGATACAATCCTGGAAATAGCCACCATCATTACCGACTCCCAGTTGAATACCATCGCTGAAGGACCGGTCCTTGCCGTTCACCACGATCAGCAGGCGCTGGATGCGATGAACGAATGGTGTGTTCGCCAGCATGGCGAATCCGGCCTGTCCAAACGGGTGCTGGATTCGACCACCACGCTGGCCGAAGCCGAAGCGGCCACGCTCGACTTTATCCGCCAACATGTGCCTGAACGAAGCTCACCATTGTGCGGCAACTCCATTCATCAGGACCGGCGCTTTCTGGTGCGCTACATGCCTGCACTTGAGGCATGGGTGCATTATCGCAATATCGATGTGAGCACCATCAAGGAACTGGCCGCTCGCTGGTATCCGAACCTCAATGCACCGGCAAAGAACGGCTCGCATCTGGCTATGGACGACGTGCGCGACTCCATCGCCGAACTGAAGTTCTACCGCGATAATCTTTTTATCTCTTCCCCGTGAACAACTGGCAGCAAGCTCTTTCCTTGGCTATAATAGTGCTACCAATTCGGCAAAAAGGAGATTGATCATGTTTCTTAAAGACAAAAAATCAGGTGATTTGGTAGAAGTACTCGACCCCAAGGAAATGTTCAATCCGGCTGCCGGCACGATGCACGTACGCTATCAGGCTGGTGAGGAAGTCGGCGAGCCCGTCAGCGTGAAAAAGACGGCGCTATGCTTTCCATCCGATGAGGCCTTGCCGCGCTGCTGGCTGGACACCCACTACCGCGTCAAGTTCTAAACCCGACACAGCTTCACCCGGCTCCCTGCGCAAGCGGGGGCTGGGTTTTTGTTTTTGCGGGGGAGTAAAAGTTGCCGTGATGCAGTCGCCAGCCAAAGGGTATGAATGCCTTTAACCGAAACATGCAATTCGAGCTTGCATCCACAGCCCTTTTTCCCATAATCCGGCACCCGCAGATCATCGCATGGCCAGGTAGCTCAGTCGGTAGAGCAGAGGACTGAAAATCCTCGTGTCGTTGGTTCGATTCCGACCCTGGCCACCATCTTTTATCACTTGGACAACACGTCGCGAACCAATCCTTATCCGGATTGGTTCGCGATTGTTTGCTTCGTGTGATGCGCCAGATGGTCTTATATGGGGCTACCTGAGACCAAGTGAACTGAAGTGGGATGAAAAAGGGCCAGTTTAAGCCAGATTTAAGGCCTATTTAAAGGCTGATGAAAAACGGCTGCGACACTTAGGAATTAGACATATAGCAGGATGCGACACATGGTTTTGCGTCACCAATCAAACTTAGGTTCAGGCTTTAGAATCTTCTTACCATTGCCATATTTAGCTTCGACGATCTCAGCTATATGCCGACCACGCGAAACCACAAACGATTCAACAGTCATGTAAGAATCATAGTGGCATCGCCCACTCATATAATCGTTAGCCAATTGAGCGTGGATGTGAATCATGCTGGCGAGCATTGAAACATCAGGATCGTCATTGCCGCGCAATCGATTATTGCTCTGGTGTGAAAAAATACGCTTATTGATTTCAGGCACAAGGTACGGCGGCAGCTCGCCAGCGTAGTTTTGGAATAACATCAGATGCAAGCCATCGATTCGCTGCCACATATCCACTAGGCCCATCTGATCAACTGGCTGCTGAATGATCGGATTCTCTTTAACGAACGCGAGTGTTTCCTGCAACTGCTGCGCCTTTTGCTGTGCCAACTCTTCTTCGAGAGTGAGCGCGTAAGCTGTGCTGGAAAAACAACCCACAGCAACAAAAAACACAAAAACCAATCGTTTCATTTCAGACCTCCTGTCCTGCCCAAACCACGAGCCCAATAATATATAGTCGTTCAACCTGGTCGGCATTCAACACTTCGCATAATCACAGTTCTGCGTTTTATTGTGTCAAAGCAACCTCATATCAGGCTGCATCCTTTCATCCTTTACACATTAACTATCTTGTTAATCTTTCATTCACGCCCACCCAAACAACATGCACGCAATTTCTTTCTGTGTTTCAGCATGACAGGCATGATCGCCAAGAAGGGCCGTGCCATACTGAAACATTGGGCTGGAATCAGAAAAGTTCAGTATGGATGTGCTATAAATACATAAAACAGTCGTTGGAATTTGTGTCATGACAGAGACAGGAGAAACCCCACGATGAACCCTGATGTCGACAGAAATGATAATCCGATGGTGAAGTAGCGGTAAGCATGTCAATAAAACATCCAGCATGCCCGGTGGTTCCGGGCCATCCCCATAAACGGCGCGAGCCGTTACCGTGGCAGACACCAAAGTCGGTGGAGGATGATCCACAGGCACTGGCACAAGGCCAGTGGCAAACCATTAGTGGAGAACCATGAGGAGTAGCGTATGAAAATTGCCTTTCACGGCGCCGATCGGGGTGTCACCGGTTCCTGCCATCTGGTTGGCTGCGCCGGCAAGCAGATATTGATCGACTGCGGTCTCTACCAGGGCGGGCGCGAACTGGCCGAGGAAAATCACGAGCCCTTCGGGTTCGATCCCGCCGCGGTGGATTATCTGTTGCTCACCCATGCCCATCTGGATCACTGTGGACGCATTCCGTTGCTGGTAAAGCGTGGCTTTCAGGGTGAGATTATCACGACCGGCGCCAGCCGCGAACTGGCCAAGCTGGTGATGCTGGATTCTGCTCATTTGCATGAGGAAGAGGCTGAGTGGCAGTCACGCAAGATGGCACGGCGCACCCGCAAGGCCGAACAGGTCTCGCCTTTATATACCTCGCTTGATGCCCTCAACAGCCTGGATTATTTTGGCCGGACGGCGCAATACGGCAAGGCAGTGAAGCTGGATGATGGCATTCAGGCCACCTTTCTGGATGCCGGCCATATCCTTGGTTCCGCGAGTGTTCTGCTGGAGCTGAAAGAGGCTGATCGCCAGCGAAACGTGTTGTTTTCAGGTGATCTGGGCTACAATAACCGGGCCATTCTGCGCGATCCCACGCCACCACCTCGCGCCGATGTGGTGGTAATGGAAACCACCTACGGCGACCGGCTTCACAAAACCCTGCAGCCCTCCATCGAAGAGTTGTATGAGGCCATCTCCGACACCTTCCGCCGCGGCGGTAATGTCATCATCCCCAGTTTCGCCCTGGAACGCACCCAGGAGATTCTCTATTACCTGCGGGAAGGGGTGGAGGCCGGACAACTACCCGCCGCAATGCAGGTGTTCCTGGATTCACCCATGGCCATCTCCGCCACCGAAATATTCACCCGTCATCCGGAGTGTTATGATGAAGATACCTGCAAGGTATTTCGCAGCGGTCAGGATCCGTTCAGCCTGCCGGGCTTGCACTTCACTCGCCAGAGCGCCGACTCCCGGGCTTTGAACCGTATCGGTGGTGGCGCAGTGATCATCGCCGGTTCCGGCATGTGCACTGGCGGCCGGGTGCGTCACCATCTCAAACACAACCTGTGGCGGCAGGACAGCAGCGTGGTATTCGTCGGTTTTGCCGCGCGTGGCACACTGGCACGTCAGATTGTCGATGGGGCTAGTCAGGTGCGCATCTTCGGCGAAAAGATTCCAGTGCGTGCCCGCATCCACACCATCGGAGGTTTCTCGGCTCATGCAGACAGGGATGAACTGCTCAACTGGCACCGGCAGGTGGGCGATCCGCAACGAACCTTTCTGGTCCACGGCGAAGAGGAGGCCATGCAGTCTTTCGCCAGTCAGCTGAACAACACCGAAGTCCTGATGCCGGAACTGAACGACGAGTTTGATTTATAATGCCTGACAGCCATCCGCATGCCGCGCCAAGCATGGTCAAGCCGAAAAAGAATACAGCTGAACGCCCGCTGCATGATTATATGGTCGAAGTCTCCGAGCGCAGCAAGGTACGCAGGGGCGTTCCGTTGCCGTTGGGAACCCGCACATATGGTGAAGGAGTCAATTTCGCCTTCTTCAGCCGGCACGGCAGCCGGGTTCGGCTGGAGTTTTTTGACCAATCCGTAGACGCAACCCCCGCCAGAGCCATTGATCTTGATCCGGTGCGCAACCGCACGGGGGATATATGGCACGTATGGGTGGAAGGGATTCGTCCGGGTCAACTCTATGCCTACCGGGTAGATGGCCCGTACCAGCCATGGGAAGGCCATCGTTTCAATTTTCACCGGCTTCTGCTGGATCCCTTTGCGACAGCGATATCGCCGCTGTCCGAATGGGATTTCGGCCCGGCGCGTGGATATGAACCAGCGGCACCGGAACAGGATCTGGTTTGTTCGCAGGTCGATGATGCTGCGGCCATGCCGAAATGCGTATTCACGCATGAGCACTTCCACTGGCATGATGATCTGCCGCCTCGGCATCCCTGGGCGAAAACGGTGATTTATGAAGCACATGTTCGTGGTTTCACCATTCACCCCAACTCCGGGGTGGCACATCCGGGCACCTACCGCGGCCTGATGGAAAAAATCCCATATTTGAATGAGCTGGGCGTAACGGCTGTGGAATTGATGCCCATACACGAATTTAATGATCGTCAGGTGCTGGGCAGCAACCCGCAAACAGGCGAGCCGCTGAGAAATTACTGGGGCTACGATCCCGTGGCCTTCTTTGCGCCAAAGGCATCCTATAGCAGTGAGGGGGGTCTGGGACAGCAGACGCTGGAGTTCAAGGAAATGGTGCGGGCGCTGCATCATGCTGGTATCGAGGTAATCATGGATGTCGTGTTCAATCACACGGCGGAGGGCAACGAACTGGGCCCGACCCTGTGTTTTCGCGGCATTGATAACGCGATTTTCTACATGCTGGAGCCAGATAATCGTCACTACAGGAACTACGCGGGCACTGGCAATACCCTCAACACCAACCATCCCGTGGTGCGCAATCACATCCTGGATGCATTGCGCTACTGGGTGATGGAGATGCATGTAGACGGATTCCGCTTCGACCTTGCATCGATTCTCGGCCGCGATGTCAACGGCAAGCTGCTGGCCAATGCCCCGCTTCTCGAACGGATCGCCGAAGATCCTATACTCAGAGACGCGAAAATTATCGCCGAAGCATGGGATAGCGCCGGGGCATACGAGGTTGGGAGTTTCTCAGAGCGGCGCTGGGCGGAATGGAATGGCCGCTTAAGGGATGATGTCCGGCGCTTCTGGTGCGGCGATGACGGCATGCTCGGCCTGTTCGCCAGCCGTATCTGCGGCAGCGCCGACATCTACAGCAATTCGGGCAAAGGCCCCGAAAGCAGTATCAATTTCCTTACCTGTCACGATGGATTCACGCTCAACGACCTGGTGAGCTATCGTGACAAGCACAATGCAGCCAACGGGGAAAACAACCGTGACGGAACCGATGCCAACTTCAGCGAGAACTACGGCGCTGAAGGCGAGACAACGGACGCCGGCATTGAGGCTGTGCGGAAAACCCAGATCAAAAACTTTCTGCTGACTCTGTTCATTTCGCGCGGTGTGCCGATGCTGCTCGGCGGGGATGAATTTCGCCGTACGCAAGGCGGCAACAACAACGCCTACTGCCAGGACAACCAGACAGGCTGGCAGGACTGGAACTGCCTGGAACAGCACAGTGAAATCCACCGTTTCACGCGTGGCATGATCGCTTTTCGCCGTGCCCACCCGGTCCTGAGCAAGGAGCAGTTTTATACAGACGCCGATATTCATTGGTCAGCCCCGCATGGCGTATTGCCCGATTGGGCTGACCCGAAAGCCAAACAGTTTGCCTGTCTGATCCATGAAAACAGGCAGCGGGCACTTCTCCTGATGTTCAACGCAGACACCGATGCAGCCGATTTCCGTTTGCCCCCTTTGATCTCGAAGAACCGGTGGCATCTGGCTGCAGACACCTCCCGCCATGCGCCGCTGGATTTGTTCGCCGGGGGTGAGGAGCCGCTGTGCAAGGATTCGAAGATTTACCGCCTTGGTCCCCGATCCAGCGCCATACTGCTGTGTCGATAAACCTACTGCCAAACAGGGCGCACTGCATCAGCGCGCCCGACTGAAAAAGGAGAATCGAACCATGCAGGCGAGCACACTTTCCCCCAAACTGCTACACCGGATGGACGCCTACTGGCGCGCCGCTAACTATCTATCGGTCGGCCAGATTTATCTTTATGACAATCCTCTGTTGAAGCGACCGCTGGAACTCACGGATGTGAAGCACATGCTGCTTGGGCACTGGGGCACGACCCCCGGGCAGAACTTCATTTACGTGCACCTGAATCGAATCATCAAGAAATACGACCTCGACATGATTTACGTGTCCGGCCCGGGGCACGGCGGCCCCGCAGTCGTGGCCAACACCTATCTTGAGGGTTCCTACAGCGAGATTTATCCGAATATCAGCCAGGATGAGGCCGGGATGCAGAAGTTGTTCCTGCAGTTTTCGTTCCCCGGCGGCATTCCCAGCCACGCCTCGCCCGAGTGCCCGGGCTCGATCCACGAAGGCGGGGAACTGGGCTATTCGCTCAGTCATTCATTCGGAGCGGTGTTCGACAATCCGGAACTGATCGTCGCCTGCGTCGTCGGCGACGGCGAGGCGGAAACCGGCCCGCTGGCCACGGCGTGGCATTCCAATAAATTCCTTAATCCGGCCAACGACGGCGCGGTGCTGCCAATCCTGCATCTCAACGGTTACAAGATTGCCAACCCGACCATTCTTGCCCGTATCACCCGCGAAGAACTGGAACAGTTTTTCCGCGGTTGTGGGTGGACGCCCATCTTCGTGGAAGGTCACGAACCCGCGCTGATGCACGAGGCCATGGCCACGGCACTCGACACGGCGGTGGAGCGGATTATAAAAATCCAGCAGGAAGCGCGGCAGAAAGACGCCGCCATGCGCCCGCGCTGGCCGATGATTGTGCTCAATTCGCCCAAGGGCTGGACCGGACCGCAGATGGTTGATGGCCTGCAGATCGAAGGCAGCTTCCGCTCGCATCAGGTACCACTGCATCCGAATGCTCATCCAGAGCATCTCAAGCAGTTGGAAGACTGGCTCAACAGCTACCGGCCGCAGGAGCTCTTCGACGAGCAGGGCTGCCTGCAACCTGAACTGGCCGAACTGGCGCCCACAGGCTTGCGCCGTATGGGGGCGAACCCCCACGCCAATGGCGGCATGCTGTTGCGCGATCTGCGCATGCCTGATTTTCGTGACTACGCGGCCGAGGTGCCATCGCCGGGAGCGCCAGGTATCGGTGACACGCATGTGCTCGGGCGTTTTCTGCGCGATGTGGCAAAGCTGAACAGCGGGCAGCGTAATTTCCGCGTCTTCGGCCCGGACGAGACGCTCTCCAACGGTCTGGAGGCGCTGTTTGAAGTGACCCGGCGCCAGTGGGATGCCGCGACCATGCCGAACGACGAGTTTCTTGCCCCCGCCGGTCGCGTCATGGAAATGCTCAGCGAGCACCAGTGCGAAGGCTGGCTGGAAGGTTACCTGCTCACCGGAAGGCATGGACTGTTCAACTGTTATGAGGCCTTCATTCACATCGTCGATTCGATGTTCAACCAGCATGCCAAGTGGCTGAAGGTCACCGCGCACCTGCCGTGGCGACGCAAGATCGCCTCGCTGAACTACCTGCTCGCTTCGCATGTGTGGCGTCAGGACCACAACGGCTTCACACATCAGGATCCCGGCTTCATCGACCATGTCGTGAACAAGAAGGCCGAGGTGGTGCGGGTCTATTTTCCGCCGGATGCCAACTGTCTGCTTTCGGTGATGGACCACTGCCTGAGGAGCCGCCACTACGTCAACGTGGTGGTCGCGGGCAAACACCCCGCACCGCAATGGCTGACGATGGACGCCGCCGTCAAGCATTGCAGCGAGGGCATCGGCATCTGGCAGTGGGCCAGCAACGACCAGGCGGTTGCACCGGATGTAATCATGGCCTGCTGCGGCGACGTGCCTACGCTGGAGACCCTCGCCGCCGTCTCCATCCTGCACGAGCATCTACCCGAGCTGAAAATCCGGGTGGTCAACGTTGTCGACCTGATGAAACTGCAACCGTCCAGCGAACATCCGCACGGCCTCTCCGACATGGATTTCGACGAGCTGTTCACCAAAGACAAACCGGTCATTTTCGCCTACCACGCCTACCCGTGGCTGATCCACCGACTGACCTACCGGCGCACCAACCACCGCAACATCCATGTCCGCGGCTACAAGGAAGAGGGCACCATCACCACGCCCTTCGACATGACGGTGCTCAACGATCTGGACCGCTTCCATCTGGTGATGGATACCATCGACCGCCTGCCGCAAACAGGCGACCAGGGCATCTATCTGAAACAGCAGCTCAGGGACAAGCTGATCGAGCACAGGCAATACATTGAAAAACACGGCGTGGATATGCCGGAGATTCGCAACTGGAAATGGAAATCAGCATGACAGCAGGCATCCCGTAACTCATGCCATGTGCAACATAGCAAAGACAGGAGGGCATGTGTTATGAAATCCACTACCGACAAGGTAAAAACTCCCGCAACGATGCCTGAATCGAAAGCCGATCTGAAATCCCTTCCCATTGCGGAACTGGAGAAGCGACTTGGATCGTCGCCGGATGGCCTCAGTCAGGATGAGGCGCAGAAACGGCTTGCCGAGTATGGTCCGAATGAGATTCAGGAAAAGGAAATCAATCCATTGCTGAAATTCCTCGGCTATTTTTGGGGACCCATCCCGTGGATGATCGAAATAGCCGTCATTCTCTCCGCAGTCGACAAACACTGGCCGGACTTTTTTATCATCCTCATTCTCTTGCTGGCAAACGCCATCGTCGGCTTCTGGGAAGAGCATCAGGCTGGCAACGCGATTACCGCCCTCAAAGCCAAACTGGCAATCAAGGCGCGGATAAAACGCGACGGCAAGTGGGGCGCCCAGGCCGCACGTGAACTGGTTCCGGGCGATATTATCCGCTTGCGCCTGGGCGACATTGTGCCGGCTGATGCACGACTGCTTGAGGGCGATCCGATCGAAGTGGATCAGTCGGCATTGACTGGGGAATCCCTGCCCACCATCCGCAATCCGGGCGAAGCAGTGTTTTCGGGATCGATTATGCGTCAGGGTGAAATCGGAGCATTGGTTTACGCCACGGGCGCAAACACTTATTTCGGCAAAACAGCGCAACTCGTGCAGGAGACGCATACCGTCAGCCATTTTCAGCGCGCGGTGCTGAAGATCGGCAATTACCTGATCATCCTCGCGGTAGCTCTGGTATCAGTCATTATCGCCGTCGCCATCTTCCGCGGCGACCCCCTGCTCACTACGCTTCAGTTCGCCCTGGTATTGACCGTGGCGGCCATTCCCGTAGCCATGCCCACAGTGCTGTCGGTGACCATGGCGGTCGGCGCGCGCCTGCTGGCGAAAAAAAACGCGATCGTGACCCGGCTGGCGGCCATCGAGGAAATGGCCGGCATGGACATGCTGTGCTCCGACAAAACAGGCACCCTGACCCAGAACAGGCTGACACTGGGCGATCCATTCAGTGTAAACGGCATTCCGGCCGATCAGATCATCCTCAACGCCGCGCTTGCGTCGCGCGCGGACAACAAGGACACCATTGATTTTGCCGTGCTGGGCGGCCTGAAAGATGAACAGGTGCTGAAAGACTATCAGGTGCTTCATTTCCAGCCATTCGACCCCGTGCGCAAGCGCACCGAGGCTAACGTCAAGGGACCTGATGGTAAGGAGTTCAAGGTAACCAAGGGTGCGCCACAGGTGGTTCTGGAGCTGTCGGCCAATGCCGGACAGGTAACGTCCGCTGTTGAAAAGGCCGTGAACGAATTCGCCGCGCGCGGCTTCCGCGCGCTGGCCGTGGCGCGGGCCGATGTAAACGGCCAATGGCAGTTTTATGGTGTATTGCCCCTGTTCGACCCCCCACGCGAGCAGGCCAAAGCGACGATTGCAACCGCGCGACAGATGGGCATCAATGTCAAGATGGTAACGGGCGATGCCCTGGCCATCGCCCGCGAAACAGCCGGAAAACTTGGCTTGGGTACAAATATTCTCGATGCCGCCGGCTTCGGCAATACGAAGCATCACGAGACCGGGCAGTTGGCTGAGTCCATCGAGCAGGCCGACGGCTTCGCCCAGGTGTTCCCTGAACACAAGTTTCACATTGTGGATGTCCTGCAGCAACGCGGTCACATCGTCGGCATGACGGGCGACGGGGTGAACGACGCCCCTGCTTTGAAGAAGGCCGACTGCGGTATCGCTGTTTCGGGTGCAACGGATGCAGCGCGCGCAGCGGCATCCATCGTTCTGATGACATCCGGTCTGTCGGTTATCATCGACGCGATCAAGGAAAGTCGCAAAATATTCCAGCGCATGAACAGCTATGCAATCTATCGCATCACCGAGACGCTGCGCGTGCTGCTGTTCATGACGCTGACCATCCTGATCTTCAACTTCTATCCATTGACAGCTGTCATGATCGTGATGCTCGCATTGCTCAATGACGGGGCGATCCTGTCCATTGCCTATGACAATGTTCGTTACAAAAATGAGCCGGAAAGCTGGAACATGCCAGTCGTACTGGGAGTATCCACCGTGCTGGGAATCATTGGCCCCCTGGCTGCATTCGGCCTGTTTTACATCGGCGAGCGTGTCTACCACCTCGACCGCGAGCACATTCAGACGCTGATGTATCTGATGCTGTCCGTGGCGGGACATCTGACAATTTTCCTGACGCGCACGCGCGGCCCGTTCTGGTCTATACGCCCCGCACCGGTTTTGATGCTTGCGGTGCTTGGAACACAGATTCTGGCAACGTTGATCGCGGTATACGGGATATTTATGGCACCGCTCGGCTGGGGTTTTGCGCTGTTTGTCTGGGGCTATGCCCTGCTATGGTTTCTGGCAAGCGACAGGGCAAAACTGCTTGCCTATCGTGTGTTCGATCCCGCCGGTGCGCCCCTGCTGGGCAGGAAACCCGTCGAGGCAAAGAAGCCCGTCGATGTGGCAACGCTGATCGCCAAACGCGCCTACGAACTTTATGAGCAGCGTGGCCGCCAGAATGGTCACGCGGCTGAAGACTGGCTGCAGGCGGAACAGGAGATTCGGAAGGATCTGGCTGGACATTGACGCAGCTTGTGACAACGGAGGCATGAAGATGAAAATCAAATCAAAGGATTTCCAGGTGCGGGAAGGCAAAAAGGTCAAGCTCGGGGAATGGCCAACGCTTGTGAAACCCTTCTACAAATCAAATGAGCATTATCAAGAGTTGCTTGAAGAACAGGTGGGTGAACTAAGCAGGCTGCAAAAGCTGCACTATGCCTCCAACCGCCATGCGGTATTGCTAATTTTTCAGGCCCTGGACGCGGCGGGCAAGGATGGCGCCATCCGGCATGTCATGTCCGGGGTCAACCCTCAGGGTTGCGAAGTGTTCAATTTCAAGCATCCGAGCCCGACGGAACTGGAACACGATTTTCTCTGGCGCACAACCCGGTGCCTGCCTGAGCGCGGGCGCATCGGCATTTTTAACCGATCCTACTATGAGGAGGTGTTGATCGTTCGGGTGCATCCGGAGATTCTCCGCACTCAGCTGTTGCCGGATGGGCTGGTCAGGGAAAAAACTATCTGGAGCGAGCGGTATCGTTCCATTGTGGAAATGGAGAACCATCTGCACTGTAACGGCACACGGATCGTCAAATTCTACCTTCATCTCTCCAGGGAAGAGCAGAAACAGCGTTTTCTGGCCCGTATCGACGATCCGGAAAAAAACTGGAAATTCAGTCTTGCCGACATTGAGGAGAGGAAATTCTGGCACCAGTACATGCATGCCTATGAGAAATGCCTGAGCGGGACGACTACAAGGCGTGCACCGTGGTACGTGATTCCCGCCGACGATAAGGAGAACGCACGCCTGATTATTTCGCGAATCATTCTGGATACCTTCAAGTCGCTCAACATGCGCTACCCGAAAACCGACGAAAAGCGTCGGCAGGAACTCTTGGCAATCCGTCAGTGCCTGTTGCAGGAAGATTCGGGAAACTGACCCTGCCTACCTACCCGGCAATTGTTGCTGAGGCAACGCACTGCTAAGCTGTAGCGATCCTAAGGGAGGATTCCGACCATGGTCACCATTAAGAAGATCAAGGAGTCATGAGAAATCATGACTCCTTTCTTTTTCCCGCTGAGCTGTTACTGCAGCAATAGTCGATCATTCCCCTTCGGAATACCCCATCATTTTACTCGGATTTAAGCACAAAGAAACTGTGGACTAGGCCCGCTTTATTCATAGTCTTGCAATATATCTTTTACCAAGGAGGAGGAAATCGTGGTCGGAAATGCTCCTGAAAATCCCAACTACAATATGGCGATCGTAAAAGCCTTTGCAGTCTGTGCAGTGGTTTATTTCGTCGTCGGCGCGCTGGTGGGCGATCTCATTGCATGGCAATTATCGTTCCCGGCACTCAATGTGAGTGAGTATCTCAGCTTCGGACGCCTGCGTCCTCTGCATACCAATGCGGTGATCTTCGCATTCGGCGGCTGCACCCTGATGGCCACGGCTTTTTATGTCGTACAGCGAACCTGCGCTGTCCCCCTGTGGAGCAACAAAATGGCCTGGTTCACCTTCATTGGCTGGAATCTTATTATTGTTTCGGCCGTTGTTTCCTTCCCCATGGGCTGGACCTCCGGCAAGGAGTATGCCGAACTGGAATGGCCCATCGACATCGCCATTGCTGTCGTCTGGCTGTCCTATATGTTCAATTTCATCATGACCATCGCCAATCGTAAGGTCTCGCATATCTATGTGGCCAACTGGTTCTTCCTCGGCATGATGATTATGATCACCTACCTGCATGTGGTGAATTCGCTGGCCATTCCGGTGACGATGACCAAGTCATACTCACTCTTCTCAGGCGTGCACGATGCGATGATTCAATGGTGGTGGGGGCATAATGCCGTGGGCTTCTTCCTGACCGCAGGCTTCCTCGGCATCATGTATTATTTCATCCCCAAACAGGCGAACCTGCCGATCTTCTCTTATCGTCTCTCCGTGCTGCATTTCTGGGCGCTGATGTTCGGTTATGTCTGGCTGGGAGCGCATCATCTGCAATACACCGCCCTGCCCGACTGGGCCGGATCGCTGGGTGCAGCTGTATCCATTGCCATGATTATCCCTTCCTGGGGTGGTGCGGTGAACGGTCTGATGACCCTCTCCGGTGCATGGCATAAATTACGCGACGACTACGTGCTACGCTTCCTGGTTGTATCGCTGGCCTTCTACGCCATGTCCACTTTCGAAGGCCCGGTCATGTCGCTGAAGACAGTGAATGCACTTTCCCATTACACAGACTGGACCATCGGCCATGTGCACTCCGGAGCCCTGGGCTGGGTGGTGATGGTTTCCGTCGGTGCTATCTATCACCTACTGACCCGACTTTGGAAAACTGAAATTTACTCTGTCGGACTGGTCAATACGCATTTCTGGATTCACACCATCGGCACGGTGATCTACATCTGTGCGATGTGGGTGTCCGGCATCATGCAGGGCCTGATGTGGCGCGCCACCGATGACTACGGCAACCTCGCCTACACCTTCGCCGAAAGCGTGGTGGCCATGCATCCATACTATGTATTGCGCTCCGTGGGCGGCCTGCTTGTTCTGGTTGGAGCATTCATCATGCTATACAACGTGATCATGACCATTCGAACCGCCGGACAGCCGAGTGCTGCGGCAGCTCGGGCATAAGGAGGCGACCATGACATTCCAGGAAAAACTCGAAAAAAACATCTGGGGCTTTATCGTCATGATTGCCATTGTTGTCTCAATCGGCGGCATCGTGGAAATCGTTCCCCTGTTCTACATTGATAGCACCATCGAAAAGCTGACCAAGGATGAAGACAGCATTCGCCCCTACTCGGCATTGGAACTTGAAGGGCGCGATGTCTACATCCGCGAAGGCTGCTATCTGTGCCATTCGCAGATGATCCGTCCGTTCCGCGATGAAATGGAACGCTATGGTCATTATTCGCTGGCTGCGGAATCGAAGTTCGATCATCCGTTCCAGTGGGGCTCCAAGCGTACCGGGCCCGATCTGGCCCGCGTGGGCGGAAAATACTCCAATGAATGGCAGGTGCAGCATCTGCGCGCTCCCCGCTCGCTGGTACCGGAATCGGTCATGCCTGATTACGCCTTCCTCGAGGGCTACAAACTCGATGGCGTCTTGACCGAGAAGAAGATGCGCGCACTGGCCATGGTCGGTGTTCCATACAGCGATACGGACTTCGCAGGTGCCGCTGCCGGCGTGCAGGACAAGACCGAAATGGATGCCCTCGTTGCCTACCTGCAGGTACTTGGCACGATGGTGAAGTTTGAAGAAGGAAAGGACTACCGTGAATAGTCTGAGCGAATTCTTCAATACCGACTGGGAAGCCATGACGCGGGCCGACTGGACGGGGCTGATTATTGTGCTGGTGCTCAGCGCATTGATGATCGGCCTGTACGTCTGGGTGTTCAAGCCGGCCAACCGCGACAAATTTGAACAATACCGTGATTTTGTAAATGACGATCATAAGGATAGGGACAGGGAGGCTGGACATGGCCAAACAAGATAAGCCGCAACACACCCCGGATACGGGCCACGAGTGGGATGGAATCCGTGAGTTGACCAACCCGCCGCCGCGCTGGTGGATCATTGCATTCCATGCCAGCTGGATCTGGTGTGTGGTCTATTTCATCCTTTATCCGGCCATTCCGCTGGTCAACGATTCCACCAAAGGTATTCTGGGCTGGACGCAGATCAAGGAATTCAAGGAAGCGGTTGCCGAAAATGCCGTGCTCAAGGCTCCTCTGCTTGAGAAGGTTGCCAGCATGAGCGGTCAGGAATTACTCGCTGATGCAGGCATGCGTAACTTCTCCGAGTCCTCTGCCAAGGCCATCTTCGGCGACAACTGTGCCGGCTGCCATGGTGCCGGTGGTGAAGGCGCTCCGGGTTTGTTCCCCAGTCTGGCCGACGATGCCTGGCTGTTCGGCGGTGACATCGACACCATCATCGAGAGCATAACCGACGGGCGTCAGGGTAATATGCCGGCACACGCTGACATGCTAAGCGAGGTTGAGGTCAATCAGTTGACCGATACCGTGCTTGCCCTCTCCGAAGGCAAGGCAACGCCTGCCCAGATGGCACAGTTCGATGATATCGGCTGCACAGGCTGCCATGGCGACAACGGCACAGGCGGCGCAATCAACGACAACGGTTCGGGTGCGGCCAACCTGACCGACGGCATCTGGCGGTTCGGCAGTTCGCGTGAGGATATCATGCGCACCATCCGTTATGGCGTGGATCAGGAAGATGTGCCGAACACCCGTGTGGCTATCATGCCGGCTTTCGGTGGCAAACTCAGTCCGGAAGCGATCAAGATGCTGGCCGTCAAGGTGCATGAATTCGGCGGCGGGAAATAGGAGACGGATATGGATGCAGTCGTTATCAGCGTAATTATTTCCATCGCCGGATGCCTTCTTATCATCGGCTATTTTGCCTACAAGTTTTTCAGGATCATCGGCGGCAAAGACGATTCTGAATAGAACAAGGACTGAAAATTTAAGGGAGAGGGAGGTCTATGCCTCCCTTTTTCTATTTTCACAAACCAAGGAGCAGGTATGTCGGATGAACGTAAGCAAATCAGCATAGAAGACATCTACACCGATGCCGCCCATTGGCATGTCAACACGGGCGGAGAAACCATTCACGCCAAACGCATACCCGGTCGATTCCGCAACTACAAATGGTATGCCTCCATCCTGTGGCTGCTTTATTTTATCGGCCCGTATTTCCGCTGGGATGGGCAGCAGGCGATTCTGTTTGATATTCCGCACCGCCAGTTTCACATGTTTTCCCTCACCGTCTGGCCACAGGATATCTGGGTGCTGTCTCTGGTGCTTATTCTGCTGGCCATGACGCTGTTCGGCGTCACCGCGGTTGCCGGACGTGTGTGGTGCGGCTATTTCTGCTTCCAGACGGTGTGGACGGACTGGTTCACCTGGCTGGAGGACAAGATCGAGGGTAATCCGATCCAGCGGCGCAAACTCGATGCCGCCCCGTGGAACGCCCGCAAGATTCGCCTGAAGCTGTTCAAGCATACCCTGTGGATGCTGATCGCCATCTTCACCGGCATCACCTTCGCGGCCTATTTCACCGACGCCTTCGACCTGTGGTATCGTTACTTCACCTTCGATGCCCCGCTCGTGGCCTGGGTCGTGCTGGCAGCCTTTGTCTTCGGAACCTATGTGTTTGCCGGCTTTATGCGCGAGCAGGTTTGTTTCTGGCTGTGCCCCTATGCCCGCATCCAGAGTGTGATGCTGGACAAGGACACCGAACTGCCGACCTATGACACGAAACGTGGTGAGCCGCGCGGCAAGGTGCGCGGCAAGGGCAGCGAAAACCGTGGTGACTGCATTGACTGCCATCTCTGCGTCGGTGTATGTCCGACCGGGGTGGATATCCGCGAAGGTATGCAGGAGGGCTGCATCAGTTGCGGTATGTGCATCGATGCCTGCGACAGCATCATGGACAAGGTCGACCGTCCGCGCGGTCTGATCCGCTACGCCTCGGAAAAGGAAATGATGGGGATAAGCCTGCCGCCACTCATCAAACGCCCTCGCGTGATCGCCTATAGCAGTATTTTCCTGCTGGCCGTCGCCGGCATTATTTACGGCCTCTCACACATTCCACCGGTGGAGCTTTCCGTTGTGCATGAAAGGCAACCCTTGTTTATCCAGATGAGCAATGGCGACATCCACAACAAATACACCATCAAGGCGATTAATAAGACACTGACCGATATGCATATGAAACTAAGCATCGATGATGCGCATGGCGTGGAAATCGTCGGCGGAAGTCAGGACGTGGTATTGCAGGCGGGCAGGCTCCTTCCCTTCAGCGTCTTCCTGTCGGCAAAGCCGGATGCCCTGAAGGAAAAGAAAACCAGGATTCAATTTATATTGGAGAACGTGGGAGCACCTGCGGTTAAAATAAAGTATAAATCGGTCTTTATGAGCCCGATTGGCAGATAGAGTCAGTTACCAGGATTTACGGCAGGAGCATTTATGTTGAGCGAACAAGTCAAACAGGACCTCAAGAACCCATGGTTACGCGCCATCCTCGGCACGGTGGCTGTCGTGGTTGCCGTCAACATCGTGTTTATTGCCTATGCATTTATCACACCACCGAATCTGGTAGTGAAGGATTACTACGAGCAGGGCAAGAACTACTTCCACGATAAGGATGCCCGCCAGAAAGCATCGGCCACAGCATGGCGACTGCAATTGCTGCTGCCCGATGCCATACAAGCCAATTCGCCCGCAACCTGCCGCCTGTATGTCATGGACCATCAGGGCAACCCCGTGCGCTCGGGCATCGTGCATGTATCAGCCTATCGCCCCAACGATGCCAGCTACGATTTCAGCATCGAATTGAAAGCCGTGGATATCGGCACCTTCGCCGCACCTATCAGCTTTCCCCTGCCAGGAAACTGGGATCTGATGGCACGCATTGATGCCGACGGGCAGCGATTCGACTCCGCTCAACGCATTTTTGTCGGCAAGTGACCCCATCATAAGTTCGAACCGCAGCACATCTTGTTTCCACTGCGGTCTGCCGGCCGGCGGCGCAACAGCCTGCAAGGGTGATGTCGGCGGAGAGCAGCGTCTGTTCTGTTGCAGCGGCTGCCTGAATGTCTGTCGGGTGATCCATGAAGCCGGGCTGGACAGTTTTTACCAGCGTATGCAGCAGCGCGAAGCCACCATGGCCCCGCCACCCGATGCACCCAGCGATATCGACCAGTACGATCTGCCGGAGGTACAGCAGGAGTTTGTGCACGATCTTGCCGACGGCTCCAGGCAGGCACATCTGATGGTGGAAGGCATTCATTGTGCCGCCTGTGTCTGGCTGATCGAAAAGGCCCTTGGCGCTATGCCGGGCATCGTCCGTGCCGAGGTTAATCTGGTACACCACAGACTGGCAGTGCAATGGCGGCCGGAGAGTCTTGCCCTGTCGCAGATCATGCAAAGGC